>CACZDG010000005.1 GCA_902779865.1 uncultured bacterium
CGGGTATGCCCGGGCACCGATTGCGACCCCTTTTTCATGAAATCGTAGGCTGGAACGCGATGGATCTGATGCGGGAATTTCTGCAAAAAAGCCGCGCGGCGGTCCACGACTACAGGAACGCCGCGATCCCCGCGATGGTGGGCACTTCGCGGCTTCTCGCCGCCCTGAACCTCCCGATTGAGAGCCGGGCGAAGCAGATAGCGGCGGGGCTCATGCTGATGTCGAACGCCGAGGCGGCGGCGGCGTAGAGCTTGAAGAGAGTTCAGGTGCTGATCTGTTTTCACGACGATTTCGGGTTCGGGCGTGTCGGGCGCGTTCATTTCATCCAACATGACATCGCGGAATTATGGTATAATACATGCCGTTCGGACGCAGAACCCGGACGGAAAGAAAGGACAATAACATGGCAAAACCAGTCAAAGAAACGCCAATCCTCTTTGGAGAGGAGGCGCGTCAGTTTGAGGTGCGAATGTTGCATCCCAAACCGCTTTCTCCAGAGCGGATTGAGGCAATCCGGCGCGACTATGAGTTTCTGCGCAAGAAGTGCGTCAACTGTACCTTCTGACGATGAACAGGGACGCAATCCAGCTTCGCCGACTTGGCGCGGACGACATGGTGACGCGGTTCGACTGCGGGGATGACGATCTCAACGATTTCATCCTCACAGATGCGCCGTTGTATTATCGTGTTCGCCTTGCCACCAGTTACGTTTTGGAGGATGTGACTGGTGGGGATGTCATTGGTTATTTCAGCCTCGCCCATGACAGAATTTCGCTGACAGACTTCCCAAGCAATTCTGCGTACAATCGATTTCGCAAACAGTTTTTCGCACAGGGCAAGATGTTCAAGAGTTATCCCGCCTTGAAGATTTGTCGTCTTGCAACGGACAAGCGATACCGCGGCGAGGGCATTGGCGCAATGCTTGTCAACATGATCATCGCCTCATATCGGAATGACAGCAAGGCGGGATGTCGGTTCATCACTGTGGATGCATACGCAGAGGCATTGGACTTCTACTACAAGCAAGGTTTTATGCCTCTCTCCAAGGAGGATGAGGGTGCGGACACACGGCTTCTGTACTTCGATTTGGAAAGCGTACCACAAGATGGACAAAATTCTATAAACCCCATTCACTAAGCCTCCACACACCCCCATCCACGCTCCTTCATCTTTTCGGCGTAGAGCTTGAAGAGGTGGGCGACGATTTCGGGTTCGGGCGTGTCGGGCGCAAGGCCGTAGGTGTCAACGGGCAAGATGCCCGTTGTCCCAGTGGGGCGGGCGGCTCGCCGGGACGGCTCGCCCCACCATTCTGCCGCCACAACCGCCCGTTCCGCACCATAATATCATGCTTCGGAACAGTTGTGGCAAAACTGGTGCTGACCTGTTTTGCCACATCTCTGGGCCGCCCGGTGGTCGGCCCCTACCGTTGGTAATCGCGGACGGCTCGATCTCACGTCGCGCACGAACGCCTGGCCCGTGACGTCGGCGTTTACGGCTGGAAAGAAGACGGTGACTTTCGTGGAGAACGCGAACATCACGGTGAAGCTCGTTGGTACACGGACTACTTCGCCATCTTGTCCGAAAAAACTTTCCGTTTTCGTTGCACACCAACGAGTTTTTTGCTACAATGTGCGGCGATGAGCCCCATAGCCACAGACGCACATAACTTCCCGCCTCTACGGCGGGACAGGTGCATCTACGTTTTGACAAGAAAGGAAAGTACAAAATGAGATCCAAATCAAGCTGTTCCGGCATCATCGTCGCAGGGTTTGCACTTGCGGCAATTGCCTTCAGTTCTCATGCAGCCACCTTGCCGGCCGAATACATCCGGCTCGAGTACATCCAGGGAACCGGCACCCAGTGGATAAACACCGGCTACACGCCTGCAAGTAAAGACACCATCGAGGAAGAGGTGGAGTTCTCAAGTACAGGCTCGAACCAGGCGTTCTGGTGCGCACGCACGGACGGCGCCAAAGCGACGTTCACGTTTTTCTGGCTCACGGGCGGGCTTCGCTTCGACTACAACACTACGCAGCACACCATCCCCCTTGGCACGTTCACGGCTGCCGTCGGGACGCGCTACAAGGTGAAGGCCGACGGCACGACCGGCGCCGTGACGATAACCTACGACACGGCGAACGGCACGACCAACAACACTGTGCTTAGTTCATACGCGCCCGCGTCCTTCACGGTCGGCGGGACGCTCTCCGTGCTGGCTTCGCAGATGAAAGGCTCGACCAGCCCCGGCAACTACGGCCTCTACAAATTCTATTCGCTCGCCATCACCAAGTCGGACGGAACGCCCGCCGTCAACCTTGTCCCCGCCAAGCGTATTTCCGATGGCGTCTTGGGCGTGTACGACACGGTGCGCAACGTATTCAAGACGAACGCCGGCAGCGGAACGTTTCTTGGCGTGCCGTACGCGAAGGCGCGTTGGACGAACGCGGGCGGTGACGGTACGGTCTCGAACCCCGCCAACTGGACCGTGACGGACGACGAGGGCGAGACGGTGGCGGACGCGCTCCCGACTGCGGCGACCCCCATCGTCTTTTCCGGCAACTTCGCCGTGCAGATCACGACAAACGACACAATCAACTTCGAGCGCGTCATGTTCGAAAGCAACGCGACGCTCACGGCGAACTGCGACTGGCGCGGGCTCGGCTCCGACCCCAAGTTCACAGGTTCACTTGACCTTGCAGGGTTCAAGCTGACCGTCGCCGGCCTTACCGGCAACGCCAACATCGGCAGCACCGCAGGCAACCTCCTAACCAACCCCGGCTTCGAACAGGACATCATCAACGGGGGAGAATACAAGGGAATGACGCCGACCGGATGGACTTCAAGCGGCACAGTGGGCATTCTCAAGAACCATAACAGTTATGGCGGCAAGGTCAAGAACGGCTCGAACTGGTGCCGTGTGGCGTACAATTCATACATTCAGCAGGTGATTGTGGTCAACAAGTCCGCAACATACAAGCTGACCTTCAACTACGGCGCAGCAGGCGACAATACGTCAACTTATATAGATTCGTTTTACTATGTCAATTTGGACGGGTCAGCGCTGACAGGGAACACACGATGCGGCGGCAAGACAAGTAGATCATATTCAAAGACGTTCACGCTCGCGCCCGGTTCGCACACGATAAGGCTTGGCTGTCCCAAAGAGTACACCAATCATGCTGTGAACTTCGACAGCGTGGCGCTCGTGAACAACACGCTCAACAAGCCTTCGGCTGGAGCGGGCGTACTGGAGGTCGATGTGCCGGAAGGGGAGACAGTGACGAACTCGGGGATTACGTTCTCCGGCTCGGTCAAGATGAACGTCCACAAGATCGGCAAGGGCAAGCTCGTCATGTCGAAGACGGGTCACACCAGTTTCGGCGCGAGGTTCGCGACGTCGCTTGTCGTGAAAGAGGGCATCGTTGACAAGACCGCGGGCAGCGCGACGTGCGGCGCGCAGTACGCGAACATCATCGTCGAGGACGGCGGCCAGCTGCTCATCGGCGGCAAGGGATATTGGGACTACAACTACGAAATCGCGGGCGACGGCCCCGACGGACGCGGCGCGATCGTCAACGACACGAACGTATCCAGCCCGTGGACCCACTCCACGTCGTACGGCTATCTGCGCGCCGTAAAACTCGCGGGCGACGCCACGATCGGCGGCTCCAAGAGCTGGGGAATGCAGTTCTACAACTACGGCGCGCAGACGATGACGATGAACGGCCGTACGGTCACCTTCGCCGGCACGACGATCTACGGCGGAAACCTGTCGTATTCCGGGCCAGGCAGAATCGTGATTGCAAGCGACGCGACGGTGCAGTACTTCGACGCCACGCCGACGGCGGGCGAATGCGAACTCGTGGTGCACGGCGTCCTGCAGCAGCACAACAACGCGCTCTCGCCCGTGAAGTCGCTCATCTTCGCGGAGGACGGCAAGTTCAGCAATCCGTGGTATAACGACTCACTTCCGCTCTTCGTGGTGCGCGATACCTACGCGCCTAACGTCAACTTTGCCGACGGGTCCCCCGACCATCCCACGGTACAGCTGGGCGCGAGCGGATACGAAGAGACGACGCTCGACATCTCGCTCTTCACCAATGCCTTCAACAGCGCCACCACGACGTTCTTCGCCGGGTCTGAAGTAACGGTCGAGACGGGTGCGCGCGCGTTGACGAACCGCGAGCAGCTCGTCGCATGGTCTGCCGCGCCGGCGGACGTGACGTTCCAGCCGTGCGCGACGATCGCGCGCCGCTTCACCCTTGCTGCGGAGGAGGACGGCCTGTATGCTGTCGCGTTGGACGCGAATACGCCGTTCACGGCGGTGTGGACCGGTAACGGCGCGGAGGGCGACCTCTACGACCCGCTCAACTGGACGTGCTACAACGGCGACGACCAGGAGGTTGCAGGCGCGATCCCCACCAACGTCACCACCGTCGTGGTCTCCGGCACCACGAAGTTCTCCATCCCGGAGGGGACGGAGCAGTTCCCGTGGAAGGACGTGAGGATATTCCCCGAGCGGACGACCCCCACGCAATGGGGCCGCATCGCCTACGCAGGCGAACGCAACCACGGATCCGACATTCCCGGCGTCGCCTGGAAGGATATGGGGCTTTTCGAGTACAGCCAGAAGGGCGAAGGCGATCTCGCGAAACTCGTAGGGCAGAACACGACCTGGCAAAACAACAATCTCAACAACTCTCAGCTGCGCTTCGACGGCTGGTTCTTCGTGACTTCGGCGCAGGCGGGGACGTGGAGAATCCGCCAGATGTTCGACGACTACTTCGCCTTCAGCATCGACGGCAACTGGGTGGCGATTAACAACACGTATCAAAACGAACGCTCGTTCACCACTTCCGTGACGGAGGGCTGGCACCGCTTCACGATCGTGTGCGGCGATACCTGGGGCGGCCAGGGCGCAACCCTCTCGCCAGGCAACGTCCCCATGCTTATCTCAATAGAGGGAGGCAGCGAGATTCCCTTCACGACGGCGAGTTTCACGATGGGAACCGAACAGTCCGAGACGCTGACGCTGGCCGCAGACTGCGACTGGACCGCGCTTGGTGAGATCGCGCTCAACAACGCCGCCACTCTGGACTTGAACGGACACAACCTCACGGTGGCCGGGCTTTCCGCCGGCGGCTATCTCGGCGCAAAGATCGTCAACAACTCCGGGACGCTCTCGACCCTGACGGTTACGAACGCCGCAGGCATGGTCGCGCTCGACGGCGTGGCGGTGACAGGGAACATCGCCATCGTGAAGAAGGGCGAGGGCGCCATGCGCGCCACGCCCGATTCTACGTACACCGGCGGTCTCGACGTGCAGTGCGGCGTCGTCACGAGCGCGTACAGGGGCGACAACCCGCTTGGGCTGATGAACACCAGCGACGACGGCGACACCGTCAGGCTTGGTACGAATGCCGTGCTGGAGCTGAACGGCAAGTACGACATCACCGGATACAAGTTCATACTCGCCGGTGGCGAGCTGAAGAACACGGCTGTTGATACGGGCGACGGCAGCGCGCAGATCGCGAACCTGCTTCTGGAGGCGGACTCGAAGTGGACAGTCGCGATGAGCGGCGGAATAATCCAGTCCGGCCACAACGTGGCCACGCTCGACCTCGGCGGGCACACGCTCACCGTGCCGATCACCTCGGGCAAGACCTTCTGGCTGCACAACGCCGACGTCCTGAACGGACTTGTCGATATCACGAGCGGCGGCTGGCTGAAGGTGAACAAGACGTCGTGCCGTGCCTCCACCGCGGACTTCCGCATCAACTGCGCGCTGAACGTGCAGGTGCCGATGGACGTCAGGGACTACATAGCCGTTTACGGATCCAACGCCAACGACGGCAACGGCATCATCAAGGTGCATGGCACGTTCGTTCCCAGCGAGACGCACAACTACTTCCACGGATGCGAGATGCAGAACGGATCGACCATCGACTTCGGCGCGCGCACGAACGCGCTGAACGCCACTTCGTCGTTCACTTCCGGAGCAAAGACGCTCAGCTTCGCCTCCGGCGCAACCGTCACCGTGGACCTCTCGAAGCGTACGGACAATCTCCGCCAGTTCGCGAAGTCCGCAGATCCTTTCCTCATCGTCTGGACTACTCCCCCTGACGCCACGGTCAAATTCAACGTCGATGAAGAGACGAAGCGCAGGGGACTCAAGGTGAAGCCCCGTACAATCGAGATCCCCGTCGAAGGGTCCGAGACGCCCGTGACAAAGAGCGGCCTTGTGCTCGTGAATGCAGGCGCGTTTACCCTGTATGTGAAGTAATCATCATTCGCTCTCGTGCGTTTTCAGGAAGGCTTGCCGTTCTGTCATTGTGCTGCCTTGATTCCCCGAAAAGGAATTTGGTATCATATCCGCCATGAGAAATAGCAAAGTCTGGTCTGCCGTGCGATTTGCCGTCGTGGCGGCGGTACTGTTCGTCGGCTTGGTTGCGCCCGTACAGTTGTAGGCGGAATGCCCAATGGGGCGAGCGGTTCGCCACACCGCCAAGATGGAATGTTCCCCGAGTGTAACGAGTCCGCGCTGGGAAAACCGCCTTCTAGGTGGCGGATAATGCCCATAGTCATAGTACACGCGTTCCGCACCGTGATATTACGGTTCGGACCAGCTCTTTTCGCCACCCTTCCTTACCTCTCGGGTAGCCAAATGTAGTTTAACCAATACGCCGCAGTTCGATTTTAGAAAGTTGTGTTAGAATCTCGATGGCGACAAGGGTTGTTCAAATGTGGCACAGAGTCGGTGCGTGTGTGGCAGAATGGCACAGTCGTACGGGGCGGAGGTGGAAAAAGCGCGGTGGCATGGATTGTGCTTTTGGGATAGCGGAAAAGGAGATACCAACATGAATGCAGACAAATACACAACGAAAGTGCGAGAGGCCCTGGAGTGCGCCCGGAACGTGGCGCAGCACCACGGCCAGCAGCAGTTCGACACCGAGCACGTTCTGTACGCGCTCGTGAAGGACTCGCAGGGGCTTGTTCCGAATCTGCTATCCAAGATCGGAGTGCAGCTGCCCGCGCTTGAGGCGCGGCTGGAGGAGTCGATCAACCGCAAGCCTAGGATAACTGGCGCGATCGAGCCGGATAAATTCTACATTTCTCAAGAACTGTCGAACGTCCTCATGAAGGCGGAGGACGCCGCGAAGGAGATGAAGGACGAGTACATCAGCGTAGAGCACATCGTCCTCGGCCTGTTGCGCTACAAGAGTGACGCAGCGGACATCCTTAAGGGCGCGGGTGTGACGGAGAAGAACTTCCTCGCGGCCCTACGGGCGGTGCGCGGCAACCAGCGCGTAACGTCCGACAACCCCGAAAGCCAATATGAGGCGTTGAAGAAGTACGGCACGGATCTGGTGGAAATGGCCCGTCAGGGCAAGCTCGATCCCGTGATTGGGCGCGACACGGAGATTCGCGATGTAATCCGAATCCTCTCCCGTAAGACGAAGAACAACCCCGTCCTCATCGGCGAGCCCGGCGTGGGTAAGACCGCCATAGTGGAGGGCCTTGCGCAGCGCATAGTGCGCGGCGACGTGCCGGAGGGATTGAAGGACCGTACAGTATTCTCGCTAGACATGACAGCGCTCATGGCCGGTGCGCAGTACCGCGGACAGTTCGAGGAACGTCTGAAGGCCGTTCTGAACGAGATACGCTCTGCGAACGGACGCATAATCCTCTTCATCGATGAAATCCACACGATAGTCGGCGCTGGCAAGACGGAAGGCTCCACCGATGCGGGCAACATGTTGAAACCCATGCTTGCGCGTGGCGAGCTGCACTGCGTGGGCGCGACTACGCTCGACGAGTACCGCAAGTACATGGAGAAGGACGCCGCCCTTGAACGCAGGTTCCAGCCCGTGCAGGTGGACCCTCCAAGCGAGGAGGACTCCATCTCCATATTGCGCGGACTCAAGGAGCGCTTCGAAAAGTACCACAACGTCCACATACAGGACGCAGCCCTCGTTTCGAGCGTAGTGCTGTCGAACCGTTACATCCAGGATCGTTTCCTGCCAGACAAGGCAATCGACCTCCTCGACGAGGCGTGTGCGTCGATCCGCACGGAGATGGACTCCCTCCCCGCCGAACTCGACGAGGCAACGCGCCATGTGCGTCGTCTTGAAATCGAGGAGATCGCGCTTTCGAAGGAAAAGGACGACGCATCGAAGAAGCGTCTTGAGGAACTTCGCCGCGAGCTTGCGGAGTTGAAGGCGAAGGCGGATGCCATGACCGCCCGCTGGAAGAACGAAAAGAACGCCCTTGAAGAGGTCAAGCGTGTCCGTGCCGACCTCGACGCTGCGCGCCTGAAGTACGACGCCGCGCTTTCCGCTGGCGACAACGAGAAGGCAGCGCGCCTAAAGTACGGCGACATCCCCGCGCTCGAGAAGAAGCTTCGCGAACACGAAGAGGCCATCCACGCGAAGGACGGCGGCGCTCTTCTGCGCGAGGAGGTGACGGCGGACGAAATCGCGGAAGTCGTGAGCCGCTGGAGCGGAGTGCCCGTGACGAAACTGCTTGAAGGCGAGCGCGAGAAGTTGCTCAAGCTCGGCGACGTGCTGCACGAACGCGTCGTTGGACAGGACGAGGCCGTTGAGGCCGTGGCGGACGCTGTGCTGCGTTCGCGTGCCGGGATCAAGAACCGGCAGCGTCCCGTGGGCGCGTTCCTCTTCCTCGGCCCGACGGGAGTCGGCAAGACGGAACTTGCCAAGGCGCTTGCCGCAGAGCTGTTCGACGACGAGGCGAACATGGTGCGCATAGACATGAGCGAGTATATGGAAAAGCACACCGTCTCGCGCCTTGTGGGTGCGCCACCTGGTTACGTGGGCTACGACGAGGGTGGACAACTCACGGAGGCCGTCCGCCGCAAGCCGTACTCGGTGGTGTTGCTTGATGAGATCGAGAAGGCACATCCCGACGTGTTCAACATCCTCCTGCAGGTGCTGGACGACGGACGACTCACTGACTCCCACGGACGTACCGTGAGCTTCAAGAACGCCGTGGTCATCATGACCTCGAACGCGCCTAAGGATTCCCTCAAGGCCATATTCCGTCCCGAATTCCTCAACCGGCTCGACGAGATACTGGAGTTCAAGTCGCTTTCGGCGGACCAGATCAAGTCCATCGTCAAGTTGCAGCTCAAGGACTTCGAGCGGCGCCTTGGCGAGCAGGAGCTCGGCTTCGAGATCGACGATGCGGCGCTTGACCAGCTTGCGAAGGATGGCTACGACCCTGCCTACGGGGCGCGTCCGGTGAAACGCGCCATCCAGCGCGGAATCGAGACGCCCGTCGCACGTGCGATCATCGCGGGGAAATACCCACCGAAGTCCACCGTCAAGGTAACGGCTTCTGGCGGCCAACTCGTGTTGTCCTAACGGCGAAAAAATAATCTCATTTTCATGCTTGCATACTGAAAATCGGTTTGATATACTATTCCGCCATGGGACAACAATTGAGAACACGTGCCAAGAGAGCCCGTAGGAAAGCGCGCGCGAAACGCGCCCACGAAAGGCAGCTTGCGGCGAAGAAGGCCCAGTAAAACGGGCGCTGACCGGTGGGATGGCCGAGCGGTTAGGTCGCGGACTGCAAATCCGCTTACAGCGGTTCAACTCCGCTTCCCACCTCCATTCAAACACGAAACCTCCCCATAAGGGAGGCTTTTGTGTTTATGGGTATGGCGGAAAAACAGGACTAATCAGAAACTTTTGAGGCGTAAATGAAAAAGACGATTGTTTTTGTTGTTTTTACCTTGGTGATGGCATTGTACGGCATCTGCTGGGAAATGAACCCGCTTTCGTGGACGTTTGACGCGGATTCACGGACGCTACAAACCGACGGCACTTCACCATTCGCGCTAGCGGATGCGCTGTGTGCCGAGGATGTCCATGTCGAAGCGGTGGTGCGTCCCGAGGGCGCGGGCACAAACGGGTGGGCGACGCTTGGCGTTGCGATCCACGATGACAACCGGAACTTCTGGCACGTCGCGCTCGTGAGATCTCCGCCGGAGGAGGGCCCAGAACACCACAATTTCGAACTGTGCGAAATGCGCGACGGCGTGTGGCTCTCGCAGGGCATCGACAAGCTGAAGTGCATTGAACGAAAGCACAAGGGTACGTGGAAATACGGGGAGGCGTATGACATGTCCCTCCGGCTCGATTGCACGGCGCATGTGATTTTCGGCGTGATCAAGAACTCCGGAGGGGAAACGTTGTTTTCGTGCGCATACGAGCTTCCAGCGGCGGCTCGGCGGGACGCCTCGCCCTACCGTCGCGACCAGGGGCGGGTAAAACCCAAGGCTGTAGTGCGAGGTCGGCCGGCGTTTCATTCCACAGGCTCGTTTCGCGGTGCGTTCATCGACCCGAAGTTCAGGTGTGATGTCCCTGTAGCCGAGAAGCGAGAGCCCATGCCTCCTTACGCGAGTGACAGCTTCCTCGCGGATGTCAAGGACAAGGCGACGGGATTTTTCCGCGTCGTGGAGAAGGACGGACGCTGGCGAGTGATCGATCCGCTTGGAAGGGGAATGGTGCTACTCGGAATAGATCACGTGAAGTACCATGGGCACTACAGCCAGCGCACGAAGCGCAGCATCCACCACGAGGTGAACAAACGGAAGTTCCCGAACAAGGTTGACTGGGAGGAAGATACGCTCGCACGCCTCAAGAAGTGGGGCTTCAACCTTCTCGGCGCGGGATGTGATCCCGACCTCAAACACCGCGGGCTCGTGCATACCGTGTTTCTCTCCATCGGTGACGGGCTCTGCTGGAACCCGGAGCGTCCCGACCTCTACATCTGCCCCAATGAACACCGTCCCTGTTCTGCGTTCCCCAATGTGTTCCATCCGCAGTTCGCGGCGTGGGCCGACTGGAAGGCGCACGTCGGCTGCGCCCCGCACCGCGACGACCCGTGGCTCTTCGGTTACTTCATCGACAACGAGCTCGCGTGGTGGGGACGCGGACGCCGCGACACCGGACTTTTCGACGCGGTTGCGAAGCTCCCTGACACGCACAGCGCTAAGATCGCCCAGAAGAAGTTTCTCGCGGAGCGTGGCGTGAAGGGTAATCCCTCGGATGACGACAAGCTCGCGTTCCTGAAGCTCGCGGCGGACATCTACTTCCGCGTGTCGAGCGAGGCGATCCGCCGCCACGACCCGAACCACATCGTGATGGGCGCGCGCTTCGCCGGACTCGGCGGCGCGCATCCAGTCGTCTGGGAGATTTCCGGCAAGTACTGCGACCTCGTGACGTTCAACGTTTATCCGTGGGCGGACATCGACCGGGACGTCGTGTTAATGAGCCGTTCCGCGAATGCTGAGCGCGTGGCTGATGCGTTCACGCGCCAGTACGGCTACGTCAAAAAGCCGATGCTCGTTACGGAGTGGAGTTTCCCTGCGCTCGATTCGGGGCTTCCCTGCACGGGAGGCGCTGGACAGCGTTTCCGCACGCAGCGCGAACGCACTCATGCGACGGAACTCTTCGCGCGGACGATGCTGTCGCTTCCATTCCTAGTCGGATACGACTACTTCATGTGGGTGGACGAGCCGGCCGAGGGCATCAGCGACGCATTCCCGGAGGATTCCAACTACGGACTCATCAACCTTCAAGGCGAGGCGTATCCCGAGATCACCGGCATGTTCGCGCGTCTCCACAAGGAGGTTGCGTCCGGTGCGAAGATCGCGATGCCCGCCGAACGGCCTGCGCCGAAGAAGGGCGGCCTGACGGCAAACGAGTTTCTTGCACATTTCGGGGGGGCGGACGTTTCGTCCGCAAATCGCGTCGCGTTTCGCCGCGACGGCGATACCTACGAACTCTCCAACGGCGCGGGGCTTGTCCTGCGCGGCAAGATCGGCGGCAGGTACATGTTCGACAGCGTCTCGCTCAACGGAATCGAACTCGGCAGCTATACTGGGATGCTGAACGAGCGCATTGACGGAAAATTGAGGTGGCACGACGCGACGCGCGTGACTGCGGTGGAGTGGGATCCTTCCGCAAACGGCACGGGAACGCTGTTCGTTACTGCGGATGGCGACTGCGCGAATGGTGGAAGGTTCTCGCTGAAGCACGCGATTACGCCGTATCCGCATGGTCCGTTTTTCCTCTGCGAGCTTGTGGAGGCGAAGAACATCGGCGGTTCTCCAATCGACGTCGAGGCATTCTACTTCAGGGAATACGCGCCGTACTTCGCGGACAAGCTCGCGATGAAGCTGAATCGCGTGCCGAATCTCTGGAAGGCTCCGATGCGCGACGCCTGGTTCAGAAAGTCGGACGGGGCGTACTACGGCGGCGTGTCGTTCGCGCCGCTCGCCACACTCTTCCAGTACCACATCATGGACGGCGGGCGCAGCCAGCACCCGGACGCGAGGTTCTCGCCGGAAGGAAAGCTCGTCCTTGGGCCCGGCGAATCGTATCGTCCCGATGGGAAGATGTGGATGCTTGCGATATGCGGACTGGACGGTGTTGACGGCTGGCGTAGAATTTCTTCCCCTCACGAGGCGTTCGATCCGCCTGCCGAGACATGGAGCACTTCGGCGCGTATTCGGTGATGTGGACGCTTGCGCAGGACGCGGCACGTCGCCTGGGCAGAAAAGGTTCGGCGGGCGCTCATCGTTGCCGAATAGTCCGATCTCGTTCCGCCCTCGCGAAAGAAACAGTATTTTACCCTTGCGCAGACGGTGTGGATTTGGCATAATAGGCGCGTTGAACCTTTCAGGTGCGCAGGACTGTTTCTGCGAGTGTCGTCAAGCCGTGTGACTTGGCTCGCGAATGGCGCGAAGAGAGGTTTCGCAATTATCTTGAAAGGTTAAATACTATGGCAGACATGGACGGATTCAAGGAGGCTGCGGCTTACGGCCTCGACAAGCCTCAGAAGAGCGAGCAGTTCTTCCTCAAGGGCAACGAGAATCAGGGCTGGGGCGTGAAGAACCGCCTTGCGCGCATCTTCAACCCCAAGACCGGGCACACCGTGATGCTCGCGTGCGACCACGGTTTCATCATGGGGCCGACAAGCGGACTCGAGCGCGTTGACCTCACGATCAATCCGCTCATCGAATATGCCGACTGTCTCATGTGTACGCGCGGCATCCTCCGCAGCGTGATACCCCCGTCGATGTCCAAGCCCGTGTGCCTGCGCTCCGACGGCGGCACGACGATCCTCACCGACCTCAACCTCAACCGCGTGTACGACGTGGAGGACGTGATTCGCCTCAACGTGAGCGCGATGGCGGTGATGGTGGCGTGTGGCGACAAGGCGAGCGAGCAGATCACCACGCACAACCTCGTCCACACCGTCGATATGGGCGCGAAGTACGGCATCCCCGTGCTGGGTGTCACGGCCGTGGGTAAGGACATGGCGCGCGACGCGCGCTACTTCCGTCTCGCGACGCGCGTGTGCGCGGAGAACGGCGCCTCGTTTGTGAAGACCTACTACACGGAAGAAGGCTTTGAGACGGTGGTTGCGCAGTGTCCCGTACCGATCGTGATCGCTGGCGGCAAGAAGCTCCCAGAGGACAAGGCCCTTGAACTCGCCTACCGGGCGATCCAGGCCGGAGCCGCAGGCGTTGACATGGGCCGCAACGTGTTCCAGAGCGAGAAACCCCTCGCGATGATGAAGGCGATTTCCGCCGTCGTCCACCAGGGCATGAACGCGAAGGACGCATTCCAGCTCTACAACGACGAGAAATAGTCGGCGGTAATCCTCCGCTGCGACATGGCAATGGCAGACGATTACGAGTTGCTAGATTCTGGCGGCGGACGTAAGTTCGAGCGCTTCGGGCGCGTGACGCTGGTGCGTCCGTGCTCGCAGGCGATGTGGCGTCCGGAAAACCCCTCCGCGTGGTCGCGCGCAACCGCGACGTTCGACCGCGAAGAGGGCAACCACTGGAGCGGACGCAACGCGCTGCCGCCTGAATGGACGATTGAGACCGCCGGCATACGCTTCAAGTTGTCCGGTACTGACTTTGGCCATCTCGGGATATTCCCGGAACAGCAGGCGCAGTGGAACTGGATACGGGAACGGTCCAGCGGTGCGAGGGTGCTGAACCTTTTCGCCTACTCCGGCGGTAGCACGCTTGCGGCGGCGCAGGGGGGCGCGGAGGTGTGCCATCTCGACGCATCGAAGGGAATGGTGCAGTGGGCGCGCGACAACGCCGCGCTGAACGGGCTGCAGGACCGTCCCATCCGTTGGATCGTGGACGACGTACATAAGTTCCTCCGTCGCGAGTTCCGTCGAGAACGCCGTTACGACGGCGTGATTCTCGACCCGCCAACGTTCGGGCGCGGCGCGAGCGGCGAAACGTACAAGATCGAACGCGACCTTCAGGAGACGCTTGCGCTTGTGAAGGGCGTGCTCTCCGACAGACCGAGGTTCGTGCTTTTCTCTTCGCACACACCGGGACTTTCATGCATGGTTGCGGAGAACATAATCGCTCAGGAGTTTCCGTCCGCCCGCGTTGAATCTGGCGAGATGCTGCTGGATGGCAGGGGGCGTCCTTGTCCTTCAGGCATTTACTGCCGTGCCGTGTTTGATACCAAGTTAGAGAAAGAAATGGTGAGAGGTGGCGTGCAATGAGTATGGATGCCATTTTGCCGATGGAGGGAGACGAGGCCCTCTTTGAACCCGGTGAGGATTTCCACGGATATACCGTGGAGAAACCAATCGGGAAGGGAGGGCTTGGTTCCGTTTGGCTCATACGCCACCGCGTGCTTGACACTCTGTTTGCGCTTAAGGTGCTGGATCCGGAAGTGGCGGAGCAGAAACCTGAATACGAAAAGCGGTTTCTGCGCGAGGCAAAGCTCGCCACGAGGATGCGCCATCCGAACTTGGTCGCCGTACACGATGCGGGGTACGATTTCGGCAAGGGGATTTACTACCTTGTCATGGACTACGTCAAGGGCAATACGCTGCGCGAAATCATCGCGTTTGAGGGGGCTCGGCCGGAGAAAGACGCCGTACACGTTGTCCTTTGCGTAGCAGATGTCCTGGCGGCCGCACAGTGCTTTGGAATGGTCCACCGCGACCTCAAGCCCGAAAACATCATGATCACCGACGACGGCGTTGTAAAGTTGCTCGACCTGGGCATCGCCAAGATTTCCGACGGGTTCGATTCGCTGAAGACGACGGCTAAGACGGTTTTCGGGACTCCCGCATATATTTCACCGGAACAGGCTGAGGACTCAAGCGCGGTCGATACGCGCGCAGACATCTACAGCCTCGGCATAATCCTTTTCGAAATGCTGACCGGGAGAAGCCCCTACAGCGGCAAGAAAACTGCCGAGATATTGAATCTGCTGCTCGATCAAAACCCTATTCCAGATGTCCGTTCCGTAAACAGCAACGTCTCGCCGAAAGTCGCCGCAGTGCTGTCGCTGATGTGCGCCAAGCGGTTGGAGGATCGTTTTGCGACGCCGAAGGCTGTTATAGAGGCGTTTGCGCGGCTTGGGTTCTCACTTCCGACGCCTACTGGGACGGAATTCGCCGTAGAGGGTGGCGTCATATCCGAGGAAATGTCAATGGAAGACATCCTTGCCAGTTTGGTGGCTAAAAATGGTGGTTCGGACAGTGCAGGAGGGTGCCAGAAAACTGTCGTGGTGGATTTGGTTACAAGCAGGAGGCGTAGGAGGTTGCGCAACTGGATCCTTGCAATCGCCGTTATGGCTGGGTTGCTCGCACTTGCCTTGGCGATAGTTTGCCTTGTTTGATTCCATGTTGGGCGGGATTGTGGTATAATAACATCTTCTTCTCATGCAGAAGTGGCGTCAGAAATTGCGCATCGGGGCGTTTGCCGCGACCGTCGCATGTATGCTTGCCGGCTTTGTCGGCATGTTCGCACGCCTTTGTTCCGTGTTCAACGACCCGTTGGAGGACATGTCGCACGGATGGCTGGTACCGGTGTTTTCGCTTTACGTGCTGTGGACCCAGCGAACGGCGTTGAAGGAGGAGGTGGGCAACCCTTCGTTTTGGGGTTTTGTCGCATGCCTTCCTTGTATCGGGTTGTCGTTGATCGGCGCACGCGGCCTCCAGGTGAGGTTTGAACAGATGGGTTTCATCGGCCTCTGCATGGCGCTGCCGTGGGCGTTCTTCGGACTTCGCGTCGCGAAACGGTGCGTGTTCCCCGCGTTGTTCCTGCTGTTCACGGTGCCGATGACGTCGTATCTGGACGCGGTGACGATTCACCTTCGTCTGCTTGCGAGCGGCACTGCTTTCGTGATACTGAAGGGCTTTGGCGTGGATGTAGTCCAGACCGGCACTGCCATCGTCTCGCAAGGCGCTCATCCATTTTCCATAGACGTGGCGGAGCCGTGTTCCGGATTACGTTCAATCGTGGCGCTTACCGCACTCACGGCGGCGTATGCGTGGTACACTCAGCCAACGTGGAAACGAAGGGCGGCGTTGTTCGTGTGTTCGGTTCCGCTCGCAGTGCTAGGAAACGTCGTGCGCATCCTTTCCATCTGCATGGTCGCCGCGTGGGCGAATCCGGATTTCGCGCTCGGGTTCTATCACGATTACTCCGGCTACATCGTGTTCATCGTGGCGATTGCCTGCATGGTGGCGTGTGGAGAGGTGATTTCGCGCTTGTGCGAACGCAAGAGGAGCGCCTATGCAAAGACGTCAGAAGATCGGCAATCGGCTGCCGAAACCCCAAAGCCTAAGCCTGATGGCAGCCACTCTTCATTTTCCATTTTCCACTTTACGCTCGCCATCTGCCTCTGCGTGCTGTTCCTGTTCCAGACGCGGACGCCGCAGACGGTGATTGCAGATCCGCCGTCCGTGGCGTGGCCGGAGAAGCTGGAGGGTTATACGGGGGATGGCGTATCGTACTGTCAGGATGAGAAGTGCGCACGAATGTTTTTCGTATCGCAGCTGGATGGCGTTACGAACTGTCCTGCGTGCGGGGCGGTTCTGGACAGGTGTTCCCTCGGCGAAAACACCGTTCTGCCGCGTGACACCAAGATCGTAAAGCGCGTGTACCGTTCAAGCTGGGGGACGCAGTTCCTCGTGTCCGCCGTCATCGGCGGGACGCGGAAAAGTTCCATTCACAGGCCGGAGCTGTGTTTGCCCGCGCAGGGTTTCCTGATGTCCGATCCCTCCGACTTTGAAGTGGATGGGCGTCCGTACCACGCCATACAGATCAACTCGCGGGCGAATCCGCCGGCGACGCTTGCATACACTTTCTTCAATCAGGCTGGTGTTCGTACGTCGTCGCACATGCGGCGCATCTTCATGGACACGTGGGACCGTTCCGTGCTCTGCCGTATCGACCGTTGGGTGATGGTGACCGTACACGTCTCCGCGCCGTCTGGGTTCGCCGTTTCACGTCCGCACGACCGCCTGGAGCTTGAGCGGTTCCTGCGTTCATTGGAGGGGGTGCTGCCATGATGCAGTTTCTCGCGAATCTGTGGGGTGTTCTAGGGAAGACGGCTCCGTACTGGGGACTGTTCCTCGGGGCGTTCGCTCTGGGCTACGTGCTGACGCCGCTTGTCCGTGAACTTTCCCGTGCCTGCGGCATGGTCGATAAGCCAAACGCGCGCCGGATAAACAAGGTGCCCACTCCGCGCGGCGGAGGCGTTGCGGTGTTCCTTGCGGTGTCGGCGGTGGTCGCCGCGTACATGTGCATTGCGGACGCGCCGCTGCTCCAGAACCATCCCAACGCCATAGTGTGGCGCCTGATTGCGCTCTCCGGGGCGATAGTGGCGGTTGGGCTCGCGGACGACAAGTTCTCCCTCCCGCCTGTCGTGAAACTTGCGGGGCAGGTGGCCGTGGCGTTGGGCGCGTTCTTCTGGTGCGGCGTAGGGTTCAGGGCCATGTCGTTCTTTGCCGACATCCCGGCCTGGCTCGACTGCATCATGACGGTGCTGTGGATTGTTGGCGCGATCAACGCATTCAACCTGATAGATGGCCTTGACGGCCTTGCCACCGGCCTTGCGCTCATAGCCGTCGTCGGCATGGGCGGTTCTCTGGCCTTTATCGGTTCGCCGCAGTCAATGCTGGTACACTGCGCCTTTGCCGGCGGGTGTCTTGCGTTTCTGCGCTACAACTTCAATCCCGCCAGCGTGTTCCTCGGGGACGCCGGATCCATGTTCATAGGGTTCTTCCTTTCGACCGTGCCGCTTCTCATGAAGAGCGGCGATTCGCTGTTCGTGTCAATCGGCGTGCCGCTGCTCGCGATGGGAGTGCCGATCTTCGATACGTCGCTTGCAATCATCCGGCGATCTATCCGCGCAGTCCTCTCGCGTGAACAGAACGGCAGCGATGAGGGCAACACGCACGTTATGCAGGCGGACACCGACCACCTTCACCACCGCATCCTCCGCCAGTTCGTCTCGCAGAAGAAAGCCGCTTTCGCGCTTTACGGACTCGCGGCGTTCTTGGTGGCGGTGGGGTTCGGCGCACTTGCGCTCCGCGACCGCGCGGCGGGTCTTTTCATCGTGGCGTTCGTCGTGGCCGTGGTGATAATCGTGCGCGACATGCGGCGCGTGGAGCTGTGGGACGCCGGGCGCCTCCTGAACGCAGTGGCGCGCGACAAGAACACCGCAGTGCGGCGCAGGACGGCGCTGCTCGCCACGCCGTTCTACGTCACTATGGACGTTCTGCTGCTCATAGCCGCGTGGTTCTTCTCTATGCTCGTCCTCTCGCTGAAGATCACGCCGCACGCGCTTCACACCCGTATGCCGCTCGTGGTGGTGCCGGTGTTCTTCGCGCTCGTGTTCTTCCGTTCCTATTCCACAGTGTGGGCGCGCGCCCGGATATCCAACTACGTCCGCCTCGCCCTTGCGGTGGTGTTGGGCGTCCTCGTGTCCGACGCCGTGACGATACTCATGCACTACCCCCACAGCCACATGATCGCCTTCACGTGCCTCTACTCGCAGAACGTGTTCATAGCGCTCGTTGCGGTGCGTTTCGCAAGGCCCGTCCTGCGCGACACCTTTTATCTGCTTGACTGCTCGCGGCAGCTTGCCGCCCCCGCAACTAGCCGTCTGCTCGTGTACGGCGCCGGCATCCGCTATGACGCCTTCCGCCGCGAACTGGTGCGCAGCGCGTCCCGCAACAACCGCGTGATCGTGGGCATCATCGACGACGACCTCCTGCTGCGCGGACACTACATCGGCGGCATCAAGGTACACGGCACTCTTGCGCACGCAAAGAGCGTTGCGCGCGAACTGCAGGCGGACGCCGTGGTAATCGCATGCCAGCTCACGCCAACGCGCCTTAAGCTCGCGCTTAACGTGTTCAAGGCTGCGGGGCTCAAGATTTCAATGTGGAATTGCGAAGAAAAGGAAATGACAGGAAATGGCGAAGTTCAATCGTGAAGAAGTGCTGAAGTTCCATCAGGGCGGGAAGGTGGCAGTGACGCTGCCGAAGCCCCTTAAGACGAAAGATGATCTCTGCCTTGCCTATACGCCCGGCGTTGCACACGCGGTGAAGGAAATCGCGCAGAACCCTGGAAGCGTCTTCGACTGCACCGCCAAGGCGAACCTCGTGGCCGTAGTTTCAGACGGCACGGCGATCCTCGGCCTCGGAGACCTCGGCGCTGCGGCGTCCATCCCCGTAATGGAGGGTAAGGCAGTGCTGTTCAAGTCGTTTGGCGACGTGGACGCCTGGCCCGTCCCGCTCGCGCACTGCCGCAAGGACGGACTTGACACGGGCAAGACCGACCCGGAGCGCGTGATCGCCGCCGTCATGGCCATCGCCCCGCAGTACGGCGGCGTGAATCTCGAGGATATCGCCGCCCCCGCTTGCTTTGAGATCGAGGACCGCCTTGACGCCGCGCTCGATATCCCGGTGTTCCACGACGACCAGTGGGGCACCGCCGTGATCGCTCTCTCCGGTGTGATGAACTACGCCACCCTCGCGGGTAAGGAACTGGGCGACCTCAAGGTTGTGATGAACGGCGCGGGCGCTGCCGGCATCCGCATCTGCGAGATGTGCAAGGCCGCCGGCGTGAAGGACGTCACGATGTGCGATTCAAAGGGCGTGATATCCACCTCACGCACCGACCTCAATCCGTTCAAGGCCCGCCACGCAGTCGATACCTCCGCCAAGACGCTCCAGGAGGCGATACGCGGCGCGGACGTCTTCATTGGCGTCTCCGCCGCGAACGTGCTGACGGGCGCGGACGTGCAGGCTATGGGCGAGTTCCCCGCAATCTTTGCGATGGCGAATCCCGACCCCGAGATCGATCCCGCCGTGGCCGCCGAGGCGCTGAAGGGACGTAAGTTCGTGATGGTCACGGGCCGCAGCGACTACCCGAATCAGATCAACAACGTGCTCGGCTTCCCATACCTTTTCCGCGGCGCGCTCGATGTTCGCGCGCGCACGATCAACAAGGAGATGAAAGTCGCCGCCGCACACGCTCTCGCCGCGCTCGCGCGCAAGCCCGTCCCCGACGAGGTCAAGGCGCTCTATCCGAACGAGACGCTTGAGTTCGGCACGGGCTACATAATCCCGAAGCCGTTCGACCGCCGCCTCTTCGTGGAGGTCAGCTACGCCGTTGCGGAGGCGGCCGTGAAAACCGGCGTCGCAGGGAAGTCTGTTGACCTCGCTGCGTACCGCGCCGACCTCGAACGCCGCAACGAACAAAGGACTGCATAATGGACGGAACCTCACTAGCCAACGTACGCAACATCGGCATCGTGGCCCACATCGACGCGGGCAAGACCACCACGACCGAGCGCATCCTCTTCTACACCGGCAAGATCCACAAGCCCGGCGAGGTACATGAGGGCGATACCACAACCGACTTCATGGTGCAGGAGAAGGAACGTGGCATCACCATCCAGTCCGCCGCCATCACCTGCGAGTGGAAGGGGCGCACCGTCAACATCATCGACACGCCCGGACACGTGGACTTCACGATGGAGGTGGAGCGCTCCCTGCGCGTCCTCGACGGCGCTGTGTGCGTGTTCTGTGCAGTCGGTGGCGTGCAGCCGCAGAGCGAGACCGTGTGGCGGCAGGCGGACCGTTACCGCGTTCCCCGCGTCGCGTTCGTTAACAAGATGGACCGCATGGGCGCGGACTTCACCCGCGTCGTGGAGGAGATGCGCGATAAGCTGAAGGCGAACGCATGCCCCGTGGAACTGCCCATCGGCAAGGAGGACGGCTTCCAAGGCGTCATCGACCTTCTTGAAATGAAGGGCATCATCTACGACGAGGCGAGCGAGGGCAAGAACTTCACGGTGGGCGATGTTCCCGCCGCGCTGAAAGACGAAGCGGAGCTTGCGCGCGCGGAGCTGTGCGAGAAGATCGCAGACATCGACGAAGGCGTGATGGAGGCGTACCTCGAAAACGGCGACCTCACCGCGGAAGAACTGCGCGGCGCAATCCGCCGCCAGGTGGTGGCCGGCGCGTTCGTGCCAGTCCTCTGCGGCACAGCGTTCAAGGACAAGGGGATTCAGCCGCTTCTCGACGCGGTGGTCGATTACCTCCCCGCGCCAACCGACCGTCCACCCGTCACGGCCACCGACCTCAAAAGCGGCACAGCCGTCACGCGCAAACACGACCCGCAGGAGCTTTTGACAGCGCTCGTCTTCAAGATCGCGTCCGACACCTACGGACGTCTCTTCTTCGTGCGCGTTTACGGCGGCGTCCTAAAGAAGGGCGCGAACGTTTACAATCCTCGCACGAAGAAGCGTGAGCGCGTGATGAAGATAGTGCGCCTCTTCGCGGACGACCGCACGGAGGTGGACGAGCTTCGCGCTGGCGACATCGGCGCTATAGTGGGCCTCAAGGACGCTACCACCGGCGATACTCTCTGCGCCGAGATGAAGCCCTGTTACCTTGAACGCATCACCGCGCCGCAGCCCGTGATGTTCCTCGCCATCGAACCAAAGAGCGGGGCGGACAAGGACAAGCTCGTGGAATCGATGGCGGAACTTGCCGCGGAGGACCCCACCTGTCAGGTGCGCCAGGACGAGGAGACGGGGCAGACCATTCTCTCCGGCATGGGTGAACTGCACCTTGAAATCCTCGTGGACCGCCTCAAGCGCGAGTTCAAGTGCGCGGCGAACGTAGGCAAGCCGATGGTGAGCTACGTCGAAACCGTCACCGCGCCCGCAATTAAGTCCTTCACGTTCGACCGCGAACTCGGCGGCAAGCGCCACGCGGTCACGATGGCAATCGAGGTGCGTCCGCTCGAACGCGGCAAAGGCCGCGTGGTGGAAGTCGGCCGCGACGTCAAGAATGCCCTGCCGGATCCGAAACTTGCCGAATGCATAGAACAGGCCCTCATGGACGGCGTGATGACGGGCGTGCTGGCGCGTTATCCGATGACGGACCTTTCCGCAACCGCCGTGCGCGTTGAGCTGGTTGATCCAGACGTCTCCGACGAAATCGCGCTGCGCGGTGCGGCGGTGATGGGATTCCGCGAAGCGGCAGAGGCAGCATCGCCGGAGTTCCTCGAGCCGATCATGAAACTTGAAATCACCACGCCGCCAGAAAGCGTGGGCGAAGTGCTGGGCGACCTCAACGCACGACGCGGTACGGTCCTCGACATGGAGCAGCGCGGCGACATGCAGATCGTGCACGCCCGCGTCCCGATGGCGCAGATGTTCGGATACGCGACGGCCGTGCGTTCGCTCACGAAAGGGCGCGCGTCCTACTCGATGGAGCCGGACACGTTCGACATCGCTCCTCGCGCCGTGCGAGAAGAGTTACTTTCCCGCTGACGCTCCGCGCTTCTTGCCAGTGGCTTTTTCTGTGGGCGGTGGCATGTAGTGCCATCCGCGCAGGAACTTACCGCCTTTTAGTTCACCGTTGACGATGGAGTAGGCGGTCTTCGACTTGCGGAACGTCGAGTTGCAGTTGCCGTCGAACGTGAAGAGTTTGTCGCCGTTGCGTGATACGACGGCGATGAAGTGTCCGTCCAGACGGAGTACGTCGCCGCCGCGTATTTCCGATGCCTTGTCGAAAGGCTCGCCCTCGTTGAAGTTGCCCTTGTTGAAGTTGTACGCCGCGAAGTCGGTTACGAACGCTGCGCAGCCGCCGTTCCCGACTTTGGCGAGCAGAGGCTTTGAGCCGTTGTCCCAGTGGACGCCCGGCTGGTAGGCATCCTCCGCCAGCATCGTCTGCACGCGCTCCTCGTAGAGTTCGGGTTTGGCTTCACCGTGAATCTTGGCGTAGGCGAGCGCGTATGCGACGCATTTGTCGCCAATGTCGCGAACGCGCAGCATCTCGGTAAGCACGATTTGGAACTTCTCGCGCTTGTAGGTGAACTCGCCCAACTTGACCGCGGACGGGTTGTGGGAACGTCCGAAGAGGTATGGGCGCTTGCCGCCGTTACGGTGGTAAAGGAGACACAGACCTTCGAACTCGAGGTCTTCGGCCTTCGTGGTCTTTGGCAGGTCGAGCACATCCTCCGTCTTGAACCAGCACTCAATGCTCTTGAACTTGTCCTTGGCGTCCGCGAACGCGAGAAGCGCGCGTTTGCCGTCGTCTGACAGTTCCAGAAGGGCGAATTCCGTGTTTGCCACGTCGAACGAGCGTTTTCTGTCGTAGGTGTTTGACGTTGCGGAGATGAGTGGGTATATGCGCCGCGTGCTGGCGCGGGCGGGCATCGCGTAGAACGTCGCTGGCAGATAGTCGCGGATTTTTGCCACGATTTCGGGCTGCAACGGAGCGGCCATCGCCGTGATCGCCATTGCGAAGAACAGAAGAACTATTTTCATGCGCGTAGTTTACCATAAACCATACCTATCCCGCAATACCAATTGGGACAACCGGGCGAGATTCATTGTGACAATCGTGAGAGACTTGCCCCGCCGAGCCGTTACTTTGTCCGCAATATTACGCTTCGGGCCGACCGTGATATTACGATTCGGAACACACCATTTTGCGCCACCGCGTCCCCCCGTTCCGCGCCGTAATATTACGTTGCGGACAGGATAGAAAAGCATTGCGGAGCGCTAGGGGGATGGGTCGGCTTAAATACAATTTGCATACAAATCACATACATTTCTTTTACAATTCCTTCACAAACATTTGACAGTTTAGGGGCCACGGTGATTTCATATAGGTGAGAACTGAGTAATCGCCACTGTGGATTCTGCCCTGCTTGACAAATCGGCGTTTTTCGAGATACTATTCTAGCCTCGCCATAAGGCGGGCAAAGAGCGAAAGCGGCAGTGGGGGTATAGGTCGCTTCTGGCGGAGACGTTCTGCGACATCGAGCGGTCGGCGGGGACGTGCTACCGTGCGGCCGCGTGAAGGACCCGCGCGGCAGAAACTGGACGTTCCACATAGGCACACTCCTGGCGCTGTTCACGATGGGCGTCGCGGGCGCTGGCGGGACGGGACTGTGGGCAAGGCATCCTTTCTCGGCCCCCCAGGATGACAGGGCAAGGGCTTTTCAGCGAAACGTCAGGCTGAAAAGGAAAGAAACAGTCTGCCAAATGAAAACACCATGACGTCATATGATGTCGTGCAATCTGCCTACTTTTTTGGTATAATCTTTGCCATGCCACATTCGAGGAACATGCAGACGAATAGATGCTACCACCTATTTAGCCGGGTGGTAAGCCGTATTTTCTCTCTTCACAAATGGGGGCAGAAGGATGAATCGCTTAAGGAAGGAATGAGGGCGAAGTGAACAACGTCGAAAACCTCTCGGAGCACGAGATATACGAGCTGATGAAGCTTCAGGACGACCTTGCCTGGCGCATCGTGTGGGAGAAGGCCGTCCTCGCCGAGGCGAAGTCCCTGCGTAGCGCGCGTTTGGCGCGCGAGTGGGGGGTCACGCCCGAGGAGCTGATGAGCATCCTCTACGAAGACATGATCGGAAAGGGCAAGCTAGAGCTGTTCCGCGACGACGGCGGCAGTCTTTGGGGATGGCTGCGGCAATACGTGCGCGGATACATCAGGCGGGCCAATCCAGCTCCGCACGGGGAGATTTCGCTGGAAGGCGCGGACGAGCAGGGATTCGGCGACGAAGACGGTGGCACGAGCTACATGGATAAAATTTCGAAAATGCTGTCAGAAGCGCAGGGCAGGGATGCCAATCCATCTGAAGACCCTGCGATGCGACGGCGGGAGGAGTGGTCCCTTGTGCAAGACTGCTTCGGTGACCTCTGGAAGGAGAATCCCCTCCGGGCCTACGTCCACCTGCTTAAACTTCGCTTGAACCTGTCTTCAACGGAAATAAAAGACATGCTCGGCATCAGCTCGGAGGCGAACGTGGACCAGTTGTTCTCCCGGGCGTTGAAGGACATGAGAAAGTTGAAGGATGAACATGAATAACGCGATTGAAGAAGAGAAAGTCGTCATGACAGCTGATGAGGCGGTGTTCATCGACCGCTTCGTCGCGGAACGCTGCCGTCCGCACGCCGTAGTGATGGCTGAGCGTCTGCGGAAGTTTGCGGCCGAGAGGCAGATGGCTATGTTTGCGGCGGAGGACGACTCCGCGTTTGCGCTGGCAGCAGGCCCTGCTGCGAAGTCCCCGGCGGATGTGAAATCGCCGGACGAGCCGGTCACGTTCGTTTTCGCATCGGAGGGCGATGCGGACGCGCCGGAAGCATGGCGTGCGGAACTTGCTGTTCCGCCCGGTGCGACGGCGGATACGCAATTGGCGTTGAAAGTGAGCGGAAAGGACGTAGCCGGGACCTTCAAGCTCTCTGGCGTGGCGTTGCCGCTTCTTGACGGCGCGGCGGAGATTCCGTTCGGGGTGTTCCTGACCGGCATCAAGGATACCGACGTTTCGCTCAGCCGTCCGGGCGTCGGCGCGGTGAAGGGTAGGCTGCTGTTCTTCTGACATGGCGGCGACACCCTACATCTTCCCTTCGCAGCAGGCGGAGTTCCTCCGTGCGATGAGGGACGGACGCTACCGCGCCCCCGAAAGGACGCGCAGCGTGCCGTCCGCTACGACGCTCGTCTCGAAGATGCCGCCCGTTTACGAGCAGGCGCTGCGCGGAACGTGCGTGGCGAACGCAGTTACGGCGATGCTTGAATACTACGAGGACTGCAAGATGCGCCTCAGCGTGCAGTACCTCTTCGCGGCCACGAAGCAGGTGGAACGCGCCGGGATTGAGCGTAACCTCTCGCGCCTGCGCCTGAACGAACCGCTCGACCAGGAGTTCGAGAACGCGCTTCACAAGAAACTTCTTCAGCTTAGGATGATGGCCGAGGCAAACGGCGGCATCAATTCTCCGGTGATGCGTCCATACGTCACGCAGTTCGAGGAGACGGTGCGGACGCGCTATGAGTCGATGGAGGGAAGCCTGCTCCGGTCATGTTTCAACGTGCTGGAGTACCGCGGCACTTGCCGCTACGCGCTTTGGCCGTACGCGGGCGTCTCCGCCGCGCCGCTGTTCGGGCCAAGCGACCGCGTCGCATTCCCGCCAGGATCCGATGACGACGCGAAGAAGCATCGCATCCTCTCCGGGCTCTATCTGCTGCCTGCGCCGAACAACGTGGACGAGATACGCGGAATCCTGGCCGGGGCGAACGGGCGGCGTCCTATGCCGGTCTGCGTAACGGTGAGTTTCTTTGCGGGGTGCGACGGCGAGACGTTTGCGTTCCCGCGCACGGAGGAGACGGAGTCGGGGCTTGCGGCGAAGGACGAATGGCTTGGTGTGCATGGAATGCTCATAGTTGGGTATGCCGACAACTCGTCCTATCCCGGCGGTGGTTACTTTATCGTTCGCAACAGCCTTGGCGAGGCGTGGGGCAACCGCGGCTATGGGAAACTGCCGTACGCTTACGTGGCATGTTTCGCGCTTGAGGCTGGGACGATCCTGCAGGATCTCGTTGACTACACAGGCGATGGCTATGGTGGGTTTCGCGCCGGCGCGTCGTATGGCCCGTCGCGCCGGCGGAGGTGGTTTGTCTTTTTGAATCTTTTCGTGGGCTTGGCGCTTGTTGCGGGTACGTGGGTGGCCGTGAAACTGCTTACGAAGGCGGAGCCGGCTGGGATGCCGCGTCCGCCTTTCGCGGAGGTGACGGTATATGGGCGCGACGATACGGTAAACGTGACGCTGCCGCCGCCGTGGAGCGAAGTGAAGGGCATGGCCATCGATGGCGGGCGTGTGTTCCGCCTACCCGCAAAGACCCGCGAGGAGGTCGATGCAATCCGTCGGAAACTCGACGATGAGCCGACTTTGCGTGAGAAGCGCGGCAAACCGCTTACATACGACCTAGTGACGTTCTACGATCTTGAGTCGGACGACATCGAAGACGTGAAGAGAACGATAGGCCTTTTCGTGGCCGACCGTTTCCTCGTGCGGATTGAGGGCGAAAGCAATGGAGTATTGCGCGTTTCGACCGTCTCGCCGCGTGGCCTTCGCCGCCGTCTTGAGTGCACGTACGATGTTAAGCCCGCCGCTGGTGGGTGCCTAGTCCTTACAAGAAAGGTCCGATGACGTACAATAATGCCATATCGGGGATTGCCATAGTCCTTTGCACTGCGTTCTGTGGATGCCGCACTTCCTACAATGAAGAGGTTGCGGCTCGTAACGACGTCATGTTCGGTTCCGGCAACTTTGCCATGCAGCGCGCTACCAAGATGGCGGGCAGCACCGTGAACAGGAAACTAGGCGCATTTGAACTCGCACGACTCAAGATGTTGCGCGGGGATTTCCGCGGAAGTTCGTCCGTTTTCGCGCCACAGCTGGAGGAGATGTTCGACGAGACGAACGAGGGTCCAATACTCAAAAAGGGCCAGATTGCGGGCAACATTCTAGCGGGAACGGTGGGAGACGACAGGGCCATACCTTACGAACTCCCGGCGTTTGAACTGATCTTCGGCCTTCAGTACCAGGCTGTTAACTCGCTGATCCTCGGCGACCATGGCAATGCCCGAGCCTATCTGCGCCGTGCGACTGCGGTGCAGGAGCAGCTGAAGGAGGAGAAAACCGACCCTTACGCGGACGGCGGGGAAAACGTGAGCGCGGAAAACGCGCAGAATGCAAGCACGGCATCAAGCGAAATTACGGCGAAGCTCTCGCCGGTGGCTGATCTTGTGCGCTCATCATACGAAAACGCCTTTGCCTGGTATTTGATGGGGCTCTTCTTCACGAATGAAAACGACCCCAGCAATGCGGATATCGCCTATCGCGAAGCAGGGCGCATCAATCCGGCAATAACGCAGTTCACCCGCCCGGCCCCAGGTGCGGGTCAGGACGTAATCGTCGTTTACGAGGATGATCTCGTTGACCAGCAGGCTCCGGTGAAAATACCGCTTCCGTTCGGCGGCACTTTGTGGTCTGTCGATTTCCCGATCTACAACGAGCCTGCCCACATCCCCTCCACGATAACGGTGGAGCGCGGCGGGACGATGGTGGCCACATGCGTTCCGGTCGTCAACGTACAGGCGCTGGCGTATCGCCATTTGCGGGACCGCATACCAGGTGTTACCACCCGTAACGTAACCCGCGCCGCAGTGAAGATCGCGGCCCAGCAGGTCGCGAACCACGTGAACACCAGTAACGGATACGCCGATCTTGCGATTATGCTTGGAGTGTTTGCGTTCAATGCCACAAGCACCGTGATAAGCGAGGCGGATACGCGCGGATGGCAGACGCTGCCGGAACATGTCCAGATTGCGAGGATACGTCTGCCGCCAGATGCGCAAAGCATTGTCCTCCGCAACGCCCGCACCGGACTCGCCTGCGAGGTCGCGTTGCCGCCCGGAGGCGCCGGGCCGCGTTTCGTCTGGTTTACAGACGCACGCGGATTCGCCACCGTAAGCGTCTTTCCGCTGCTGGGCGGATTCCAGCCGACGTGGACGCGGGTGCAGTCGCTGATCGGCGGGCGTCCTTGAGCTTCATCCATAAAAGGAACTGAAAAAGAGAAAGGAAACAAATGAAGAAAACACTGATAGGTATGTTGCTTGTAGCAACGTCATCTGCTGTCGCCGCCGTAGCAACGGTGCGGCAGATCGAGCCGGGAGTACGCCCCGTGTACAACTCCGGGACGGGCGTGATGCCCGCAGGAGCGCAGGAGGCCATGCCGAAGGCGAGGCAACAGCTGGCCAAGGACAACATGGTGGGCATTGGTTTTTCGCCCTTTATGTTTTCCGTGGTCACTCCAATACAGATACCCGCGCCGGAATACGACGTGGGCGGACTTCGCATAAACCTCTTTTACGGGACGTGCGTCAACTTCGACGGACTTGACGTCGGACTGGTCGGCGTTTCGCGCAACCATGCCAACGGTTTGCTTGCGAACCTGCTCGTGAACTATGCGCAGGGCGACGGACTTGGCGTCAACGTCGGTTGCGTCAACTACTTCAGCGGCGACTTCAAGGGGCTCCAGGTCGGCCTTGCGAACTGGATCAACTACGGCGACATGTTCCAGATCGGCCTCTACAACGGCGGTTACGACGTACAGGGGCTTCAGATCGGCGTGATCAATACGGCGAACAAGCTGCAGGGACTGCAGATCGGCGTCGTAAACATCATCTCGAATTCGGACGTGTCGTTCTTCCCGATCATCAACGGATATTTCTGAGGCCGCCATGGCTGAGAATCAAAACTCAAAGGAAGGAAAATGGAAATGAATGCGAAACAGATAATGTCCATCGGCGCTGCAATGCTGTGCGCCGCAGTCTTGGCTCAGACGCCCGGCGTCCAGACTGTGTCAGAGGTGGAGTCGCGCCAGACTTCCGCCGATCTCAAGGCGTTCAAGGCGCGTGTGGCCGCGGCCAACCCCGGGCTTGACGTGGTGAAGGTCGAGGAGGACGTCGTGCGTCGCGCCGTACTGGCACCGCCCCCGCCCCCGCCGCCCCGCAAGGCTCCGGTCATGGCGATCTTCGTGAAGAACCAGACGAAGACGCCCGGCATGGACGACCAGATCGACGGCATCCGCGACCGTCTGGCCGCCGAGGTCTCCGGCCTTGACTTCATAATCATGGACTCCAACGAAATCGGCGCAGCGTTCAACCGCTACAAAATCACCACGGCGGAGGAAAGGGCCGGTCTCATTGCCGGACTCTTCACCGGCGGAAGCGTCACGCGCGTCGCGCAGATGCTCGGCACGGACTACATCCTCACTGCGTCCGTAATCGGCGCATCGCAGATGAGCCGCGTCGCCGGCGACCGTCCCGTTACGATATACACTCTCCGCATGGCCACAAAGGTGCTTGACGCGACGACCGGAGGCAGCGTGTACGGTAGAAACTGGACGAACAAGCGTCCCACTCCGCAGAACGGCGATGACGCCATGGGGCACTACGACGACCTCATCGACATGTGGGTGCAGGAAACCGCCGCCGATCTCGCCGCAGCCCGTCCGCGCTGGCGCGAGCCCACTGCATACGCAGGTACGCTCGTTCCGTTCACCGTCACCACGACGTTGGACGACATCTTCAAGCCGCTGGAGACGACGGTTGACGCTTCCAAGCCGGTTAAGGATGAGCTTCGCGTCGTTGCCGGCGGTATCACGGTGGAACTCGACGGCGCGGCCGTCGGTTCGTCCGGCGGAACCTTCCAGGCGCGTCCCGGTCTCCACCAGTTGCGCGTGTCCCGCCAGTGGATGGTACCTTGGACCGGTACGGTCAATATCCAGTCTGGCGCCGTGTTCAATGTCGCGCTGGAGCTTTCCGACGAGGGGTTCCGTCATTACAGGAACAAGGAAGTGCTCCGTGCTGAACTCGCGCTGGCGTATGCCGAGGCAGCGTTCCGCCGCGGTTGCCGCATCAACTTTGACTCCTCGTCGTGGCAGAACGTGACGTGGGCGCCCGGCGCGTCCGCAACGTCGGTCTCGTCCTCCACCTCCACAATGGTTCAGCCGGTAGTCGAGCAGCCCGTAATCGTACAGCCTCCGGCAACGCAACCCGTGCAGTCTCCTGACATGCCGGCTGTTCAGCCCGTGCAGTCTCCATCCGTGCAGCCGATGCAGGCCCCGGTACAGCCAGTGCAGCAGCCCATCCAGCCCGCAGCCGTGCAGCCCATGCAGCCCACAGCCGTGCAGCCCATGCAGCCTGTGACTACGCCGATTGTGCAGCCCGCTGCCCCAGCGCCGATTGTGCAGCCCGCTGCCCCAGCGCCGGTTGTGCAGCCTGCCGCTCCAGTGCAGGGTGGGGCTGTTGCGTATTGATGAACGAACTTAACCAAAAAGAAAAGGAATAAAAATGAAAACAATGTCTTTCGTGCTCTGTGCGCTTGCCTGCGCGCTTTTCACGGGTTGCCACACGACTGCTGGAACTTCCGTTGTCTTGAACCATGACACCGGCGGTTCTTTGATATGTGAGGGCAACACGCGCCTCCATAACGCAATGGCGGTCACAGCCGTCACTTACGACAAGGTGCCGAACGGCTTGAACCGCGTCAACATCCAGCTGTCCTCTCTCGTACAGCGCGATCAGTTCCTTCAGTACCGCATCGCATGGTACAATTCCGAGGGCATGGAGATTGATGCCGATACGCGCTCGTACCGTCCGCTCACACTGCATGGACTTGATGCCGTGACCGTGACGGGCGTTGCCAACAGCCCCGCCGCAGTCACCTCGCGTCTGCGCGTCCGTGAAGTGAGGTCGCTTCGCTGAAAAAGAACGGTTAACCATTCATATTCAAAACAAGGAGATTACAGATGAAAGCAAGTTTTAACTTTTTCGCAGGCCTGACGCTGCTTGCGGCGTTTACTGGTTGCGTTAGCGGTCATGGTCCCGTTGTCGTTGGAAATCCGGACGATACCCGCCCATTGACGACGAGGATTGAGCCGCAGGACATCCGCAACACGGTGGAGAAGATGACAGAATCCCTGCTGGCCGATCCTGGTGTGTTGGAAGCCACCAAGGGCGAGAAGCCGATTCTCGACATCGAGGTGATGAAGAACAGGTCCCAGATGATCATTGACATGAAAAACATCACGGACTCCATTCGCATGAGGCTGATTCGTTCACGTCAGTTCCGCTTCGTTGACCGTTCCTCGTCAGGCGTTGACATCACCATCATGGACGAACAGGCCCAGCTCGGTCTTACGGATCCGCGTAAAGCGGTTCGTCCCGGGCAGCAGACTGCTGCGCAAATGTACTTGACGGGCGAACTGACCGACATGTCGCAGAGCGACGGAAGGACGTTGCACCGCTACTACAAGTTCTCGATGATCCTCAAGGATCTGAGGACTGGCGAAATCGTCTGGGCAGACGAGAAGGAAGTCAGCAAGGTTACCGTCCGTCCCATTTTTTAAGTAGGACGTTCGCAAGTTATTTTGGTGACCAAGTTATTTTGGTGACAGCGTCACCTTGAAAAACCTGTTGGTCGTCGTGGTGAGGTCTTCCTTCGTCACGACGATCCAGTTATTAGTGGGCGAAAGATTGCGGCATCCCCAGATTTTGTAGTTCCGCGACGTGCCGAGGTCGGGCGTCCATGAGAGCGATGGTGTGCCGTTCGTGACGGCGATGGAGAGCGTAAAGTCGTCATTTGGATTCGATGGGTCAAGCCCCGCGAGCCAGTTCGCCCAAAGCGTGCGCCCGTTCGCGCCAATGATATTCGCGAACGCGCCGAACGTCTCGCCGTGCTGCGCGTAGGCAAGCGCATTCGTGGCGGCGAGGGCCGCGAGCGCATCCGTGCCGTCCGCAGTTTCGCCCGGTGCGTCGTCCGCCTTCGCCGGCACTGTCGTGCGCGTGTAGGCTTTGAGGCAGAATGCGGCGGGCGCATCGCACTCGTTGTCGCTGTAGTAGGCAAGATCAAGTTCCGTCAGGTCGTACCAGAGCGTTTCGCCATCCGCAACGCGGCCTAGATAGGTACATCCGGCGGGATGGTCGGCTTCCGCATAATCGTCATAATGGCAGTCGGCCAAATGTGAAAAGCTGTTGCCCGTTTGCTCATACACGACGGTGAAATGCGTCCTGTCCGCAAGCGGCACGGCGGTCGAGAGCGGAATCGTGGAAAAACCCGCATGTGGCAGGGTACCTGTTTGCGTACAGGCAACGATACCGTTTTCAATGGGGGATTCGGCGTTCCTCGTCACGTTGGTGTAGATTGTGATCCGATAGGGGTTTCCGTCAATGGAGGACCACACGCCGACAGCTGCCAGCGTTTCGTTCCATGCTGAAGTGAACACGGCTGCCTGGAGGTTGTACGAGCCGAACGCTTCCCCGAAATCAAATATCGGTCCGAGCTTGTCGTAGCCATAAACGGCGCTGTAGTTCTCGTCGGATGTCGCCGGCAGGTACACCGCGCCGTCGTACGTGCCAAAGTTCTTGTCATAATATGAAACATGCCAGTAGCCGCTGTCGCCGCTTGAAGTCCCCCAGCTGTTCTTGATGAGCCAAGCGCCGTTGGCGGAAGGGCGGCGGGTTGCCTTGAAGTTGTTTGTGGAATAGTTGTCGTCCCAGCCGACGACCGTGATTGCGTGGTCGCAACCTAGGGCCAGATTGCAGTAATAGGCACTCCCGTTCATGTACGGAGAAGTGGAAGAAGCATAGATACAGGTACTGACGGCACCATACTTCATGATGGCGGACTTCAAGGCGTTGCGCGTCTCCTCCGTCCCGTCAAGCGCAGGAACCGATACCACGTTCTGTATGTGCAGCGCCGGATCGAGCGGAACGCTGGGCCTGATGACCTCCCATTCATGCTTTGCCGAGGTCACGTTGTAAGAGTCGTTGGCGTTTATGAAGTAAACATCGTTCGTCTCCATTACCGCACCGCTCCATCTCAACAGGTGCGCGGAGGCCATGTCGTTGTTGCCTCCCAGATTCCAGTCACCTTCGAAGCCGCTGAGCAGCGTCATGTTCTTCTCTGAAAGATCCCATACGCCACGACCAGTCCTAAGCAGCTGCGTCTCGATGACGGCGTTGGCGGCGAACGTCCAGCAAGTCCCCAGAGGGTTCTGGTCCTTCACCGGCGTCACCCATCCCTTGTCGCGGGAGTCCCATGATGAAGGAAGGGGAGTTGCCTTCAATCGCTTGGTGGAGGCCTTCACGCCATCTGCGCGCCTTATATTTATCCTGTGTGGCGGTGGACGGAATCCGGTCTGGCGAACATCGTCACCTGCGGCGGCCATTGACATGACCGCCGCGCAGACAGTCGCCGTGAGGCGGAGAACTGTGCCTCTTGCAGATCTCCGATATGGATTCGTCTTTTTCATGTGCGGAATTAGTATAGCATATTCCGCTCAGCCTGTGCCGACATTCGGCTATTTTGCGGTACGGGTGACAAGACAGAGTGAATGCAATCCCTCCGCGAAGCGGGGGTTGCATTCACTCTGTCACCCCTCCCGTTTTTTCCGATAAGTTGTGTACGCATGCGCAGATTTATGGTATAATTGTCGCACAGCTTGAAAGGATTAGGTTATGTCTAAAGTAGTCAAGAGCTTCTTTGCGGCTTCAATCGCGGCTTGCGTTGCAGCGGCGTCTTCGCCGTTGTTTGCCGATACTTGGTTCGACGCGGGGATCCCGTCGTACACGTCGTGGCCCGACGACGACAGCGCATACGAGGTGCCGGGTGTGGGCGTGTGGACGAATACGGCCAGCGCGGAGCTTGGCAGTTCTGCGGGGCAGACGTGGCTGTCCGTTTTCGCCGAAGAGGTCACTCCGCTTCTGTTTACGCCGCTGCAGACGCGGTCGGTCGTGACTGACGAGCCGACTATGGTGTTCAACGTGAAGTTCACCGAGGGCACGTCCCCGCTCATTGCGGACCAGACGATCAAGGGTTCCGTGACGGTCGTCGAGAAGGGCGAGGGCTCCGTTTACATGGGCCTCATGAAGGATCCGGACGGTGCGACCAATATTTGGCGCGAGCTGTCCGGCGCGACGCCCGACCTCGCCAACTCGGTTGAGCTGAGGGTGTCCCTGCGCAACTACAACGGCGAGCGGCAGGTGAGGTACGCGGTCGGCAACACGGTTCTTACCTCGTCGTACGGCGAATGGGCGCCCACGGCCTACACCGGCTCATCCGACGACGTGACGTCCGCCGGCATGGTGGGCAACGGCGACCTCTTCAACCTCGCGGCGGAGACCATCGTCGTCCGTGTCAAGTCCCCGCTCACGATTCCCGACATCGACGGGATGGGCGTCGTCTCGGTCAAGGTGGACGGCGTGGAGGTGTCGCCGGAAGGGGACGGCACGTACCTCGTTCCCGCAGGCGCCTACGTGGCCGTCACGTTCGCGCCGGACGAGGGCAAGTACCTCGACTTCCGCACGATGGTGTTCCAGATGGGCGACAGCGCGATGACGCTGCCCGTGGCGGGCAGGCCGTCTGTCGTCCCGCCCTCCAGCTTCCTCTTCATCAACGAGGTCATGGCCTCGAACGGCGAGACGGCCGCGACGGAGAACGGCGGCGCGGAGCTCGACTGGGTGGAGTTGCGCAACGACAACGACGACGACATCGACGTGACGGGCTGGTACATGTACGACAACGCCACGAAGCCGACGAAGTGGGTGCAGATCGAGGGCTCGTGCGTCGTGCCCGCGCACGGCTTCAAGATCGTCTGGTGCGACAAGAGCTACACCAACTGGGCGGCGGGCGAAGCCCACGCCAAGTTCGGCGTCGGCAAGAGCGACAGCACGGTCGTTCTCGCCTACTCCAACAGCGTCGACGCGATCGTCGCGACGATGGTGCTCCCGCCGCAGATGAAGGACGTTTCGTACGGACTCGGCAACCGCGAGAAGACGGTCCTCGGCAAGCTCGATGCCGCGCAGTGGCGCGTCGGCAACGGCGAATGGCAGGCGGCGTCCGGCCCGGTCGGCATGCCGGGTGCGGCCACGGGCGGCTTCACGGTGACGTCCTACCAGCTGAACAAGGACGCCTGCGCGAACATCCCCGCCGTCGAGGGCGCGCTCGCGAGCGGAAGGTACAGCCCGAAGAAGACGCTCACCGGCGTGCAGACGGTCGCCTACAAGAACGCGTCCGCCACGATTTCGTCCGAGTTCAGCTCGAGCTACAGGTCCGTTTCCGAGGTCGGCATGGCCGACAACGGCACCTACTACGCGATTCTCGTCGAGGGCGTCGTCAACATCCCGCGCGCCGGCAGCTGGACGTTCAGCGTCGGCTCGGACGACGGTTTCTCGCTCGAGGCGTGGAACGAAAAGTACCACTTCCAGTCCGAGTACACGGGCGCGCGCGGCTACGGACAGACCCCGGCCATCTTCCGCGTCCAGGAGCCGGGCGCGTACAACGTGAGGCTCCTCTACTTCCAGGCGACGGGCGGCGCGGCGCTCGACTTCTGCGTGAAGGAGGGCGAGTTCGAGGACTACGAGAACTTTACGCTGGACGGATTCAGTCTCGTCGGCACGGCCGCGAGCGGCGTCGCCCACGTCGGCGCGTGGGCGGGACACGTCTCGACCGACGTCTCCGCCGCCATGCTCAACGTCACAAACGCGCTTGACTGGAAGGCGACGTTCGCGCTCGACGCGGCGCCGGCGTCGGACGACGCCTTCAGGCTGAAGGTGCGCTACGCCGACGGCTTCACGGCGAAGGTCAACGGCACGGTCGTCACGAACGTCCTGGTCGAAGAGGCGCGCGTGCTTGCGGACGCGCTGACGCCCGTCGTGATCCCCATTCCGTCGGAACTTCTCACTGTGGGCGACAACCTTCTTGAGATCACCGCCGTCAACGACGCCGTGAACGATCCGGACTTCCTGCTCTCGGCGGAGGTCTCGGTCACGAAGTCCGCCGAGGAGCTCGTGTTCTTCCGCGAGCCCACGCCGGGCGCGAAGAACACGACGGCCGGCTACGGCCCCGCGTCCCCGAAGGTGCAGTTCAGCGTGCCGCACGGCTACAAGACGGCGGCGTTCGACCTGACGCTCTCCTGCGCGGACGATCCCACGGCGACGATCTACTACACGCTCGACGGCACGTCGCCCACCACGTCCTCCACGCCCTACACGGGGCCGATCCACATCACCGGCACCACGTGCATCCGCGCGGCGGTTCCGCAGGAGGGGAGCGTGATCCAGCAGGACGCCGCGGCGACGTACCTCTTCCTCGACGACATCCTCCAGCAGACGAGCGGTGTCGTCCCGGCGGGCTTCCCCTCGACCACGATCAACAGCCAGGTCATGCGCTACGGCATGAACCAGAGCATTGTGAACGGCGCAGACCGCGACAGGCTCTTGCGCGGCTTCACGAACTCCGTTTCCACGATCTCGCTCGTCATCGATCCGCACAATCTCTTCGATCCCGTCGAGGGCATCTACGTGAACGCCAAGGCGTGCGACGGACGCGAATGGGAGCGCACCACGATGGTGGAGCAGATCGACCCGACGAACGACGCCAACGGCTTCTCCACGGCGGGCGGCATCCGCATCCGCGGCGCGTTCAGCCGCAACCCGCAGTACCCGAAGCACTCGCTCCGTCTCTTCTTCCGCAACGACTACGGCGACGGGCCGCTCGAGTTCCCGCTCTTCGGCGACGAGGGCGCGGGCAAGTTCAAGAAGGTCGACCTGCGCACGTCGCAGAACTACGCCTGGGCAAACGGGACGGGCAGCACCTACAAGAAGGACACCTTCATCCACGAGGTGTTCGCGCGGGACACGCAGCGCGACATGGGCGAGCTCTACACGCGGAGCCGCTACTACAACCTGTTCATCAACGGACACTACTGGGGCCTCTACCAGACGCAGGAGCGCGGCGACGAGGACTTCGCAGAAACGTACAACGGCGGCGACGCCGACCTCTACGATGTCATCAAGACCTCGCAGCCCGGCTATGTGACCGGCGCCTCCGAGGGCACGATCGACGCCTGGGAGGCGCTCTGGAACATGGCGGTGAACGAAGGCTTCTCCGGCGCCTACTCCAACAACTACCGCAAGGCGATGGGACAGAACCCGGACGGCTCGCGCAATCCCGAGTACCCGGTGTACCTCAACCCGACCAACCTGATGGACTACGTCATCAACTTCCACTACATGGTTGACTACGACTCGCCCGCCGCCGCGAGCATGGCGAACAACCTCTACGCCGTGCGCGACCGCGACGACGACGACGACGGTCTCAAGTCGCAGGGCTTCTACTTCCTGCGCCACGACGCGGAGCACACCATGGGCCGGCACGCAAATTCCGAGGCAAAAGACGACCCGACTCTGTACGGCACCGAGCAGAGCCACGCCAACTTCAAGAAGCTCAACGCGTTCAACCCTGGAGAGCTCCATTACAAGCTTTGCGCCAACCCGGAATACAAGATGGCGTTCGCGGACAGGTTCTACAAGCACTGCCTCGCGCAGGGCGGCGCGCTCACCGTCCCCGAGGCGACCAGGCGCTTCCAGAGCCGCATGGCGGAGATCGACGACGTGATCGTGTGCGAGTCCGCACGCTGGGCGACGGACGGGCAGACGCGCCAGACGTGGCTGAGCGCCTGCGGCGACTGCTTCACCTTCATCACGAACCGCATGCCGTACATGCTCTCGCAGTACCGCAACCGCGGTTGGTACCCGTCCATTGACGCGGGTGTCGTGCTCAACGGCACAGGCGCGACGGTCGTTGACGGCATGGTTGTCGCATCGACCGACAAGATCTACCTCTCCGGCGCCGGCACCGTTTACTATACGCTCGACGGCAGCGATCCGCGCATCGAGGGCGGTGCGGTCGCCGATGGCGCAGTCCAGTATTCCGGTGCCTCACCCGCACCAATCGACGTCCCGGTCATCGCGAAGGGCGATGTCTGGAAGTATTCCGACGCAGGTGCGAAGCCGGCCGAGAACTGGACCGCTCCCGACTACGACGATTCGTCGTGGAGCTCCGGCGCCAGCCGCCTTGGCTTCGCGAGCTCGGGCACGTTCGGCACGGCGCTGAACCGCTATGTCGGCGGCGGCTCGTCCGGAACGCAGGTGACGACCTACTACTTCCGCAAGACGTTCACGATGCCCGCCGGCGCAGAGTTGATGACCGAGTTGAAGGCGGCGCTTGACTGCGACGACGGCTACGTCGCCTACATCAACGGAGTCGAGGTCAAGCGCGACCAGGTCGCCTCGACGGAATACAGCGCGTTCTCCACGGCGACGAACATGGGCGAGAAGAACGACACGTTCACGTTCCCCGCCGGCACGCTCGTCGAGGGCGAAAACGTCATCGCCGTCGAGGTGCACCAGTGCAACGCGAGTTCGACCGACGCCTGGTGGAACCTCGCGCTTTCGTACGCGCAGGCCGTGGAAGTGGAGGGCGGAATCGCCGTGCCTCCCACGGGGCTCACGCTCACGATGCGCGTCCTCTCGCCGTCCGGCGAATGGAGCGCGCTTTCGACGGTCAATGTCAGGGGCGAGCTGCCGCAGGCGTCTGTCGCGGACGGCCTGCGTCTCGCCGAGGCGCTCACGTCGGCTGAGGGCGACGATACGCTCGACTACCTGGTCGTCACGAACGTGGCTGCGGGCGAGATCCATCTCGACGGCGTGAAGATCGTCGCGTGGAACGCGAAGAAGAAGAGCGAGGCGGATCCGTCGCTCACCTACTTCTTCCCCGCCGGCACGAGCCTTGGTTCCGGCGAGTCGCTGCGGATCGATGCCGCCTCGTTCCCTACGGGTGGCAAGCTCACGAACAGCCAGGTGGGCCTGCGCATCTACGCTGCGGGCGGGGCGCTCGTGCAGGACGTCTATCTTGATGCTGACTGGTGGAGCGGCGCGTGCGACGGAACGGGCGAATACTTCGTGGCGAAGACGTTCGGCGCGGAGGCGAAGACGGTTTCGGACTGGAAGCCGTCCGTGAGCTGGGTCGAGAAGAACCTGCGCTTCTTCGAGTTCGACGGTGTTCCGGCTGATGGCAACGGCGGTGACACGGGCGAGTATTTCGTGTTGACGAACCTCTCCGACTCGGTCACGCTGGACCTCACAGGCGTCGTGGTCAACATCTGCAAGTCGGGCGATCTCGAGACCTCCGCGAAGTGCATTGTCACGGTTCCCGAGATGACCCTCGCGCCGGGCGCAACCGTCCGCTTCGACCAGGCCACGTACTGGAACGGCTCGAAGCAGAAGATCACCAATGGCGCGTTGGTCATGAAGATCTACGACGCCGAAGGCGCGACGGTCCAGGTCTCCACGCCCGACCAGAACAATGCGGCATTCGCCAATTACAAAGCGAAGGCTTCCTCGACGAATGGCGGACCCGTCCTGCGCGCAACCTCGTTCACACGCGAGACGACGACTGCGGACTGGGTGGAATACACGCCTGCGCCGGCCGACTGGCCGGACGATCCGGACACGGAGATCACGTCGACGACGACGGCGGCGGACCTCGCCATCACCACCGGCGCGTTCACGAACGCGACGCCGGAAGTCCTGCGGAAGCTCTCCAAGTGGGCGAAGGCGAACGGCGTGCCGTATGGCGGCGAAGCGGTCAACGGCGTCGTGTTCGCGGAGTCTGGCTACACGCTCTTCGAGGAGGCCTACCTCCTGAACTGCGCGCCGACGGCCGAGGCGGTGGCGGCGAAGAAGGCGCTGTTCCGCTTCAACGAGATCATTCCGGGCACCGTCCCGTCGATCGACGCAACGCTCTACAACGGAAGGGTGAGGATACTCGGCTCCCAGACGCTCGAAGGTGGCGGGACATGGTCCGATGCCTCCGAAGATCTGGCGACGGCGCACTTCTTCAAGGCCGTGCTGACATTCTGACGGTGTCTTTATCAACAGGAGAAATAAGATGAACATAAATAAACTAATGACGCTCGCTGTAATAGGCGTAGCGGTGGCCTCGTTATCGTCGTATGCCGCGCCGGACCCTGAAACGGTATTCCGCAACCCGCCGCAAAGCGCTAAGACGGGCGTGTGGTGGCACTGGATGGGGTGCAACGTCTCGAAAGAAGGAATCGTCAAGGACCTCGACTGGTTCAAGGAGACCGGCATCGGCGCGGCGACGATCTTCGGCATGGCGGACGTCTGCTCGCCGTGGGCGACGAAGATCAAGAACAGCCCCAACGAGGGCCTGATTGCGTTCACTCCCGACTGGTGGAAGCTCGTGCGCTTCGCGTGCGAGGAGGCGGAGAAGCGCGGCATCGAGATCGGCGTACACAACTGTCCCGGCTACACCTCGACGGGCGGCCCGTGGATTCCCCCTCGTCTTTCGATGCGCGAGCTCGTGTTCAACGTCACGAACGCCGAGGCGCAGATATCGCTCACCGCGCACGCCGCATTCCCCGTGCAGGTGGGCGAAGGCGGGCCGTTCAAGAAGCCGGACATCCCAAGCCGCCGGACGGACCTTCAGGAGATCGCGGTCGTGGAGGGCGTGCGCGTGCAGCACATCCCGATGGGCTCCTTCACGCAGCCCAACCAGTGGGAGACGTTTGGTGTCGAGTGCGACAAGATGAACCCGGAGGCCGTCGCGTTCCACATGGACAAGGTGATCGGCGACATGAAGAAGTACGTCGGCGACCAGATCGGACGCGGACTCAAGTTCGTCCTGCTCGACAGCTACGAGGCCGGATGGCCGTCATGGACCCCGAACATGCGCGCGGAGTTCAAGGCGCGGCGCGGGTACGATCCGCTGCCGTACCTGCCGATTCTCGGCGGGTTCAAGGTGTCCGTCGCGAAGGACAAGGCGGCGGAAAAGAAGTTCCGCGACGACTACAAGCTCACCATCAGGGAGCTCTACCGCGACGTGTTCTTCAAGATCATCCACGAAAAGCTTTCAGCAGTCGGACTCGAGATGGCCTGCGAGCCGTACGGCGGGCCGATCGACACGCGCATGTGCGCGGGTTACGTGGACCGGCTGATGACCGAGTTCTGGTACAGGCCGAACCTCAACCGCAAGCTCCCCAAACGCCTCGAATGGAACCAGTGGACCGGTCCCGCCGGGAAGCGCCACAACGTCGTCGAGGCGGAGGCGTTCACGGGCAGCCCCGGCGCCTGCAACTGGATCGAGACGCCGTATCTCCTGAAGGCGGCGGGCGACACGCAGTTCTACCGCGGCATCAACCGCATGACGCTGCATACGTGTCCGCTCCAACCGTGGCCGGACGAATTCCTGCCCGGCAAGGTGATGGGACGCTGGGGCACGCACTTCGGCCGCACGCAGACGTGGGCGAAGAGCGGCAAGGGCTTCTACACGTACCTCAACCGCTGCCAGGCGCTTCTCCAGTGGGGCGAGCCGAGCAAGATCCGCATCATCGGACACGACATCACGCCCAAGGGCACGCCGCTCACCGCCCACGCCCGCGAGGCGGACGGCACGGTCGTTTTCTTCGTGATGAACCATTCGGACCATCCCGCGTCCATGAACATGGGCCTTCCGAACATCGGCAAGGCGCCGGAGTGGTTCGATCCCGTCACGGGTACGGTTGCGCCGCTCGCTCTCGTCAACGGCAAGGCGCCCATCCAGCTCCCGCCCTGCGGCACGGGTTTCCTCGTGCTGCGTAAGCCGGCCGGCTCGCTTACGGCCAACGCGGACAGCGACTACTACCAGAAGCTCGACAAGCCGTTCACGGGTGGCGACGCGCAACCCGTCGCGGGACCATGGCGCGTGACCTTCGGCGGAAAAACAATCGATATGCCTACGCTTTCCGACTGGACTGCCAACGCCGATCCCGACGTCAAGTATTTCAGCGGCACTGCAAAGTACTGCACGCGCCTTGTTGTCGCTCGTCTGCCGTCGAATGTCGGGTCAATCCTTACTCTCGGCAACTGCAACAACCAGGTGGCGAAGGTGATCCTCAACGGCAAGGCGTACGCGCCGGTATGGTGCGCGCCCTACGAGGTGCGTTTCGCGCCGGGCGACCTGAAGGAAGGGGAGAACACGCTCGAGGTCGAGTTCACCAACGTGTGGGCGAACCGGCTCATCGGCGACGAGCAGGAGCCGCCGGACTGCAAATTCGTGAAGGCGGTCTATCCTGGCGGATGGTATCTTGAATCCTTCCCCGACTGGTTCAAAAAGGGAATCGCGGCGCGTCCGTCGAAGGGCCGCAAGTGCTTCACGGACTGGAACTACTTCACGAAGGACTCCAAGCTCGCGCCGTCTGGCCTCATCGGTCCTGTCACGTTGCGATGATGAAAATATCTTATTGCCTTGCGGTGTCCGTTTGCGGGGTGGTAATGTCCGCCAGCGCCGCGACGTTCCATGTCAATCCCGTGGCCGCGCCGGGCGGCGATGGTTCGTCCTCGAAGCCGTTCGCCACGCTAGAGACGGCGCGCGACAGCGTGCGCGCGGCGCGTAAGGCGGGAAAAGTCGCCTCTGGCGAAGCGGTGGAGATCGTGCTCGCGCCGGGCGACTACGTGCCGATGGAAGGTTTCGCGCTCAAACCATGTGACGGCGGTGCGTACGAATCGGCGCTGGTCGTCTGGAAGGCGGCCAAGGCCGGCACGGCGCGCATCGTGGGTGGCGTGCGTGTGCCGATGCGTGCGTTCAGTCCCGTTACGGACGAGTCCGTTCTTGCGCGTCTCCCCGAAGAGGCACGCGGTAAGGTGCTGCAGGCCGATATCTCCGCGATCCTTCCCGGCAAGGTGCCGTCCATGGCCGCCGCGTTCGGTGGCACGCCCACCGCGCCGCTGCTGTTCCTGAACCACCGCTTCGGTACGCTCGCGCGCTGGCCGAACTCGGACTACACCTCGTTCTCGAAGTGCGTGGACCACGGTGCCCGGATCAAGATGACTTCCGGCGGCGGCAGCGTGAACAAGCCCGGTGCCTTTATCTACTCCAATCCGCGCGCGAAGCGGTGGAACTTCGCAGAGGGCGTGTGGATGAACGGGTACTGGACGCACGACTGGAGCAACCACTCCGTGAAGGCCGCGTCCTACGGCGCGGAGAACGGCACGAGCGACGTGATCCGCCTTGCCGACTCAATCCCGTACGGCGTGCTGGGTGGCACCTGGGGACGCAAGGACCGCAGGTTCTACGTGTTCAACCTGCTTGATGAACTGGATACGCCTGGCGAATGGTACCTCGACCGCGCGCGCAAGACGCTTTACATCTGTCCGCCAGAGGGCGGGTTGAAGGATTCGGACGAAGTGTTCGTGGCGGTGTCCGGTGCACCGCTCGTTTCGGCGAAAGACATCGCGCACGTCCGCTTCGAGGGAATAACCTTTGAATACGCCTACGGGGATGGGCTCTCGATTGCCGGTACGGATGTTCAAGTCGTCGGCTGCCGCGTGGCGTGCTGTGGCGGGTCGGGCGTATTGCTGCACGGTGACCGCAACGTGATGCGCGGCTGCGAGGTGGTACAGGTCGGGCGCGTGGGCGTGTCGGCGAACGGCGGCGACCGCAAGACGCTCCGCCGCGCGGACTCCGTCTTTGAGGATAACCACATGCATGACTTCGGCGTGTTCCAACGCACCTACGCACCGGGTTTCGGCGTCAATGGCTGCGGCATCACGTTGCGCGCGAACGTGGTGCACGACGCACCGCACTCCGCCGTCCTCTACGGTGGCAACGAGCACCTCTTCGAGTACAACAACGTCTATCGCGTGCTGCTGGAGACGGGCGACGCGGGCGCGTACTACACGGGACGCGACTGGACCACGCAGGGCAACGTGCTGCGTTTCAACTACACGCACGACCTCGGCGCGGGAGGAGAGATTGCCAACACGATGGGCTTCTACTTCGACGACTGCGACTGCGGCGACGAGGTGTACGGCAACGTGTTCCACAACGTGTCGCGCGGCATCATGGTCGGCGGCGGACGTGAGCACCCGATTCGCAACAACGTCTTCTCGCGCTGCCTGATCGGGATGTCTATCGACTGCCGCGGAATGACGTGGAAGCACTGGAACAGCGCCGAGCATGGTGGCCCGTCGTGGTTGCTGGAGGACAAGGCGAAGGCGTTCGACTACACGAACGGCGTATGGGCGATGCGCTATCCGCGCCTTGCGAACATCATGAACGACCATCCGCGCGAGCCGCTGTACAATCCCGTGGAGAACAACGTCTTCATCGACTGCCAGAAGGAGATTCTCGTCCTTGACCGCATCGCGCCGCTTGCGCGGATGGCGCCGATTGCGGGCAACGTGGTCGTCAACACGCAAGGTACGAACGGCGTGAAGTGCGCATCTATCGATGCGCGAATCGCGTCCGGCTTCACGGTACTCAACGGTACGACCAACGCACCGTGCGCATTTGGCTTCGCGGATGCGGCGAACGGCGACTTCCGCCTCCTCCCCGACGCGGCGATCTTGAAGGCCTGCCCCGCTTTCCGTCCCCTGCCCATTGCTCGTATCCCGAACTGGGACAATGGGAACCATTCCCGTTAAATCCACAGGGACAGAAAAACTACCACACGTTTCCAACGTCGTATGCAACGGAAGCACGAAAATGCAACAGCAAGAGACCATACATGCCGTCATGGCGCCACTGGATGACGAATTCATAAGGTCACGCATTTATACAATTCGCGGCATACAAGTTATGTTGGATCGCGATTTGGCGATTCTGTACGGCGTTGACGCGAAACGAATCAACGAGCAAGTAAAGCGCAATGCGGAGCGCTTCCCTGAAGACTTCATGTTTCGTCTTGCAAAGGACGAGTGTTTAAGGTCGCAAATTGCGACCTTAAACATGGAGCGCGGGAAGCATCTGAAATATATGCCGCATGCCTTTACGGAAAGCGGCGTTGCCATGCTGAGCGGAGTGTTGCGTTCTACTGTTGCCATTGACGTCAATGTGAGGATAATGCGTGCATTTGTTTCCATGCGAAGAGCATTGTCCTCGATAGCGCCTGTCTTGGCAAGAGTGGCAGAGACCGAGAGACTGCAACTCGAGGAAAAGGCAGCCCGACTTGCGGACCAGGCGAAGAACGAGGAGCGTTTTGACACGATCTTCAAGGCGATGGACGGGGGCGATTTCCCGCCGCAGAAGGTGTTTTTCGACGGCAAGCATTACGACGCATATTCATTTGCGAGGAAGCTGGTCCGCAAGGCGAAGAAGAACATCGTCCTCGTGGACAACTATTGCGACGATGTCACGCTCGACATCCTTTCGCAAAAATGCGGCGGTGCGGATGTGCTGATTGCCACCACGCACAAATCTGCCACCAAGTTCATATCGCCGACCGCCGTCGCCAAGTTCAACAAGCAGAATCCGACGCTCACGATCAAGACCGTTGGTTCATTCCACGATAGATTTCTCATTCTCGACGGCACCGAACTCTACCACTTCGGCGCGTCCATGAAAGACCTGGGACGTCAATATTGCGCCATCACCAAGATGGACGCCATGTTCATCCCGTCGATCATGCAGCGAATCCCGTAGCCACCGATTTATGCTATACTATCCCCGTTCCTCAAACCAAAGGAAGAATGATGATGTATTCGCTTGATGAGCATAAAAAAAGCCCGGCGAACCGGGCCGCAGTCTCAAAACGACTTCGGCATATAGCCTTGTTGTGATAAGATGCGTGCACATAGTACCTCATTTGCTGCACCAAGTCAAGAAGGAAAGGACAAAAAATGAAAAAAACATTAGGTCTCGATTTAGGGTCGAATTCGCTTGGATGGGCGATTCTAGATGACATTACGGGGGACATCTTGGACAAGGGGGTGATCGTGTTCCCAGAGGGCGTTGACCTTGACGCGAAATCTTCGGCAGATACCCCGGCAGCCATTCGCCGTGCAGCGAGGATGGCGCGTCGCATGAAGTTCAGAAGGAAACTTCGCAAGTGGCATCTTCTCAATATCCTCATTGATGTCGGGATGTGTCCACTGACGCACGCCGAACTGGACGAGTGGAAAAAGACTGGCCGGTATCCGCTTGGCAACAAGGCTTTTCTTGAATGGCTCAAGGCCACTGACACCTCTAACCCATACTGTGACCGCGCAGCAGCGGCATCGGGGAAAGTGCCGCCCCTGACATTGGGAAGGGCGCTTTACCACATCGCCCAGAGGCGCGGGTTCAAGAGTTCGCGAAAAGACGAGGCCGATCTTGCGGACGAAACAGCAGGGCAGGAGAAGCAACTCGACAAGGAACTGGGTGCGGTCAAGACGGACATCGAGACCTTGACGAAAGAGATTGAGGCGGCGGGATGCAAAACACTTGGGCAGTATTTCTTCAAACTGCTCCAGAACGAAAAGGGAAAACTCGACAAGACGCGCATCCGCTGCAGATACACCGGACGGATCGAACACTACGAAAAGGAATTTGCCGTCATAATGGATGTTCAGGGGTACTCTTCCGGCGACGAATTGCGGACGAAATTATACAAAGCCATATTCAGCCAGCGCCCTTTACGATCTCAAGCTCATTTGGTTGGGCCGTGTCCGCTTGAACCGCGTAATCCCCGCGTCCAGATTGGTCATCCAGCGTTTGAAGAGTTCCGCATGTTGGCATTTGTCAACAATCTATCCCTCGAGGACGCAGACGGGAACTGCCGAGACGAACAGGGCAATATTCTATACCCGCTTTCTGCAAAAGACTGCGAAGTCATTTGCTCGGCGTTCATGAAGGCTGCACCATCCATCAAGTTTGGTGATATCATCAAGTTGTTCAAGAAAGACCCGCGCTTCAAGTCACAGGGGCTCAGGTTCCATTACTATCGTGCGGATGATTCAGTGGCGACATGCCAGACGCGCCACAAGATCAGGTCCGCGTTCGGAAGTGTACCCTACGATGAGCAGAAGGTGTTTGACGCTCTTACGTTCTTCGACGACAACGACAAGCTCAGCTCTTGGTTTCGAAAGCATTTCCCGGCTCTTGATGATGCGGCGGTTAAGAAGCTCGTCTCCATACACCCCAAGGAAGGTAATGCCAGTTACTCTCTGAAAGCCATCAACAAGATGCTTCCATTCCTGCGAAAGGGGTTTGAACTCTCGCAGGCTCGCTTTCTGGCGAAACTTCCTGATGTCATTCCGGATTTCGCCGCAAACGAGCAGGCTATCTTGCAAGGCTTGGAGGAAAAGCGTTGGGCATTTCGCGAAGAACGCCGCCGATATGGAGAGATGGACTCCGCAGAACGCCGCAAAGCCCAAGCTCCGCAGCTCTTCGATTTTTATCAGAGATACCTCCTCGACAATTGGAATGTGACGGACGAGAAGTGGAAGCGGCTCTATCTTCATGGCGAAGGTACTTATGTAAAAGAGACCGAGTATAAATGCAATGGAACGAAAGTCCAGTTGGCACGCCCTCGTCTTCCTCCTGTGAAACTTGGAATGATCCGTAACCCGCTTGTGCAACGCGCGATGACCACGCTTCGCCGACTCGTTAACTACCTCGGCGACCACGGCAAGCTCGAAGAAACGGATACAATTCGGATTGAACTTGCCCGCACCGTCAACGACTTCGCCACCCGCAAGGCGTGGCAGGAATGGCAGAAGTCGCATCAGCGTATGCGCGCCGAGGCAGCTGCGGAGATCGCCAAGTTGGGTATCTCCGTCACGGAGGACGCCGTCGACCGCTATGTCCTCTGGAAGGAGCAGGACGGTATCTGCCTCTACACCCATAGGACGATTAACGTGGCCGATCTATTTGCCGGAAACAAGTTCGACATCGAGCACACGATTCCTCGTTCGCTTTCCGGTGATGATTCGCTTGCCAACAAGACCATCTGTGAGGCTGCCTACAATCGCCAGACGAAACAGGGGCGCATACCGCGCGAATGTCCAAACTGGGAAGAGATCGATACGATGCTCCGCCCGTGGCGTGAGAAGGTGGAACAGCTAGAGAAGACCTACCGCAGCCAAACGCGAAGCGCACGAGTGAAGACGGATCCGTCCCAGCGGAGTCAGGCACGAGTGAAGTCACTCACTACGAAGTTTGAGTTGGCATACTGGCGCGACAAGCTCCGGCGTTTCGAGATAACCTCTGACAAACTGCAGTCGCCGGAATCTGGGTTGGGCGGGTTCAAGAAGCGCCAGCTCGTGGATACGGGCATCATGTGTTCGCATGCCGTCGAGCTGCTCCGCAGCGTCTATCCCGCTACGTTCTCGGTCAATGGCGCTGCAACAGCATTTGCCCGCAAGGCATGGGGCATACAGGGTGACGAGGCGAAGGACCGCACGGAACATACGCACCATGCAAAGGACGCCATGGTCATTGCGGCGCTTACCCCAGCACGCTTCACGGCCATTTGTACGGCGCTGAAGGATGACGGTGCGGAGCGGCGCCGTGAATGTGACGTTTGCCCGCCGCCATACGAAGGTTTTGCGGACAAAGTGCGCCATGCGTGTGAAGAGATACTTGTAAAGCATGTCATGCGGCAGACAACGCTTCGTCAGAGTTCCAAACGTAACGTGTTGGCGAAGGCGCATCCCCCCAAGGGAAATCCCGAGGGGCCTCTCGTCAAGGCCGTACTCTCACGCGGCGACACGGTGCGCGGCGCGTTGCACAAGGAAACATTCTACGGGTGCATACAGACGCCAGGCCAAAAGGACAGGCAGTTCGTTGTCAGAAAGCCTCTTTTGGGGCCGGTCAAGGACGCGCAGGCCATCGTCAGCAAGATCATTGACCCCGCCATACGTGATATTGTAGATCGGCGGCTAAAGGAAATGGTGGCGAGTGGTGTGAAGAATGTTTCAGCAGGTGACATTCGGATGCCGTCGGGAGTGCCAATCAACAAGGTTAGGATTGCCGCCAAGACGACTAATCCCTCCACATTGCGCGATCATGTGATGCCATCCGTTCAAGCCTACAAAACGCCCTATTACGTGACATCCGCCGAAGGGAGCAATTTCCGGTTGGGGCTTTTCAGTGAAGCAGGACGAATGTTCGCTATTCCCGACAATTCACTTGATTGGGCACAGAACCACAAACGTTCGGACTACCGCCCGTTGGACCTACGTCCAGGATTTATTGGATATGTTAAGCCAGGAACTATGGCATTGGCTTATCATGAAGGTCATTTGGAAGAACTGGAAGCAATGTCGAGCGCTGATCTGCGTAAGCGTCTTTATAAGGTTGTGAAATTTGAAAGCAGTGGACGCATTACTTTACGATTCCATTGTGAGGCTCGTACCAGTACGGTACTTGAGGGGGAACTCGCCGCCGCTGGATTCAACAAGAAAGGAGAATCAAGGATAAATTATGACGTTCCGAATCGTCTGCTCTTGTTAAGTCCAGGTACATACACCAAGCAGGTGCTTTTCGAGGGTATCCACTTCCGCATGATGTTGGACGGCTCCATCCAGTTCATCAAGAAGTGACATTTGATGATTGCCCGAACACTTTCATTCGGTTCTCCCGGGAAACTCTCCATTGCTCATAGACAGCTTGTCTATGATGGCGATGGAGGGATTCACCGAACCTTCCCCGTGGAGGATATCGGCTTTGTCATAATTGAAACTGGACAGATGGTTGTCACGACATCGTGCCTGCAGGCATTGGCAGACCAGAACGTAGCCGTAGTCATTTGCGACGACAAGCATGTGCCGTCCGCCCAGCTGTTGCCGTTTGCCGCTCATTCTACGGCACAGGAAACAGTAGAGGCTCAACTCGCCGCTACGCCTGCGGTACAAGGTAGGTTGTGGCGACAGATTGTCCGGGCCAAACTCCTTAACCAGTCAGAGTTGCTTGTTCGGTTAGGTCGCCCAAATGCGCTTCGACTAAAGACATTGGCGGACGAAGTGAAGAATGGCGATCCGTCAAACTGTGAAGCGCAGGGGGCACGTATCTATTTCCAGACAATCAGGACGGATGCAGATTTTCTGCGTGACCAGGAAGGCGACGGATTGAATGCCGCACTCAATTACGGTTACGCCGTTTTGCGTGCGGCGGTCGCACGGGCGTTGGTCGGATCAGGACTCGTCTGTTTCAGGGGTGTACATCATCATAACCGTTACAATCCCTTCTGTTTGGCGGATGATGTGATGGAGCCGTATCGACCTTTCGTCGATCAATACGTGTTTGGAGATACCGATGGCGTGTTTGAAAACATTGACGACGGCCTGACCCGCCCCATGAAAGCCAGGCTTCTTCAGATGCTGACATGCGACGTCCGGATTGGGTCGGTGAAACGTCCGTTGATGTTGGGCGTGACATCTACTACAGCATCCATCGCCAAGTATTATCTCGGCAAGACGAAGGAACTCGCCTTGCCCTCATTCGTATGACGCTTTGTTCGCAAACAGCACTGAACGGATACGCCATCATGTGGCTCTACGTCATGTTTGACCTGCCAACGGAGACGAAGCGACAACGACATGACGCGACTAAGTTCCGGAAGGATTTACTTGAGGACGGCTTTTCGATGCACCAGTACTCGGTTTACATTCGGCACTGCGCGTCGTTGGAGTCCGCAAGTGTCCACATAGGGCGAATCAAGCGTTTTATTCCAGAAGAGGGTTTCGTGTCAATTCTCAAAGTGACCGACAAGCAATTCGGCGACACGATTAACTTACTCGGCCGGAAGCGCAAGCCCCGCCCTCCGGTGCCGGTTCAGCTTGAATTCTTCTGAAAAAAAAGGCGCAGTACCGAAAACGGCACTGCGCATCCTCTTTTTTCTCGCAACATAACCTTGGACTATGTGCTGTCAATAAAGGCCGAAAGTGGTCCAATATTGAAAGCGATAGCCAAAGAGCATCAAATCACAACAACTGATAAGCCATTGCGCAAGGCTGATAGATTGAAAGCGATAGCCAAAGAGCATCAAATCACAACGTTATCCTCGCCGTTTTGGGCATTGTGGTATTGAAAGCGATAGCCAAAGAGCATCAAATCACAACGGCACCCGGAACATCAGATAGGGGGAACGCATTGAAAGCGATAGCCAAAGAGCATCAAATCACAACACGGAAGGTAAAAGGGAAGTTGAAGAGGAAATTGAAAGCGATAGCCAAAGAGCATCAAATCACAACATACGCGCACGCGCGTAGCGGACCTTCGCCATTGAAAGCGATAGCCAAAGAGCATCAAATCACAACCGGACGAGATCATTGGTCTTTCGGAAGTTTATTGAAAGCGATAGCCAAAGAGCATCAAATCACAACTGTTTGGAAGGGAGCCTTTAGCATTAAGCTATTGAAAGCGATAGCCAAAGAGCATCAAATCACAACAGTCAAATCTACAGTCTGTTGAGACAAATATTGAAAGCGATAGCCAAAGAGCATCAAATCACAACACCAATAAACCTTCTCCTGTTTCCTCTCCATTGAAAGCGATAGCCAAAGAGCATCAAATCACAACACAAATTCACCTTCTCCTGTTTCCTCTCCCATTGAAAGCGATAGCCAAAGAGCATCAAATCACAACCCTGCGGCAAACATGCTCGATGCTGCTTACATTGAAAGCGATAGCCAAAGAGCATCAAATCACAACCCCACTGGTACACAGCGCCGCGAGGGTCTAATTGAAAGCGATAGCCAAAGAGCATCAAATCACAACAACGTTGTCACGCATGCCACGACATCTATATTGAAAGCGATAGCCAAAGAGCATCAAATCACAACCTCGGATCGCAAACGAAAGATTTATGGTTTATTGAAAGCGATAGCCAAAGAGCATCAAATCACAACCCTGTAGGCCCTGTGTCACCCGTCGGCCCATTGAAAGCGATAGCCAAAGAGCATCAAATCACAACAGTTGAACCGCGCATCGCGCTTTTCCGTCATTGAAAGCGATAGCCAAAGAGCATCAAATCACAACTAGCATGGTAGCATAGATAGTGAATTGCGCATTGAAAGCGATAGCCAAAGAGCATCAAATCACAACATGCTTTGTTTGTTTCTAATATTGTCACGCATTGAAAGCGATAGCCAAAGAGCATCAAATCACAACTCGAACGCCTTATAGGTTGGGCGGGCATTGATTGAAAGCGATAGCCAAAGAGCATCAAATCACAACCGCATGGTCGCAAAGGTAGTGTATTGCGCATTGAAAGCGATAGCCAAAGAGCATCAAATCACACTGCCGCTCGATTGAAAGCGATAGCCAAAGAGCATCAAATCACAACTCGGGGCTTGCGGGGAAGAAGTCCCTGCGGATTGAAAGCGATAGCCAAAGAGCATCAAATCACAACCTATTCTGTCGCCGTCCCGCTTGCAAGCCTATTGAAAGCGATAGCCAAAGAGCATCAAATCACAACCGCATGGTCGCAAAGGTAGTGTATTGCGCATTGAAAGCGATAGCCAAAGAGCATCAAATCACATCAAATCACAACAAATACTATGAGGATTACAACTCCGCTGAATTGAAAGCGATAGCCAAAGAGCATCAAATCACAACATCCAGACCCTTTTGGACAATATTGGTTCATTGAAAGCGATAGCCAAAGAGCATCAAATCACAACTATGGGCGCGATACGTTCGCGGTCTCCTCTATTGAAAGCGATAGCCAAAGAGCATCAAATCACAACCGTGTCCTTGGAACGTCTTTTGATTTGTTCATTGAAAGCGATAGCCAAAGAGCATCAAATCACAACCTCCGATCGCAAACAAAAGATTTATGGTTTATTGAAAGCGATAGCCAAAGAGCATCAAATCACAACAGCCACTGCACGAAAGCATCACGAGGGCAATTGAAAGCGATAGCCAAAGAGCATCAAATCACAACCGGCGCGGCGACCATGTGTTTGCAACGCGCATTGAAAGCGATAGCCAAAGAGCATCAAATCACAACTCCTCCGGCTTGATGCGGTTCACCGCGCGATTGAAAGCGATAGCCAAAGAGCATCAAATCACAACGTGGTAGATAGTGTGTAGTATTGCAGTCGCATTGAAAGCGATAGCCAAAGAGCATCAAATCACAACAATGCCTCTGTCGGTCAGTTTAAGCAGTCCATTGAAAGCGATAGCCAAAGAGCATCAAATCACAACGTGGATGTCGTGGCGGTGGTGGCGGTGGCTATTGAAAGCGATAGCCAAAGAGCATCAAATCACAACATGGACGTGCCATTGGTCAACGGATTTACTATTGAAAGCGATAGCCAAAGAGCATCAAATCACAACTGTGGCTTGCCCTTCTCTCTATATCTTCCTATTGAAAGCGATAGCCAAAGAGCATCAAATCACAACTCGAGCAAGATTTGTTCGCGCTTGAGGACATTGAAAGCGATAGCCAAAGAGCATCAAATCACAACCTCATCGTCGCGTGGCGGCTGTTTAAGCGCATTGAAAGCGATAGCCAAAGAGCATCAAATCACAACCTTCTCGTAATCTTCGCCAGTCGCGCTTTATTGAAAGCGATAGCCAAAGAGCATCAAATCACAACCCAGTTGAAAAGCGGGGCAAGGTTCGGAAAATTGAAAGCGATAGCCAAAGAGCATCAAATCACAACTATGTCTCCCGTGATACTGTCTTGCATTGGCATTGAAAGCGATAGCCAAAGAGCATCAAATCACAACCGCTCATGTATAAGGCGGTTTTCGATTCGCATTGAAAGCGATAGCCAAAGAGCATCAAATCACAACGCGGTGACACAGAGGGCGGCGGTGATGATATTGAAAGCGATAGCCAAAGAGCATCAAATCACAACCGCACATACGCGAACGCGTATCAACCTCGCATTGAAAGCGATAGCCAAAGAGCATCAAATCACAACGCGGTTGCGCCGCGCATTTCTTCGCCCTTATTGAAAGCGATAGCCAAAGAGCATCAAATCACAACATATGCGGACATATAACCAAGGGACGCCACATTGAAAGCGATAGCCAAAGAGCATCAAATCACAATGCAGAGTGGACATACGGATAGGATTCCGAAAGTCTTCTCTAACACAGAATTGTGCTCTGGCTAAATGGTCTTGAGTTTAGATTGTCAAAGATCTGCAGAAAACAATCCCATTATACCATAAATGCTGGTGAAAAGATAGGGGGTGTTACGTCGTTGGGTGTTTGCGGCGGCGCGGTTCTCGAGTATGCCCTGCCACCTCAGGCGCATAGTGACGCTGGAGTGGTGAGCGGTCAGTGTCGCCGCCTAGAAGGGTGCTTTCCATGCGGCGGCGGCTCGTTGAGACGACTCGCCCCACCGGTGGGTGTTCACAGTCGTACACCACGGAGGGTTTATACCCCAGTATGAGGGGCTCGTACACCCCAGTATGAGAGCCTCTTACACCCCAGTATAAGATGCTCGTACACCCCAGTATAAGTGCCTCTTACACCCCAGTATAAGGGGCTCGTACACTCCAGTGTAACAGGGCTTTGCACCCCAGTCCGCGTAAGCAGCGTACCTCAGGTAGATTCAAGGACGGCATTGAGGCGTGACGTGACGTAGCGTGGCATGTGGTTGATGCCGTCAAGCTCGCCTTGGCGCTGCTCGCTTTCGAGGGTAATGATGACTTCCATCGAACGCCCCGGGTGCTTATCATCAATCTTGTTAATTACGCTGGAAAAGATGCGGACGTTGTCGAGGTACTTCGGGTCGTCTGGTGTAAGATTACAGAGGCGAAGCGCCCTGCGTAAGGGAGATGCTTCAATGTCCTTCTGCGTTGTTTGCACGGCGCGTTTTGCAGTATAGCCGCTGCCCAGATTATTGGCAAGATTATCTAAATCCGATGCGGTGTCGGGCGTCTTTACCGCATCGTCTTTATTATTGTTTATATTATTATTGTCTTTGGTGCCCAGCTGCTGGGCACTGGTGTGATCAGCTGCTGGGCACTGGTGTGCCTTGCTGCTGGGCACTGGTGTGATCAGCTGCTGGTCACTCGGTGTACCTTGCTGCTGGTCACTCGGTTGGCTCTTTCCTGCCTTTTTCACGGCAGTTTCCGGTGGCAATGTAAAAGTGTAGGCGTTTGAGAGTGTTTTGCCGTTTTTCCCTTTCTTGTTCGCGAGGCCTCCGCTTACCCATGTGAGTAATCCGTTTCTCCTTAATCTGTTCAACGCATCCCCCACCGCCCCTTTGCTTAGGTGCGTCATTTGCATTAGCGTTTCCCGTTTGGGATAACAGAGGTTTTTATCATCGCGCAACTTGAAGGCCAGAGCCACAAGTACGGCCTGGTCGCTGGGCTTGGTGAGTTTTTTTCCGAGCCTGTACACCCGTTGTAACATTTTGATGCTCATGGTGGATTAGGCCTTTCTCTTGCGGCGTGGTTTGGTTGCCTTGAACTTCGGGAGGCTTGCGATGGTGGCATCCAGCCAGAGAAGGTCGTAGGCGGCCTTTTCGAGCTTCACCAGGCGCAGGGCCTTCTCGGGCAAGGACGAACCATAGGCATCTGGTGTCCCAATCTCCTTTGCGAGGCGCCAGGCCATGAGATAGGGGCGCACGGCTGCGGAGCCGATTGACTTGGCGAAGGTTGCCGCAGCGTAAAGGTATTCTTCATAGTATTCGATGAAGGCTGTGCGATCATGTTCCTCTTCGGCGTCCATGGTCAATACAAGTTTACTGGCACCATCCTGCCATTTGTCGATCTTCGCAACGTCGATGTCTATGTTGATGTCGTAGCCGTCAACGATTAGGAGCGTGCTGGTGGAGAAGACACGTGCGATTTCGTCGTGGTCGTACGCGCCGAAGGCGCGGGGTAGTTCGCCACGTTTGATGGCGGCGATGCGTTTTTTTGCCTTTCTCGTGAGGACGTCGCAAGAATCGGACAGTTCCCTGCCTGTTTCTTCGGTGAAATTCCTGCGCGCAACGTCCTCGTTGTATTCGTTGGCTGCTTCGATTTCCTCTTCAAGTTGTTCTATTGTCATGATGGCCTCCTTTTTGTTTGCTGGAAAGTGTAGGAGTAAATTATACCACAAATCTGCCGTGGTGTGTTCCAGTACGCCGCCAAGATGGTGGATTTTGCAGTTGGCTTGGCGAATTGAATTAGGATGATGTGCGGACGGGGCGAAAATATGTTATACTGTGTGCCTACCCGTTATGGAACAGACATTAGACAACATTCGCAATTTTTGCATCATCGCGCACGTGGACCACGGCAAGACCACGCTGTCGGACCGCATCCTCGAGCTTACGCACGCCATCAGCGCGCGCGAGCTGAAGGAGCAGACCCTCGACGCCATGGACCTCGAGCGCGAGCGCGGCATCACGATCAAGAGCCACCCGGTCTCGATGGAGTACCACGCGCAGGATGGTAAGACCTACCTCTTCAATCTCCTCGACACTCCCGGCCACGTGGACTTCGCCTACGAGGTGAGCCGTTCGATGGGTGCGTGCGAGGGTGCGCTCCTCGTGGTGGACGCCGCGCAGGGCGTGGAGGCCCAGACCGTCGCGAACACCTACTTCGCACAGGACGCGCAGCTTGAGATCGTACCCGTCCTCAACAAGGTGGACCTCCCCGGCGCCGACGTGAAGGAGGTGAGCCGCGAGATCGAGGACATCCTCGCGATCCCGATGGACGACCCGCTCCTCGTGAGCGCGAAGACGGGCGTGGGGTGTCCCGACGTCCTTGAGGCGATCGTGAAGCGCATTCCGCCGCCGAAGACGCGCGGCGCGGACGCGCCCCTGCGCGCGCTTGTGTTCGACAGCGTGTTCGACGAGTTCCGCGGCGTGATCACATACGTGCGCGTGGTGGATGGCAGCGTGAAGGCCGGCCAGGGCGTCACGTTCATGGGCTCGCACGTCTCGACCACGATCCACGAGGTGGGCATCTTCTCGCCCGGCAAGAAACCTGTCGATTGCCTTTCCGCCGGGCAGGTCGGCTACCTCGTGGGCACGGTGAAGGACCCGAGCGAGATCAAGATCGGCGATACCGTGACCACCTCGAAGTTCGGCGCGGACGAACCGCTTCCCGGTTTTCACGACATCCACCCCACGGTGTTCTGCGGCATCTACCCGATGTCCACGGACGAGTTCCCGAAGGTGGCGCAGGGGCTTGAGAAGCTCCACCTCAACGACAGCGCGTTCACCTTCCACCACGAAAGCTCCATCGCCCTCGGCTTCGGTTTCCGGTGTGGGTTCCTCGGCCTCCTCCACATGGAGATCGTGCAGGAACGGTTGCGGCGCGAGTTCAATCTCGACATCATCTCCACAACGCCCGGCGTAGTTTACAAGCTCAAGATGAAGGGCGGTGAGGAACGCGACCTCGACAATCCGCTCCAAATGCCGGACCCCTCCACGCTTGAATCCATTTCCGAGCCAGTCCTCAAGGCCCGTATCATCACGCCCAGCGAATCGATCGGCGACGTGATGCGCATCGTGATGGACAGACGTGGCACGGTGGAGGGTACGGAGTCGATGGACGCGAAGCGAGTGATGCTCCACTGTCGTCTGCCGCTGAACGAAATCCTCATTGACTTCCACGACACGCTCAAGAGCGTCTCGCACGGCTACGCCTCGATGGACTACGAGCCGGACGGCTACCAGGAGAGCGACATCGTGCGCATGGACGTGCTCTTGAACGGTGAAACCGTGGACGCCTTTGCGACGATGGTGCATCGTTCCAAGGCGCGTGCGCGCGGCATTCAGATTTGCAAGGCGCTGGCCGATACCATCCCGCCCCACCAGTTCAAGATTCCCGTGCAGGCGGCGATCGGACGCGAAATCATCGCGCGCGAGGACATCCGTCCGTTCCGCAAGGACGTGCTTGCGAAGCTGTACGGCGGCGACGTGACGCGCAAGATGAAAGTGCTCGAGAAGCAGAAGCGCGGCAAGGCGCGCATGAAGGAATTTGGTCATGTCAACGTGCCGCAGTCGGCGTTCATCGCCGTCTTGAAGGGCACCGTCAAGGAAACATGAAGGAGGAATAAATATGTCACCTACTTTGGAAAAGGTCGCGGCGACGCCGCAGGACTACCCGTTCGACGTGGATATGCTCGGCGAATGCCGCATCGCGTCGCCCGTGCGGAGGCACGAGTTCGTGCCCGACGGCGCACGCGTCTTGATGAGCGCGGATGTGCCGCTCCTTGACTGGCTGCGGGAGAAGCTTGGTCGCGAGCCGTCGTTCGAGCGCGCTGGCCCGAAGGCGAAGATATTCCACGACCCCAGCTGGACGCGCGCTGGCATCCTCACGGCGGGCGGACTCTGCCCCGGCCTCAACAACGTGATCAAGGGCATCGTGGAGATTCTCTCCTTCGACTACGGCATCCAGACCATCTACGGCATCCGCTTCGGCTACGCCGGCCTCAACCCCGCCTGCGGCTACACGCCAATGCTGCTCGACCCCGACGCGGTCGATACAATCCACGAGCACGGCGGCACGATCCTCGGCAGCTCGCGCGGACGCCAGCCGACTGAAATCATCGTCGATACTCTTGTGCGGATGAACATCAACGTGCTCTTCTGCATCGGCGGCGACGGTTCGCTCCGCTGCGCGCGCGACGTGGCGGAGGAGTGTCTGCGGCGGAAGCTCTCCATCTCCGTGATCGGCGTGCCGAAGACGATTGACAACGACCTTCAGTTCGTGGGGCCGAGTTTCGGTTTCGAGACGGCCGTTGCCGAGGCCACGCATGTTATCCGCGACGCGCACGTTGAGGCGAAGGGTACGTTCAACGGCATCGGTCTCGTGAAGCTCATGGGCCGCGACTCCGGCTTCATCGCCGCCTACGCCGCCGTGGCGAACCCGGTGGTGAACTTCTGTCTCATCCCCGAGACGGACTTCGACCTCGACGGTCCGCAGGGTCTTCTCGCCGCGCTCGAGCGCCGTTTCCGCAGCGGTAAGACGCACGCTGTGATCGTAGTTGCGGAGGGCGCCGGACAGAAGTTCTTCCAGCATGCGGAGGAAACGCGCGACGCGAGCGGCAACGTGCTCAAGAAGGATATCGGCGACTACCTCAAGCGCCGCATCTCCGCCTACTTTAAGGATAGGGGCATGGAGGCGAGCGTGAAGTACTTCGACCCGAGCTACATGATCCGCAGCGTGCCAGCGCGTGGTACGGACGCGATTCGCTGTTATCTGCTCGCTCGCGCGGCGGTGCATGCGGCGATGGCCGGGCGCACGAACTGCGTGGTCGGCTCCAACGGCGACCTCTACACGCTCGTGCCGATCAAGCTTGCCACGATTGAACGGCAGCAGGTGTCCCTCAGCGGCGACCTCTGGCGCAGCGTGACGGATGCGACGGGACAGGAGTTCTACTTCTCGTCGGAAGTGCCGGCCGTGAAGAACGTCATGGCGCCGTAACGTCTGCAACGTAAAAGAAGCCTACGAACAAAGGAGCGGAATAACCATGAAAAGAATCTTCCTTTTTCTAGTGACGAACTTTGCCATCATGATCGCGATGATGGTCGTGTTCCACGTCGTGTGCGCGTTTATGGGCGTCGATCCCAACGCGGCGTTCAGGGGCAGTGGCCTGGACATGACCTCGCTCGCGATATTCTCGCTCATCTTCGGCATGGGTGGGTCCGTCATTTCGCTGTTGATGTCCAAGACGATCGCGAAGGCGAGCGTGGGCGCGAGGGTGATCGACGGCACGGAAGGGGACGAGGAGCGGTGGCTTGTCGAGACCGTGCGTTCGCTCGCCGAGCGCGCGAACGTGAAGATGCCGGAGGTCGCGATCTACGAGGGCGAGGCCAATGCCTTCGCAACTGGGGCTTTCAAAAACTCCGCGCTTGTGGCGGTATCGACGAAGATCATGGAACAGATGTCGCGCGAGGAACTGCGCGCGGTGCTGGGGCACGAAATGAGCCACGTGGCGAACGGCGACATGGTCACTACGACACTCATACAGGGCGTGTTGAACGCCTGCGTGATATTCTTCTCGCGTCTCGTTGCGGCGGTGGTTTCCAGCGGAAAGGACCGCCGGGGACGTTCGGCAGGAATGTACTACCTTGTTTACTACTTGATGCAGATCACTCTCGGCATCGCCGCATCGCTCGTCGTTTACTGGCATTCCCGCAAGCGTGAATATGCGGCGGACGCCGGAAGCGCGAACCTGCTTGGATCGCCGTCCCCGATGATCGCCGCGCTCCGCCGGCTTGGGAATCTGCAATCGGGAGTCCTTCCAGATTCGCTCAAGGTGTTTGGAATCTCCGGCAAGCACGCCTCGCTCTTCTCCACGCATCCGTCGCTTGAAGACCGCATCGAGGCGCTTGAGCGTCTTCAGCGCGGCATTTAACGGCATGGCCGAGCTGACCGACAAAATCGGTGCATACCGCATTGTCCGTCCCCTTGGCAAAGGCGGAATGGGCGCGGTGTATGAGGTGGTACACGAGAAGCTTGGCGTCCACTACGCGCTCAAGACGTTCACTCTTGATCACGGCTACGTCGATCTGCTGAAGGAGCGTTTCCTCGCGGAGGGGCGCGTATTGGCGCGCCTTAGGCATCCGAACCTCGTGCGCGTGTTCGACCTTGACGTGGAAGAGACCACGCACACGCCGTACTTCGTGATGGACCTCGTGCTGTACAAGGACGGCGACGCATACACCCTCGCCGACCTTGAGCCGGGCGGCGCAGACGAAGAGCACCTCGCCCGCTGGTTCACGCAGCTGTGCTCCGCGCTCGACTACATCCACGAGGCCGGCATTGTACACCGCGACATAAAGCCCGGAAACATCCTTCTCAATTCCAACGGCGGCGTCGTGTTGGGCGATTTCGGGGTGTCGCGTTTCTACGGCGGGGAGCTGCGCCGTGAACTCGCAATCGACCACACTGTCGTCTCGCAGGGGGCGACAACTGGTAATCTGGTAATGGGCACTTCTGGATACATAGCGCCGGAAGTGAAGCGCGGTGAAGACGCGACGCCAGCCGCCGACGCTTATTCGCTGGGTGTCGTGTTCTTCCGGCTACTGACGGGCGTGTGGTATGAGAACCGTCCGAATGTATGGACGCTTCTCGATCCATTCGAACCGGCTTGGCGTGAGATATTGCGGCGTCTGCTCGCCGAAGATCCGCGCGAGCGCCCGATACCGCTTGCGCCGATGGCGCAGATGCTGGACGGCGCTTCGCATAAGACGCAATCGGGTCGGAGGATTTCAATTCGTATAATCGGAATCATTCTCGCCGCCGCCGCGCTCTTGCTTGCCGCCGTATTCACGGTCCTGCATTTCCGCAGCGACACGGACACGATACGCACCGACGACCTTTATTCGATACCGTCCTGCATCCCGGAGTAATGACAATGGCGGATTTCCCAGACACTCCCGCCTCGCTGCTTGCGAGAATCGCCGCCCAGACCACAGGACAGTCGGACGAAACGGCGTGGGTTCGTCTTTTCGAGCTGTACGCGCCAGCAATACGCAAATTCGCCGAAGGGCTTGGCGCGCGGGACGAGTCTGAAGACGTGGCACAGGAGGTATTCGCAAAGCTGGTGAACGTGTTACGCGGCGGCGTTTACCGCGCCGACGCCGGAAGGTTCCGCTGTTACCTCGCGACGATGATTCGCCGTGAACTCGTCAGCCGCTGGCGCAAGGCGCAGGTGCGTGGCGGAGCGGACAATATACCGATATCCGATCTTGACGTGGAGCCTTCCGTGGAGCCAGAGGTGGCGGCGATCATTGACGCCAAGTGGCGCCTCGCCCGCCATGAGGCGGCGGTGGAACACGCGCTCACCAAAACCGCACTTACCGCGCAAACGCGCGAGATCTACCGCGCATACGTTCTTGAGGAACGCCCCATCGGCGAAGTCGCCGCCCGCTTCGGCGTGACGAAGAACTACATCGGCCTTATAAAACTGCGCGTCGGGCGCATGATCGCCGCACTTGAGGCGGAGTACGAGGAATGAGGTAACGCCTGCGGAGAGATTGCTCGTGAAATGAGAAAAACTTCGGGCGGGTGTAATAACGCCTGCCGGTTCGCGTATAACAGTAACGGCGGCTGGCTGTCCGAAGGAAAACACGGGCGGAATGGTTGATTCCCGCAGGGAAATCTGCTATAATGCAATCCGTGGTCATCCCGCAGGAAGACTGGCAATTCAACTTGAAGGGAATGTCCGACGCCAAGACGAACCGTCTTGGAGCGCCCGTCTTGGGCGTTCTGGCAGTTCGCGCTTCTGCGTCGCGTTTCCTTTCGGGCAATGCCAGTCGCCTCTGCGGAATGCGGCGCGAAGCGCTTTTTTGCTCTGTGCCCCACAACTGAAAAGAAAGGAAACGAATAGAATGAAGAACACTTGGAAGATTGCGGTATCAGTCTCGCTTGCCGCCACCGCGCTCGCCGCGACAGCAATGCCAACGAAAAAGCAGCTCTTAGAGGCACAGCGCATTGTGAATGAACTCACTGCCGATGACATCCGTGCGCTCAACGCCAAGCAGAAAACTGCAGGCGAAGTGGCCGCCGCGCATCTGGATCATGTTGACAAAGCCGAGACGGAGGCCGGAAAGTACCTTCTTTTACAAGGCGCATTCCGACTATACGTGCGCGGGGAAGACTACGATGCAGCAGCAGACGTGCTTCGGCGCATGAAAGCAGATGTCTCTGACGTTCCCCCAGAAGTGATGGTGGCACTTATTGACGGCGAGATGCGGAAAGTTGCGCATTCCAAAGCCCCGAAGGTACTCGCGATCTATAATGAGGCGAAATATACGATTAAATATAGCAAGCGTCTTACCGCGGCTGAGGCCGAGGCGGAGAAACGCGGTACTTCCAAGTCATTTAAGCAGCTTGCCGAGTGCCATGTCCATCTCGGAAACTGGAAGAGGGCGTTGGAAACATTTGCAAGAGCACGCGTGACCGCCGCCAAGTGGGAACTTGACCAGACATCCGTTTCGGATTGCGATGCACTCAAGGCGGCAGAATACTGGTATAACTACGAGGCGGAAGACGCTGAGCCGTTCCGCGCCCATGCGGCAGAACTATACCGTAGAGCACTGGAATGTGGACTCATCACATCTAGCCTCCACCGTGAGGTCATCGAGAAGCGCATCAGAGATATGGGCTTTACCATTGCCAATGGCTGGGCTATACCAGAGGGTTTCTCGCCTCCGCTGGAGAAATCCCTCAAACTTGCAGACGGAGTGGAAATGACGTTCTGCGCCTGTAAACCAGGATCGTTTACACTGGCACGTAAACTTGGATGGGTCAAGCACAGAATGCTTCTCAAAGTCAATATCACGCGCTCGTTCTGGGCGGCGAAGTTTTTTCTTTCCGCTAGACAATACGCCGCATTCAATACTAATGACAATGTTGACATTGCAGTAAAAAAATTGGAACAGACATTTCCCGGCGACCAGATTGTAATGTTTCCCAGGCAGAAGGAAGCACTGGAGTTCATATCTTGGCTAAACAAGAAGTATGGGTCAATCCTTCCGGCTGGATACGTGTTTCGGTTACCAACTGAAGCTGAAGCGAGATATGTATCCAGTAGGAATGGTGGTCAATGCCATTTCCGAGATTTGAAGAAGAAAAATTTAAATCCAAAAGATTTTAGCGGATTGAAAGTAATGGACATGACATCTAGCACGCCAGGGCAATGGGGAGTAGTGAAAATTTCATATTTTGACATCCCCTTTTTTACTGCTGACCATGTCAATTCCAAAAGCGACTTGACAGGAACCAAAGAGGAAACAGATCCAATCAGACTTGGCAGGAGTCCATTGTGTTTAAAAGCATACAACATTGTTACCGCACATTCCCCTAATGATAGGGGATATGTTAGAATCGTGATTGCTCCCGACCTCATTGCCGAGAAGACGGTACAGGAAAAGAAGTAGTGCGCCACATGTGACAGCAAGCGTACGACAATAAGCTGCGCCGCGTCCTTCCCCAAGCGTTTCAGGGAACTTCTGACAGAGGGGCCAATTGCAAAACCATGCGAATTCGGCAGAGCGCGCTGCATCAGCCCGTCCTACCTGCCTCGTCCATCGGATGGAGAGCCATGTCTCTATCGGATAGAAAGTCGCATTTCTATTGGATAGAGGTTTTGCAACTGCCTCTAGTGTTTAATTTATTTTTGAGCATTGACTAATCGTACATTATCCCCGACATTCCCCCTGTCTGCAAAGGTAAACGCTTTGGACGCTTGCGTTCACTCTTGCAAACGACATCCGAAGGAAAACACGGGCGGAACTGGAGTTTACCCATTTTTTGAATGTAAAATGAGACTTCACCCAATGTTTACTGGGGTGATGTGATTTTAGGAAGTGTATTTTGCGCGGCAGAAGGCGTGGCGGTGAAATTGACATTGGCGCGGATGAAATGATATAATACGCGCCATGCGAAGGACAAGGCCCATAAAGATCCCCACGACGGGAGTATCCGACTTCGAGACGTTGATACGCGACGAGGAGGCGAAGTACGTCGATAAGACCGCGCTTCTCTACGAGCTTGCGCGTCGCAAGGCGGATGCGCAGCTCTTCATCTCGCGTCCGCGCCGGTTCGGCAAGTCGCTCATGCTCTCCACGCTCAAGGCGATGTTCGAGGGGCGGCGCAAGTTGTTCAAGGGGCTTGCACTCGACAAACTGCCGTGGGAGGGGTGGAAGACGCCGACGCCCGTGTACAGCTTCACGATGGGCGATGTGTCCGGCGAAACATACGACGACGTCAAGGAGCAGCTGGAAAAACTTGTGCGCAGACTCTGCGCGGAGGCCGAGGTCCCGTTCTGCGAGCAGGGTTACGTTCCCGGACAGTTTGACGATTTCATCAAGGCCGCAGCGGCGAAATCGCCGACGAAGAAGATCGTGGTTCTCATCGACGAATACGACGAGCCCGTCGCCGGCTTCCTCGACGACCTCAAGACCTTGAAGCGCGTCCGTAAGCTTCTCCACGATTTCTACGAGAAGCTCAAATTCAATTCTGGATCCATCCGCTTCCTGCTGATGACGGGTGTCACGAAGCTGACGAAGCTTTCGGTGTTCTCCGGGCTGAACCACCTTACGGACATCTCGTCTTTTGAGCAGTATGCCACGCTTCTCGGTTATACGCCGGAGGAGTTGGACGGCCCCCTGCGCGAGAACGTAGAGGAACTCGGCAGGAAGAACGGCATGGACTTCGTGGCGGCGAAGGCCGAGCTTCTCGCCTGGTACGACGGCTACCGCTTCGCTCCTCGGTCTGCGGCAAGAGTCTGCAATCCCGTATCGCTCGGCAGTGCGCTGAAGAACGGCGAGCTGAAGGGCTATTGGGAGGCTACGGGCCAGACGTCGCTCATCATCAACCGTATTGAGAAGGCCGGCAAGATGCCGGAAGACCTTGAAAGCGTTCCCGCCGACGCGATGACGCTTGACGTGTGCGACGCGGAGACGCTGCCGATGGAGTCGTTGTTGTACCAGGGCGGCTACCTCACGATCAAGGAGGTCAAGCGCGGCAAGGAGAAGGGCGATCCGGACTCGTACGTCCTTGCGCCTCCGAACCGCGAGGTGCGCCTTGCGCTGAAGCGAGGCTATCTCTCGCAGGTGATGGGACTGAGGGAGAGAACGTTCAACACGCTCGTTGATGCGGCGAAGCGGCAGATTGCATCTGGCGACTGGAGGGGCTACCTCTGCGAGTCGCTCTTCAGGCTATATGCCTCGATTCCGCCGGACTGGCGGATCAAGGACGAGGCGGAGGCGAAGCGCTATTTCCAGCTTTTCGCGGCGATGACCGGGGCGAACCCGCAGCCGGAGGTTGCGTCCATGTTCGGCTACGCCGACGCGGTGATCGAGACGCCGACCGACGTTTACGTGTTTGAGTTCAAGTACCGCAAGAGCGCGAAGGCGGCGATACGTCAGATACGGGAGCGCGACTATGCGGCGAAGTGGGCTGGCGGAAAACGTCCCGTCACGCTCATAGGCATAAACTTCAACCCGAAGAAGCGCAACATCGACATGCCGATCGTCGAACCGCTTTGAGGAAATCCCAAAAGTTTCAATCCGCATGATGCGATTCAATCCAAAGCATTGCATAAGGTGCGCGGATATGGTATCATAATGCCGTTGTTCAGTACACAAAAGAGAGGAATGAAAAATGTCTGATTGCTGCATATTCGCCGGCCAGGGTGCGCAGGTGCCCGGCATGGGCAAGGATTTCGCCGAGGCCGACGCCGAGGCGATGGCTCTTTTCGACAAGGCGAACGCCGTCCTTGGCTTCGACTTGAAGAAAATCTGCTTCGAGGGTCCTGCGGAGGAACTCACGAAGTCGAACGTGTGCCAGCCAGCCATATTCGTTACGAGTTACGCGGCATATCTTGCGCTGCAGAAGAAGCGTCCTACGTCGTTCGCCTGCGCGGCGGGTCTTTCACTCGGCGAATGGAGCGCGTTGTGCGCGGCGGGAGTGCTGGACTTCGACTCCACTCTCAAGGTGCTTGAGGCGCGCGGGCGTTTCATGCAGGAGGCGTGCGCGGCGGTTCCGTCGGGAATGATCGCCATCGTGGGCGCGTCCGCCGAACAGCTCAAGCAGCTTTGCGAAAGGACCGGATGCACGGTCGCGAACATCAACTCTGCGGCGCAGCAGGTGCTGTCTGGTTCTAAGGATGCCGTTGCTCAGGCGGCGGAGGTTGCTAAGGAACTTGGCATCAAGCGCGCGATTCCGCTTGCGACCGCAGGTGCGTTCCACTCGCCGTTCATGGCCCCTGCGAGGGAGAAGCTTGCGCCGGTGCTCGATACCGTCGCGTGGAGCGCCCCGAAATTCCCCGTCCTTTCCAACGTCACGGGCAAGCCCCATTCGTCCGATCCCGGCGCGATCCGCGAGCTCATGCTTGAGCAGGTCACGCAGACCACGAACTGGGCGGCGGACGTTGAGAGCGCGAAGGCGCTTGGATGCACGCGTTTTGTCGAGTTCGGTCCGGGCAAGGTGTTGTCGGGCCTTATCAAGAAAATCGACGCCGTGCTCACGGTCACGAACGTCTCCGACCTCGCGACGCTTGACGCGACGGTGTCCGCGCTCGGCTGACGCGCCATGGAAGAGACGAAGTGGTATGTGCGGAACACCGCAGGGAAGGTGTTCGGCCCAATTGACCTGGAGACGCTTAAGGGCTGGGTGAGGGAAGGTCGCGTGGAGCCGCTTGCGGGCGTCTCGAGCGATCTTTCCAACTGGGTGGTCGCGCCGCAGATGCCCGAACTTGAGATGAACTGGGTCGTCGAAAACAACGCTGGACAGTTCTACGGACCTACGCACCGCGTTGTGCTTGACGACCTCATGAAGACTGGAGTGCTTTCACCGTCCGCCCGCTTTTTCCTCGACGACCGTGGCGCCGCCGAGGAGCGGGTCCACGCGCTTGAATCAGCACTGGTAGAACGCGAAAAGCAGAAGGCCGACTGCGACGCTGAAATCGCCAGGCGCGATGCAGAGATAGCTGCGCGCGATGAAGAAATAGCCAAGCGCGACGCAGAGATAACCAAGCGCGATGAACAGATAGCAAGTCGCGACGCTGAGATAGCCGTGCTCAAAGATCAGCTGGCGAAGGTCAACGAGGTACATGAGCGCGAGTGGAAGACGGAGGTGGTCGTGCCGGAGGTCGTCGTCAACGAGCCTCCGCCGCCCGTGGCGCGTCAGGCGTTCGTTCCGTCGTCACAGACCGCGCTCGCGGAGCTGGAACGGCGCGCGCAGCAGGAGCTTGTGCGCATGGGGCCATCTGGTGTCAAGAGGCTCTTTAGGCTGAAGAAGTAGGAAGCGAGGTTGATGCGCCTATGGGAAATCGGTGGTATCTGCGAACGCAGGACGAGACGTTCGGGCCGGAGAGCCGTGAACGAATGCTCGAATGGGCGCGCATGGGACGCATCCAGCCGGGGCAGGAAGTCTCGTCGGACGGAGAGACGTGGACGCCCGCCACGGAGGTGCCGTTTCTCGACATGCGCTGGTCGATCGACATTGGCGACGGCAATCCGCGTGGTCCGTTCAACAAAGTCGCCGCGCAGGCGCTGATCGCGAGCGGACGCCTTCCGCCGGGATCGCGCGTCGTGGAGGTGCGTCCTCCGTTCGTGGAACCAGCGCCGTCCGTGCCGCCGCGCGCGGAGTCGGCTCCGGCCGCTTCCAATGCGACTCCGACGCCGCCTGACGAGACGCCGGCTCTCCGTCGCGAGATCGAGCGCCTGAAGGAATCGCTCAAGGAAGCAGAGGCGCGAGCGCGCGCCGCGAAGCGCGAGGCCAAGGAAGCGGCGGACGCTGCCCGTTCCGCAGAGGAGAGGATGTCCGCCGTGATGGCCCGCAGCGAGGTTGCGGAGTCCGAGAAGGCGCAGGCGCTGAAGGAACTGGGCGAACTCGCCGCCGCGAAAACCGCTCGCGAGAAAGAGCTCAAGGCGAAGCGCGTCGAGGCGGAGCAGGCGCTGGCGGAGTCGAAAGCAGCGACCGAACAGGCCCTTGCCGCGTCGAAGGCAAGCGCGACCAAGTACGAGGGGCGCATCCAGGAACTCTCGGACGAACTCAAGCGTCTGCCGCCCACCGCACGTCTCGCGGCCGACGCACAGGCAGCGGTTTACGCGTTGATGAAGGATGAGGCGGACGACATCGCCGCCGGCATCGAGGAAGAGACGCGTGAGCTTGACGAACTCCGCCGCATCCACCAGTCCCGCCGCGAACGGTTGATGTGTCGCCGTCAGGAGATTCTCAGACGCATCGGCACGGACGCGGAGGACATGACGCGACGCGCGCTTCTATCGCACCCGGAGGATCCGCGCACGGAGCAGATGCGCCAGGAGCTTGAGGCACTGCGCATATTGCAGGAAAAGGCCGCGCTTGAAAGCGACCGCAAGGTGCGTGACCTTTCCGCCAAGTTGCGCGAGCGCGATGCGGAGCTCAACCGTATGCGCCAGCAAGCCGCAGACATGACGGGGCTCTACCGTCAGCTGCAGGAGGCGCGCGAGCGTCTCATGCGCCGCGAGAAGGAACTGATGGAGGAACGGCAGAAGTCCGAGGCCGAACGGCAACGGCACGCCGCCGACCAGCAGACGTTGCTGGCGCGACTTTCCGCGCTTGAGATGGGGTTGCCTGGCGCGACGAACCAGTCGCGCGAGGCTCGCAGTGTGCGACTTGCCCCGTGGATGGGACTGAAGAAGTAGTGGTTAGTTAAGAGATAGCGGTTGGAGATAATAGTGAATAGCGAGTACGAGTTGGCGGGGATTGAGGTGATTGCGCGCGGTGTGTGCGTGCGCGACGGGAAGATTCTTCTTTGCAAGGCCAAGGGCGGTGCGACTACGTACCTTCCTGGCGGACACGTCGAGTTCGGCGAGACCGGACGCGAGGCGCTTGTGCGCGAGGTGAAGGAGGAACTTGGCGTCGATGCGGGAACGGGTGCGTTTCTCGGCGTGGTGGAGAATTCATTTCAACAACACGGGAAGCCACATGCAGAGGTGAATCTTGTCTATGAGCTTACGCTTCCCGCAGATGTCGAAGCGCGGTCGCAGGAAGACTGGATTGAGTTTGAGTGGCGCGACGTCGCCGACCTCGGCGATTTGCTCCCTGCGGAATTCCGCAGGCTCTCGGAAGACCCGTCATCCAGATTCACGCCATGACTGCGCGTAGCCTTTCGCTGGTGGTCCCCGTATTCAACGGGCAGGACCTCGCGTGTGCCGCAGTGCGAGCGCTGCCGTCGCTGGAGCAGACGGCGGCGTCATGTGGATTCGAACTTGTCGAGGCGATTTTCGTTGACGACGGCTCGGCGCCGCCGTTGGAGCTGTCCGGCTCAAAGTGCCGTGTGATTCGCATGGAGGCAAACTGCGGCAAGGGAGCGGCGGTGCGTTGTGGCGCACTTGCGGCGAAGGGCGAATGGGTGTTGATGAGCGACGTTGACATGAGCGCGCCGTTCACGGAGTTCGCGCAGCTCGCACGGCGTACGGACGTGTGGATGGTGTGCGGATCGCGTCACGGCAGGAAGGGCATGCCGTTTCGCCGCCGTATTCTCTCCGGGTTATTCCATATTTTCGTCTGGTGCGTCGGCGTACGCGGCGTACACGATACGCAATGCGGGTTCAAGCTTTTTCGCATGGACGTTATGCGTGCGGTGTTCGAGCGACAGCGCATTGAACGGTTCTCGTTCGACGTCGAGTTGATACGTCGCGTTTTGCGTGCGGGTGGTACGGTCGCCGAGGTGTCAATCGCGTGGTACGGCGGCAGGCGCAGTTCACTTAGAATCTTCCGGGATGCTCCCAAGATGCTTTGGGACCTCTTGCGCCTTGTTTTCGCCATTCGCAAATAATTTACATTCAGGATTGACTATTCGCCAAGAATAAGGTATCATAAGAGGCGTCTTAACGATTTCAGAAAATCAAAAGGAGTAAAAATGAAGCGTATAGTGAAATGCGGTCTGTTTGCCGGTGCCCTTGCAGCGTTTGCTGCACAGCCTGTGCTGGCGCAGGAAAAAGAGTATGTCGGTGCGCCTGACCCGAAGAGTTATGGCTACACCGTGTTGATGCTTGGCCTTGCCACGCCGGTGTCCCTTCCTTGGGACTTCGACTGGGATGTGTTCGGCCTCAATGTCAACCTCGCGTATAGCGACTGCAATAAGATGTACGGCGTTGAGCTTGCAGGTGTTGGCAGCACGGCGCGTCTTGACATGATTGGCGTCCAGGCGGCTCTTGGCTGCGCCTTCGCGAACCGCGATGCAATCGGCTTGCAGGTCGCTCTCGCCACGGTGTGCAACCGCACGGGTTATGGCCTTGCGGTGGATGCTTTTGGCATGAACCGCGAGTTCGTGGGCCTTCGTGCCGACGTGCTTGCCTCGATGACTGATTCCTCCGTTTACGGTGTTTCCGTTGCGGGTCTCGGCAGCGCAGTGCGTGAGGAGATGTGGGGTTGGCAGGTAGCTCTCGGCGGCAACTTCGCCCGTCGCGTGCATGGCCTTCAGACGGTTGGTATCTGCAACATGACGGATGAGCTCCGTGGTGCGCAGATCGGCATCGTCAACTACGCGGCCACCTGCTCGGCTGGTTTCCAGATTGGTCTCGTGAACCTCATCATGGACAACCAGGTTCCGTTCCTTCCGATCTTCAACTGCTACTTCCCGATCGGCGATTGACCTGTGTGGCTTCTTGGTCGCAGCGATGCGACTGTAGCTCAACTGGATAGAGCGTTGGCCTCCGAAGCCGAAGGTTGCTGGTTCGATCCCAGTCAGTCGCACCAATAGCGCGAAACCCCGTCCCGTAAGTGGCGGGGTTTTTGTTATGCGAGTGGTATTGAGCATATTCGCGGGAGTGGCCGCGCTTGCGTTGCCGTGGGTGGTGCGCCTGTGGAGGACGCGGCGGTGGGGCTTGCCCGTGCGGATCAAGGTTGATCCCGATGCGCCGTCAGCCGACGCAATTGCCGGTTATTTCGCCGCCGTCGCACGTCGGCTCGACGAGCGGCCAGAGCGCATGAGCGTCGTCATCGATGGATGCACGGCAGAGAGTCGCTCCATCTCGCTTGACTTCATGCCCGATGGTTCGATGTGCGTGACGGTTGAAGGTGACGAGCCGAAGAAGTTCGGCCTTCGCAGACGTTGGATACCCGACCACCCCGTGCCTCTCATGCTGCGCTCGTGTCGGCTTTGGATCGAGCCGGTTGACTCCAACCGCTTCCGCGTGATGGACGCGCTGCCGTTTCGGGTGCCGCCGACCATATACGCGATGTGTTCGCTGCTGGCTGCTATAGGCGTCGCTTGCGTGCTGCCGGAATGCATCGCGAGCGCCGTCGGGCTTGCTGTAGGGTGCCTTTCGGCGCAGACGGTGCGGACGTAGCCGTTCGCATGAAATGCAAACGCCACGCAAAAAGATAGTGCTTTTATGAGCAGTTTGTGAGATAATGTATGCGTCCCCCGAGAAAGGAGGGCATTTGATATGACCAGTGCCAACACAATGAGAGACCACCGTTCGCTTTTCCGCCAGCTTCTGACGGGAATGTACGATGCGGTATTGATAACGGACCCCAACGGACATCTCCTGGAGATCAATCCTCGCGCGAAGGAATTCTTCCAGTACGAGACCGACGAGGTCATCGACCGTCCGATAGGGCTTTTCATTCCCGGCGTGACGCCAGCGATAGTGCAGCGCATCCGCGCCGGCCTAGACCAGGCCCGCCACATGATGCTGGACGCGAACTGCCTCCGCAAGGACAAGACGACGTTCTCCGCAGAGGTGACGGTGTCGGTGATAGACCTCATGGATCCGGGCGACCTCGTGTTTACGATCCGCAATACCGAACGCCGCCGCCGCCAGCTCGACCGTTTCCGCACGAAAGAAAATGCAGCCGACGTGGCGCAAGCAGCGTTGTTCGCGTGCCAGCCGGACGGACGCTTCCGCTGGGTCAACCAGTCGTTCCTCGACACCTTCGGCTACGAAGACGAAAGCGAGGTCGTCAAGCTACAGTTTGCGGAAGTCCTTGCGGACGAGCCGTTGCAGCCTTTGTTCGCTCAAGCTTACGCTGGCGAACCCGGAGCGCTGTGCCTACACGCCGAAGGCGATGAGGAGGGCGAGGACGGGGACGTGGAAGTGCGTCTGGCACCTGACGTCCACGGAAAGAAAATCGTAGGCGTCGTGGGATCCGTAATTCGAGTGTAGCCATGCGTCAGCCGCCAAGAAGACTAGCGAACGTTGAGGTCCTGCTTGTGGGCAAGGCGGATGTCGGCAAGCCGCTGCAGGATTTCCTCGCTTCCCGTCTCGGTCTTTCGCGCCGCGCCGCGAAGGCGATTATCGACGGACGCAACGTGTGGGTGAACCGTCGCTGCGTGTGGATCGCGCACCATGCGCTCAAGACTGGCGACACTGTCGAGATGCCGCGCGCGGTCATCTCCGCCGCAAAGCGGCAGAAAGGATCCGACGTTTCGCATAAGCTTCCAGCGGAGGCGTCTCCCGAACGGCACCACGTGCGCGTGATTGTGCAGACCGATTTCTACGTCGTGGCTGATAAGCCCGCCGGCATAGTCTCCTGCGACGATCCACGCAGCGTGGAGGCGATTCTGCGGACGCAGTTGAACGAACCGAATCTTCAAGCGGTCCACCGACTCGACCGCGATACTACGGGTTGCCTCCTCTTCGCAAAGAACTACGAGGCGTATCTTGCGGCGGTAGAGGTGTTCAAGACCCACCGCGTCGCGAAGACATACTTCGCCATCGTCGCGGGGCGTTTCGAGCACGCGCACTTCACCATCGACGCGCCGCTTGACGGCGAACGGGCGCTCTCCCGCGTTTCGCGCGAGGCGGCAGGGCCCGACGCGTCGTTTCTGCGAGTCCGCATCGAGACCGGACGCACGAACCAGATTCGCCGCCATCTCTCCAGCATTCGTTTCCCGATTGTTGGCGACCGCACGTTCGGACTGAAAAACGCGCGTGACCCACGTCTTATGACGGTGCCGCGCCAGATGCTGCACGCGGCAACGCTCACGCTACCAGACCCGATGGTGAAGGGCGCGGAAATCACGGCGCATTCTCCGCTTCCAGCCGACTTCCGCTCCACGCTCAAGCTCTTCGGCATGGGCAAACGCCCTTGAACATGCCGGCCAACTCTTCCATAGCGCTGTTCATGGACGACCCCAATTGGGCCGCGTTCATACCTGACCTGAAGTCAGGCGGGCCGAAGTGTCGGATGCCCACGCATGAGGACTGCTCTCCGCTCGACCCCGACGCCGCAGCGCGCCACCTCCAGCCAGGTGGTACGCTTGGTGGTATGGAAGGGTATGAGTCGCGTCCCGGCCAGCTCGACATGCTCCGCGCCGTGGTACGCACGTTCAACAACCGCGAGCATCTCATGGTTGAGGCCGGCACGGGCGTCGGCAAGTCGCTCGCGTACCTCGTGCCGTCCGTCCTCTGGAGCTTCACTAACGATACTCCAGTCGTCCTTTCCACCAACACGCGCAACCTCCAGAGCCAGCTAATCGCGCAGGACCTTCCCCGCGCCGCGCAGGTGCTGGGCGAAGACGCGGGGAACTTCCGCGCCACTGTGCTGAAGGGACGTTCGAACTACCTCTGCCTCCGTGCGCTTGAGGAAATCATGCAGGGAGGGTGGTTCACGCTCGACGACGCGGAGCAGACGGAGTTCGCCTGTCTGGTTGAATGGCTGCATCACACGGAGGACGGCGATTTGGACGACCTCGGCGCGGAGGTGCTGCGTCCGAGGCTGTCGTGTCCCGGCGAGGACTGTGCGGGGCGTTCTTGCCGCTACGCGGGGAAGTGTTTCATCGCGAAGGCGCGCGCAAGGGCCCTACGTGCGCATGTGATAGTCGCGAACCACGCGCTCGTCCTTGCAGAGGCATCGAACCCTGGATCGGGAATACTTCCAGCATACGGACGTCTCGTGTTCGACGAGGCGCACAACCTCGAGGACGTTGCGACGGAGTTCTTCTCATACGAGCTTTCGCGTCCCACGCTTCTGCAGTTGATGGGACGGCTCGTGCGCACTACGCGGTCGCGGCGCGGCGGGATCGGACGCAAACGCGGCGTGATCGGAACGGTTGAGCGTCAACTGCAGAAGGGTGATCTCGCGAACTCTCCGCGCGCCGAGGAGATACGCGAACTCTGCACCCGTGCGCAAGTGCAGAGCCGTTTCGCGATAAAGGCCGGCGACGAGCTGTTCGAGGTGCTTGAACGCCTCTTCTCGCCAGCGCAAGGGGCATCTGTATTGCGGTACCGATGCATTACGCCGATGGGCTTCGCGGCCAACGACCCCAAGGCACCGCTTGCAAGGCAGTATTCACTGCATGGGCTTTTTGCAGACTACAATCCCGCTCAGTGGGACGAGAACGCGCTCGTTACTGCCGCTACCCGCTTTGAGGACGCGCTTGCGCGTTTGCAGGGCATCCTCGTGGACCTCGCCACCGCGCTCCAGTTCGCGTCGGGCGCGAACGAACTGCCTTTGTTCGGTGACCTTGCGGCGCAGGCGCAGGAGCTTTCCAGAACGTTCACGGAGTTCATCCTCGAATCGCGTTTCGTACTCTCCGCCAACGACCCGTCCCGTGTTTACTGGGTGGAACGAAGGTCGGGCGACTCGAAGCGGAAGCTCGCGCCGTACATCGCCCTCACGGCCGCGCCGCTAAGCGTGGCAAGCGAGATGAAGAAGCATTTTTACGATACAAAGGATTCCGTCGTGCTCTGTTCCGCCACGTTGCGCGTGGGCGACCGCTTCGACTACATGGGGCGTCGCCTCGGTTTCTCGCTCTGCGAACCCGATCGCGTGAAGGCGCTCACCGCCGCGTCGCCGTTCGACTACTTCCGCCAGACGCTTGTGATGGCAGCGGAATGCATGCCGGATCCGTCCGTGCGCGACTCTGACTACGTGGCAAAGCTCGCGCCGTTCCTCGCTGATCTTTTCTCCGCCGTGCGCGGACGCGGGCTCGTGCTTTTCACGTCCTACGAGATGATGCGCGAAACGGCACGTCTCGTGAGGGGTGAGCTGTCGGCGTCGGGCGTAGAGTTCCTGGTGCAGGGCGACGGACTTTCCCGCGAGGCGATGGTTGCGCACCTGAAAGAGGCTGCGAAACCCGGCGTGGAACACCCGGTGGTGTTGTTTGGCGCTCAGTCCTTTTGGGAGGGAGTTGACGTACCGGGCGAGGCACTTTCGTGCGTGGTCATCGCGCGACTTCCGTTCCCACAGGTGGGCGAACCGATTGTAGAGGCGCGGAGCGAGAAGATCACGGAGGAAGGTGGAAGCTCGTTCAGGGACTACATGATACCTGAAGCCATAATCCGTTTCCGGCAGGGGTTCGGGCGCCTCGTGCGCACGAAGTCCGACAGGGGCGTGGTTGTAATCACCGATCCGCGCATCGTGTCGAAGAACTACGGACCGCTCTTCCGCCGCGCACTTGCGGCGTCCGTCCACGCCGTTTCGTCGCTGCCGGAGATCGTCTCCCGCGCCGCCGCGTTTTTCGACAAGGAGTAGCCGCCATGTTCGCAGTTCGATCATACATGCTCGACATCAGCCGCGACAAGGTGCCCACGATGGGCACGCTGAAGCAGCTCGTGGAGATTCTCGAGAAGTTCAACTACAACCAGCTCCAGCTCTACACGGAACACACGTTCGCCTACTCGAAGCACGAGGCCGTGTGGAAGGACGCCTCACCGATGACGGCGCAGGAAATCCGTGAGCTCGACCTCTTCTGCGCGATGCACGGCATCGACCTCGTACCGAACCAGAACTCCTTTGGGCACCTCGAGCGCTGGCTCGTGAAGCCCGAGTACAACCACCTCGCGGAATTGCCGCGCGGCGGTGCGCCGTTGCCGTGGGGCGGGTTCAAGAAAGACCCCACCACGCTCTGTCCCACGGATCCCGCGTCGCTCGACTTCCTCGCGTCGCTCTACGACGAGTTGCTTCCTAACTTCGAGTCGCGCCTCTTCAACATCGGCTGCGACGAGACGTTCGACCTCCTCGGCGAGGGACGCAGCGCGGACGCCGTGAAGGAGAAGGGCGAGGGGCGTGTGTACCTCGACTTCCTCCTGAAGGTAGCGGAACTCGTGCGGAAGCGCGGGAAACGTCCGATGTTCTGGGGCGACGTGATCCTGCGCCATCCCGAGCTCGTGCCGGAGCTGCCGAAGGACCTCATCGCGCTCGACTGGGGCTACGAGGGCAACCATCCGTTCATGGACGAGGCGGCGAAGTTCGCGGCGGCCGGGCTCGACTTCTACGTGTGCCCCGGCACGAGCAGCTGGAACTCGCTTGCCGGGCGCGTGGAGAACATGCGCGAGAACATGATTGCGGCCGAACGTGCGGGGCATACGTACGGTGCGAAGGGGTTCATGGTCACGGACTGGGGCGACGGCGGACACTGGCAGCCGCTCGCGGCATCCTTGCCGGGCCTCATCCTCGGCGGCAACCTCGCGTATTCAGGCTCTTCCGCCGCGAAGATGGACCTTGAGGACGCGCTAGACGCCGTGATGGGTGTGCCGCTTGGCGGTACGTTGCTGCGTCTTGGCACGCTCTACCTGCGTGGCGGCGCATTGCGATCAAACGCGAGCGAGCTCTTCCGCATCCTCGCGAACGACCGCGGCTATTCGCGTCATCCAGGCCTTACCGACCATGTACTCGCCGAAATATCCGCGATTGCGGAAGGATGTCGCCACGATGCGGCGCGTTTCGTGGGTGCCGCCTATCCGAACGTGTGGGCGCAGGAGATAATGTACATGGCGAACCTCGTCGATGCCGCATGCAACCGCCGCGACGAGAAGCGTCTGCGTTTCCTCCGCGAGGAACATGGTCGCGTGTGGCGTCTCCGCAACCGTGAAGGTGGTCGCGCAGATTCGCTCGCGAAACTTCCCCGTTTCTGACCTTGCACGACGGCTCAAAGACCGTCCAGATTGCGCAAAAATTATTTTGCAGATTACCCCTTGCGTTGGAACGAGAGAAATGATATACTATTTTCCGTTTTCCGAAATGGGCCTGTAGCTCAACTGGATAGAGCATCAGACTACGAATCTGAGGGTTGTAGGTTCGACTCCTGTCAGGCAACGACCAGATTGCGGGGTGGAGCAGCCTGGTAGCTCGTCAGGCTCATAACCTGAAGGTCGTTGGTTCAAATCCAGCCCCCGCTACCAATCTGGATGCGCGCGAGCGCCTGCGTTTGAAAGGCGTTTTACTGATACAAGTCAATCTTGTCGGGAAGGTAAGTGTCTTGTCCGTCGATCCACGCCTGGAACATGTCGCTGATGTTTTTCGCGGCGATTGCGTCGCGAAGAGCGGTGGAGCCTACAAGCTTGTCAAGCCATTCGGGACGTGCGCCTACCGCGATTTCTTCCTTATGGCGATGCATGATTGCGGCGAGAATGATGGTTCCTGCCGTGACGGGGTAGAAGGCGTCTGGGTTTTCGACGGAGAGGAGAAGTCCGTTTATGGTCTGCCCGGCATACTTGCCGCCTACGGGGCGGTAACGAATAGGACGCACTCCCATGCCGCATGCGGGCAGGGGATCCATGAAATCTTCAAGAAGGTTTGCGATGTCGAGCCACGGCGCACCCACAACCCGGAACGCGAGTGCGCCGTCGCGGTCGCAGTCGATGGCCGGATACGCCTCGGTGAATACGGTCGCGGGGTAGAGCGCCGCGCTGTCCCAGCTGCGTATCGCTGGCGAGGGTGGCATGAAGTCGAACCACGGAGTGCGGTTTGTGTGCGACCAGTCGCGCATCTTTATGACAGTGAGGTCAACGTCCAGCTGCTCTTCGCGGACAATGTACTTTGCGCATTCGGCCGGAGTCATTCCATGGCAGAAAGGAACGTTGAGCGGTGCGACGAAAGAGGCGAAGTCAACATTGCGCATCGGGCCATCCACTATGCCGCCGAGGGGGATGGGGCGGTCCAGCACGGTTACGGCGATGCCGGCCTTAGCACACGCCTCCAGCATGAGCTTCAGCGTGGCGAGGTAGGTGTAGCAACGCACGCCGATGTCTGGAAGGTCGATGACCATGCGGCCGAGACCAGACAGCATTTCAGGCGTCGGCTTGCGCACGTCGCCGTAGAGGGAATGGATTGGGATGTTCCAGAAGGGATGCAGTTCCCCGTTTGTCTTTTCCCCTGCGGCGGAGAAACCGAACCAGCCGTGTTCCGGGGAGAAGAGGCACTTGAGCCGCGCGCCGAATTCGTTGCTGAGGATACCGGCGGTTTGCAGCGTACCGCGCGAGAGAAGTCCGAACGGTGCGGTTCCAGTCACGTTCAGGTGTTTCACCAGAGTTTCGTATCCAATGGTCATTTTCAGTTCTCCTGTTTTTCAAGCGTGACGCGCATTGAAGCGGCGGCACGTGCGGTGTTGGTTATGGATGGGTCGCCGGACGGATCGGCGTTCACAATCTTGTCGCTGGCTGCCGCATGCAGCCACACGGCCGCACAGGCGGATTCGTATGCGGCATCCGGGTCGGGGCGGCTTTTTGAAAGGTATGCCCAGCGGGCTGACAACATTCCGGAAAGGAGGTCGCCCATGCCGCCGAGGGCCATGAACGGATTTCCCGCGTGGCACTCGAACACTTCGGCGCGATCCGGTGCGGCGACGAGCGTGTGCGACCCCTTGAGAACGACGGTTGCGTTGTAGCGGTCAACGAGGCGACGTACTGCGCCGAGCCTGTCGCAAAGAATTTCATCCGACGTACAGTCGAGTAATCGCGCCGCCTCGCCGACGTGCGGGGTGAGGATGACGGAACGTCCATCGACGTGCGGAAGTGTCTGCCACTTGGCGAGGATCGCGAGGGCGCTTGCATCGATGACGAATCGTCCTGTATTGTTTGAAAGGACACGGGTGACGAGCGTTTCGCCGTCCGCATCAGTGCCGAGTCCCATGCCGATAGCGGTTACGTCCGTGCGCGGCATCGTGAAGTCTGGCGCGAGCTCATCGAACGTCGCCTCCGGCACGAGAGCAGCGGCAGCAGCGCGCGACGCATCCGGTACGATGAGCCGAACCAACCCCGCGCCGCCCGTGCGCGCACCGAGAGCCGCAATCACCGGTGCATGCGGGTAGTGCGCGGAACCGCCTATAATTGTGACAATGCCAGCGGCGTATTTGTGCAAATCCGCCGGGCGCTTCACGAAACAACGGGCTATTGCTTCTGGAACATCTAGTTTCACTTGCCCGCAATTATACCACAAATTGGAGTACCTTTCCATAGCGATTAAACTTTTATGAAATAACTTATAGATTTTTCGTCCGCGATTTTGTAAACTATATGTCCGCAATTCAGGAATACGGAAGTGTAAGTAGAATGAGTAAGAAGTTGTTGATAGTAGAGTCTCCGGCGAAAGCGAAGACGATTGGCAAGTATCTGGGCAAGGACTTCACGGTGAAGTCCTCGGTCGGGCATGTCTGCGATTTGTCGAAAAAGGGTCTTTCAATAAAGATCGCGCCGGTGGAATCGCGTGATGATGCATGGTCGTTCACGCCTAGCTATGAGGTGTCGGCTGACAAGAAGAGGGTCGTGGAAGACCTCCGCAAGGCGGCGAAGGAATCGGATGAAGTCTATCTCGCGCCCGATCCCGACCGCGAGGGGGAGGCTATCGCGTGGCATTTGAGTCAGGTGTTGGCGGGCGTGACGAAGGGTAAGCCCGTGCGCCGCGTGACGTACAACGAAATAACCAAGCGCGCGGTGCTGGATGCCATCGCCCATCCAAGGGACATCGACCTCGCCCGCGTTGACGCGCAGCAGGCGCGACGTATCCTCGACAGGCTCGTGGGCTTCAAGGTGTCCCCGCTCCTGTGGAAGAACCTGCAGTATGGTTACTCCCTTTCGGCAGGACGAGTACAGTCCGTCGCCCTTCGGCTTCTGGTGGAGCGCGAGCGCGAGGTCGCGGCGTTCAACCCCGTCGCGTACTGGGTGCTTGGCGTTGAGGCGTCGAAGGGCACGAAGGAAACCGCCTTCATCGCGAAGCTCGCGCGTCTTGACGATGCGAAGCCGGACGTCAAGAGCCAGGAGCAGGCGGCAATGCTTGTGGACGACCTGGACGGGGCGGGGTTGCGCGTGATCGATCTTAAGGAGCAGCCCAAGACGCGCCATCCGTACCCTCCGTTCACCACTTCCACCTTGCAGCAGGCGGCGTCCAGCGTGTGCGGATTCTCCCCGCAGCGCACGATGTCCATTGCCCAGAAGCTCTACGAGGCCGGTCTCATCACCTATATGCGAACGGACAGCGTCAACGTGGCCGCCGAGGCGCGCGCCGCCGCTAAGAGCCTGATCGCTAGCGAGTTCGGCGATGCGTTCGTTCCCGAAACGCCCAACTTCTACAAGTCAAAGGCCGGCGCACAGGAGGCGCACGAAGCGATACGTCCGACAGACGTTTCCATGCATCCCGCCGACGCGGGGCTTGACGCTCCCAGCACGAAGCTCTACGACCTCATCTGGCGTAGGTTCGTTGCGTCCCAGATGTCCGATGCGAAGCTGGTGCAGAAGACTGTTTCACTGGAGGCGGAGAAAGATGCAATTCGCCATTCCTACGTGTTCACCGCGTCCAACACCGCAGTGGTGTTCGAGGGCTTCCTCGCCGTCATGAAGGCGTCCACGAAGAAGTCGAACGCGCTGGACGGCGCCGACGACGAAAGCGACGAGGTGAAGTCCCTGCCGCCTCTTTCAATGGGCGAGTCACTTACCCCGGTGCGCTGGTTGTCCGACCGTAAGGAAACGAAGCCGCCGCCGCGCTACTCCGAGGCGTCCCTCGTGAAGGCGCTCGAGGAGAACGGCGTGGGCCGTCCTTCCACCTACGCGCAGACGATCGAGGTGCTCATCGACCGCCAGTACGCCACGCGCGAGTCGCGCCAGCTCGTGCCGACGCAGCGAGGCATGGACGTGAACGACTGGCTCGTTAAGAAGATCGAGCCCCTCTTCAACGTCGGCTACACCGCGCAGATGGAAAGCGAGCTCGACAAGGTCGAGGAGGGCAAGGAAAAGGGCGACGACATGCTCTCGGGCTTCTACCGCAAGTTCACCGCATGGGTGCGCGACGCGCAGGACCCGCCTCCGCCGCCGGAGAAGTTCCGCGCACTGTTCCTGCTTCTGGACGAAGTGAAGAAGTGGCGCGCGCCGAAGACCATCGGCAAGCGCACGTACGGCGACAAGGAGTTCGTCGATTCCGTCCGCGAGCAGCTGGACGAAGGCACGACTCCGGTTACCGAAAAGCAGCTTCAGGCGCTCGTCAAGATCGCAGTCGCCTACCGCGACCAGATACTCGACGGCGAGATGCGCCTCGTGGATCTCGGCTACGGACCAGAGGTGGACCGTGTGAAGAACGCGCCGTCGGAGGAGCTGGTCAAGTGGTGCTTCATCACGATCGACCGCATCGGCGGCATGACGAAGAACCCGTTCCTCAACTCCCTGCGCGAGCAGGTGGACCGTGGCCGGCTGCTCTCCGCAAAGCAGTTCTCCATCCTTGCCCGCAGCGTGGGCGAGAACGCCGGCGCGCTCGACGACGCCGACCAGGTGCGCGCGCGCCTCGCGCCGTACGTGCCGGGCGGGTTCGAGATCGCGCCCGTGGACCCAGCGGTGCCGGACCTTCTCAAGCTGCTAGACTCCGTCACCACCTGGAAGGAACCGGTACGCCGCGGACGCAAGGTTTACAACGACAAGGAGTTCGTGGATTCCCTGCGCGACCAGTACGCCCGCCGCAGCTCCCTTTCGCCGCGACAGGTAATCGCGCTCCGCCGCGTGTGCGTGACCTACCGCGACCAGATCCCCACGTTCAACGCCGTGGCCGACAAGCTCGGCCTACGCGACATTTCGATGCGCGACAAACCCGTGAACGCGGAGAAGGACGCAATAGCCGACGCCCGCGCAGATGCGAGAGGAGAGAGTGCGCCACGTCGCTCCTGACTAATACAGCGGTGAACGGAGACTTCGCTGTGCGGCGTTTCCGTACGTTTCTGCTCGCCGAGCGGAACACGTCCGAACGCACGGTCGCTGGGTACGAGATAGACCTCGAGCAGTTCGCGGCGTTCCGGTGGGGACCTGAATCACAGCCTCCGTTCGACTGGGCTGCTGTCACCCCCGAGGACGCGAGGGCCTTCCTCATGGCGTTCGCCCGCGACGAGGCGCGCGCCACTACGATGCGCCGCAAGCTTGCTTCCATGCGCACGTTCTTCCGTTTCCTTTCGCGCGAGGGGAAAGTCCCGTCAAACCCGTTCGGCGGACTTCGCGGACCGAAACTGCCAAAGCCGCTTCCGAAGGTTCTCTCGCAGGACGAGATACGCCGCCTCATCGAGGCTCCAGGACTGGAACTCGCACGACGCGAGGCGCAGAAGTGCGAAGTGACCCAGCAGGAGACCTACGCCTGTCTGCGCGACACCGCGTTGTTCGAGTCGCTTTACTCCACCGGCTGCCGTATTTCCGAAATGGTCTCGCTCACATGGGGGCAGATACACTTCGACACTGGAAGCGTCATAGTGACGGGCAAGGGTTCAAAGCAACGCCTCTGCATATTGGGCAAGCCCGCTTGCAAGGTGTTGCGTGATCTTCGTAGGGCCGCAGGCGAACTGTTCCAGAACGGCGACGCCGACACCGCGAACGTCTTTCTCAACGAGCGCGGGCTTGTGTTCCGACCGCGCGAGGCACAGCGCCGCATGAAGACGTGGCTGATGGCGGCGGATTTGCCGATGGACCTCTCTCCGCACAAGCTCCGCCACAGTTTCGCCACGCACCTCCTCGACGCCGGCGCCGACTTGCGAAGCGTACAGGAGATGCTCGGGCATAGCTCGCTCGCGACAACGCAGATATACACGCACGTTTCCGTCGAGCGTCTCAAGGACGAATACATGAAGGCGCACCCTCGCGCCACGTGAGCATAGCGCTTGACTTTGACGGTTGTTGCATCGACTGGAAGTAGCAATGAGAATTTGATATACTGATTCCGTGGACAGGCCATTGAACATATCGGGCGCGGCAGAGCGCTTCCCTTTCGTCGCCTGCGCGTATGCGCGGGCGCTTGCGGCTCGGAGCGAGGCGTTCCGGCGTCAGTTGGAGCCGGACGAGCGCGAGCTTGAGGAAGAAGAGAACGTCGGCCATGATCCATTCGGCGAGGAGGACGAGTCGAGCGGTTGCTTCGGACTGAAACAGCGTTTCCCCGATCGTGTGCTGGTGATGACGTCCAACGCCTGTTTCATGAACTGCCGCCATTGTACGCGCAAGGGGCTGCTTCGCCATGCGGAGGTAGTGCGTACGGAAGAGGAACTTTCCGCATGCGTCAACTACGTGCAGGAACGTCCCGAAGTGCGCGATGTGCTGCTTTCTGGTGGTGATCCGCTTGTACTGCCCGACGAGGAGGTGATGCGCTTCGTGCGCGCATTCGCCGATTTGCCGCAAGTGGACGTGGTTCGCCTCTGTACGCGCGCCCCGTGCGTCAATCCAGCGCGCGTTACGCGCTCGCTCGCCGAAAGTCTCGCCGCTTGTGGCAAGGTGTGGGCCAATGTGCAGTTCAACCATGCGGACGAAATTACGCCAGAGGCGTCTGCCGCATGTGCAAACCTGGTGAATGCGGGCATACCAGTATCGTGCCAGACCGTTCTGCTCGCCGGTGTGAACGATTCGGAGAAGGCGCTGCTCGATCTCTTCCGCGCATTACAACGCATACGTGTGCGTCCGTATTACGTGTTTTTATGTGACCCCGTCGCTGGCGTCGCGCACTTTCGCGTACCTGTAGAGAAGGCAAAGCGCCTCGCACGGGTGTGCGCGGAGCGGATTGGAGGTCTTGGGCTTCCGCGCTTCGTGGTGGACATCCCCGGCGCTGCGCGGAAGACGCCGGTGGAGTTGTTGTAAAGGAAAGAAGGGCAATCGATGAAACTCAATGTGGCAACGCACAACGCACACAAGCTCCGCGAGATTGGGGAAATACTGCCGGGGTTTGAAATCGCGTCGGAAGATCCTGACGTGGAGGAGACCGCTCCTGATTTTGCCGGGAACGCTCTCATCAAGGTGCGGGCAGTTGCCGCGCACCATCAGGGCGAGTGGTCGATGGCGGACGACAGTGGCCTCGAAGTGCGGGCTCTCGGTGGCGCACCTGGCGTACGCAGCGCGCGCTATGCTGGCGAGCCGTGCAGCACGCCAGCGAACAACGCCCTGTTGCTGAAGAACCTTGAAGGCGTGGAGGATCGCGCCGCTCGCTTCACGTGCGCAATCGCGCTTGTCGATCCTGAAGGTCGCGAGCACGTCGTGACTGGGCACTGCCCCGGGCGCATCGCGCACGAGCCGTCCGGCGACGCGGGCTTTGGGTACGATCCGCTGTTCATTCCAGACGGGTACGACAAGTCCTTCGCCGTTCTCGGCGAAGTGGAGAAGAACAAGATTTCGCACCGCGGCCGCGCCCTTGCCGCCGCACGCGCGCTGATGCTTGCTTAATACGACAGTGGCGGGAGGTTGGTTTTCGATTTTTCCGCCGCTAGTTTTCTGAGTTCCCTTATGGCGGTTTCGAGCTGCGGGTCGCGTCCGCTGGCGTAGTCATCGGGCGTGATATCCACTTTTACGTCAGGCTGCGCTCCATGGCGGTCCATGTCAGTTCCGTCCATGAGGAACATTCCGGCGTGGCACACGTTCATCGTGCCGCAGTCGAGAAGGGGTGCTTCGGATGTGGCGATTACGTCGCCCGGCGTAGCGTTTCCTACGAGGAGGCCGCGTTTCGCCTGGCGGATGGCGTGCGCGAACGCCTCGGCGTTTGACCCGGTTCTTTCATTCATCAGCACGACGAGCGGTATTGACGGCGCGGCGGGGCGTTCCCAATACGACAGAAGGTACCCCTCCGGGACGTCTCCCCTGAAGAGCGTTCGAGTGTGCTGGCGGCAGATTAGGATGTCGAGAAGCCTGTCCGCAGTGCTGCCTCCGCCATTGTCGCGCACATCGACGATGACGCCGTCGCGCCCGTAGCACTCGGAGACGACGGAATCCGCAAATGCGCCGGCGCAATGTGCATCCATGCTGTCCACGGCGATGTATCCGAAGTTGCCCTCCTTGTGTACACGCCGCCGCGTCTCCGCGATCTCCGCCTTGCGCAGGTAGTCGCGCGCCTTGTCGAAGTCGAGGGAATCGATGACGAGAAGTTTCCGCCGCGCCCCGTTCGGAGGCTGCACGAGCAATCGGAACTTATGGCCTGTCGGGGCGCTGAACACCTCGGCGTAGTCCATGCCGGGATTGAGGTGTTTGCCGTCCACGGACAGCACCACGTCGCCGGCGGCGAGTCCGTTTTCGCCGCAATCGACGTGCGAGCCGGGTATGACGTCGGCAACGCGCCATCCGTCTTCAGTCCACTCGGGATCGAACCTCGCGCCCGCGCATGCCGTCTGGGGCGACCATTCGTGGCTGTTTGGATGCGTGCCCCATGTCTTGCGCGAAATGTGGTTGAAGGCGAATCCCACGTGCGATGCGTCAATCTCGCCGTACATCAGATGTAGCACGTCGCGGAACACGTTCCACGAAGGGGCGTTGCGTGCGGCGGGGAGATATTTCTCCCTGACTGCGTTCCAGTCCACGCTGCGGATGGAAGAGTCGCAGAAGTTGTCGCGCACCGTTGCCCATGCGGTGAGGAAAGCGAGTTCGCGGTAATCGGCGAGGTCGGTCGTCTGGAACGCCTTGAAGGGGTATGTCGTATCGCCGCACGCGGGGAGACCGTCGATGATCCGCAGGAATTTGTTTCCGTCCTGCGTCATGATCCAGGCCTTCGGTATGCCGACCTTGGAGAACGCCTTCTTGGGTTCGAGGCTTGACGGGATGCGGATCATGGAGGTCTCGTCGTGGCTGTTGACGGCGAGCGTACGTGAATCTGGTGAGAAAAAGAGATCGTGCCCCGTGGCCTTCGTCAGGCGGATGCGGTCTGCGAGTCCCTTGAATACGATTCTGTAGCGCCCGTCCTTCGGCTTGCGACCGTTGCGTTCGTTGATTTCGTCGTCTGGGTTCAAATAGGCATATTGCACGATGAGCTTGTCGCCGCTTCCCGTACGGCGTCCGCAGAATGCGATGATACGTCCATCTGGGGACCACGCTGGTTCGCCGTCGTACATCCATCCGCGCGAGAGGTTGTACGGCGCAGGGGCGGGTTCGCCGTTCGGCCATTTCGGATACGTCGCGATGATCCACACGTCGAACTGTCCGCATCCGTCGCGCAACGCGGCGGCTACGTAGCGTCCGTCCGGCGCCCAGGCGTAGCTTTCGCACTTGGATGACTTTGCGGGGGAGGCGTATTCCTCGCCTGTCTTCGTATCGGCAAAGGTGAGGTGTCCGGTCGGATCGCACCATGCGAGGAGGCGTCAGTCTGGTGAGAGGGAGAGATTTTCGCGTCTCTTGCCGTCGCTAACGAGCGTCTTGAATCTGAAGTGCATGCTTGAGGCCCAGCCGCTCGCGTGTGGATCCCGCCGAGCGGCGCACAGATCGACATGGTCGCCGAAGTCGGAGAGGAAGTAGAGCGTTGAACCGTCCGGCGAGAACGCAAGGTCGCGCTCGTGGGAACGTGAGGAGCCGTGTACGGTCACGGGATTGCGCGACGATGTGTTCATGGCGAAGATGTCGCCGCCGGCCGTGAAGACGATTGTCGAGCCGTTGTCCGTGAAGGCGACATCGCCGATTCCGTCGTTGTTCCACGCCTTGTTGTACCACCTGCGGCGCGTGCGCGGAATGTCCGCCATGCCTCCGGCTGGTTTGAGCGAAAGCCGCTTCGCCACCGGCTTGTTCTCCGTTGGGTCGATGCGCCAGAAGTCGAGCCCTTTGCGGAACACCATGATGCGCCCGTCGCGCGAAAGAGTGGGGCAGAACACATGGTCGTCGGTGAACGACGTAATCTGGCGGACTGCGGTTCCCTTGGCGAGCGTACGGTAGCGGATGTTCCTGACGCCGCCTTCGTCGGAGAGGAAGTAGTATCCCTTGCCGCCAGGCGCCCACAGCGGGCAGCGCTCGTCGCGTGGCGACGTTTCGAGCGCGCGGAAAGATTTGTCAGCGATGTTGTAGAGCCATACGTCGCCGGAGGCGCTTGTTGAAGACGACGCGGGGAATTTGCGGTAATCTGGCGAGTCTCCGTCACCATGCGCCACGAAGAGGACGTTCGAGCCATCTGGCGAGATTGCGGGATCGCGCGCTGGCGCGTTGAAAAGCAACTTTTCCGCGCCGCGCTCGGCAACAGGGACCGATACTGCGCGGTAACCTCTGCGCCGTGCGCCGCCGGCGACGGGCGCTGAGAAGTCGCGGCGGACAACAGCCACGGCGGATTTCCCGTCGGGGAAATATCCGTGGGGAGTTGTGCCCTCGGAATGGAACGACACTTGCCTGAAGGATTCCGCGAGGCCGTCCTTGCCAAGCGATATCTCGAAGAGCTGCTCACTGCCTTCGCGGTAGGATGTGAACAACACTCGGCGTCCGTCAGGTGAGACGAAAGGTGTGTAGTCCGTAGGACCGTCGGTAAGCGGCTGGGCGACTCCGCCGTCCGGCGACGCACGCCAGATGCGGCCGTTCCACTCGAACGCGAGGAACGAGCCGTCAGGAGCGAGCGAAGGCGAGGATGCGAGGAATATCTCCGACCAGTCGCGCTGGGTCGCGCCATCTGAATTTACGGCAAAAGCCACCGTTGCGGCGAGCACGGCATACGTCAGTCTTTTCATCTGTTTCGGGTTTGGGGGAGCTGAAAAAGATTGTGTCAGTGCCCGTCGGAGAAGTCGCGCACGAGCGCGCGGTGTAGCATCTGCTCGTAGAGCATGATGTACTCGCGGGCGCACGCCTCATGGTTGAAGCGGTGCAGTGACTCGTCCATGATTCGCGCGATTTCCGCTTCGCGCACTTCCGGAGCGCAGTGCCAGAACGCCATAGCCTGGTCCATTGCCCAGAAGAGTCCGTTCGAGTCGTACGTGTCGAATCGGAATCCGTTGCCCGTGTGGCGGGTGATATCAAGCGGCTCGACGGTGTCGTGGAGGCCGCCGGTGTTGTGGGCGACGGCAAGCGAACCGTAGATGGGAGCCTGCATCTGCGGGAGACCGCATGGCTCGAAAAGGGACGGCATGAGCATGAAGTCGCTCGCCGCGAAGCCGAGCTGCGAGAGGCGTCCGTCGAAGTCGTGCATTGCGAGGCGCCCCTGGAGTCCGTGGAAGTTCAGGATGTCCCAGAACGGCTGCTGGAAGGCGCCGTTCGCGACGATGGCCACTTGCGCACCGTCCTGCCAATACTTGTCGAGGAAGCGGTAGAGGATGTCCGTGAGGAGCTGCGGACCCTTCTGCACGGGGTCGAGGCGGCTCGGCCAGAAGAAGATAGGTGCGTCGGCGTCCTCGGCGAGTCCCATCTCGCGCTGGAAGGCGAGCTTGTTCTTGCGCTTCGCCTCGCGGTGGTCAGAGGGACCGTAGTTGAATGGGATATGCGGATCCGTCGCGGGGTTGTCCGAGTTGTCCGGCGCATTGAGGATGCCTGCCGCGCACCCGGCGAAGTACTTGCCGCGTATTTCGTTGCGGACGGAATCCGGGATGAAGCCGTGCCAGCCGTCCACGATTTCCTTGAGGAACGTGGGCGAGACGGTGTTGATGAAGTGCGCCGCGAAGATGCCGGACGCCTGGAGGTCAACGGGGTTCGTATCGCGGCTCTCGAAATAGTTGAAGGGTGGACGCTCGTAGTAGAGGTTGCCCCAGAACTCGGCTGCGTCGATGCCGGAGTCCTCGATCTGCGCGAGCGTGAGCTTGTGGGTGTGGATGTTGTGGACCGTGAAGAGGCAGGGGATGCCCATGCGGCGCGCGGCGGCTGGGATGAGGCCGGTCATCCAGTCGTTGCAGTGGATGAGGTCGGGCTGCACCTCGGGGATCACGTGGTTGATGACTTCGCGCTGGAAGGCGAGCGCGAGCTTCGCGTTGCCGTTGCCGCGTGAATAGACGTGGTCGCGGTAGTAGAAGCAGCGGTCCTCGGCTAGGTGTATGCGCTCGCTCGACATGTGGCTCTTGTAGAGGCGCAGTTCGTCCGCGACGAGCTGGCCGGTCTCCTCGTGGAACATGCGGCGGTAGTGGGGAAGGGCCACGTGTACGTCCGCCCCGAGGTCGAACAGCGCGCCGACGAGCGATGCGGAAACGTCCGCCATGCCGCCCGCCTTCGCGCTCATGCGTCCAGAGAGGTTACCCATCCCTTCCGGGAGATAGGTGATCTCAGGCGTGACGATAAGGATGCGCGGGTTCGCCTTGTCCGCCGTTTTTTTCACTCGCTTTGCTGCCATTTCAATATTCCTCCTAGAAAACGAACATAGTTTACCACAATCTCCATGCTTATACAAGCCTATGCCTATGCCATGTGCGATATGGGGTGCAACGAGTTTTTTCTGTAAAAAATTCATCTGGCCCCTTGACTTTGCGCGTATTCTTTAGTATACTAAAGAACATGAAAACTGCAACAAGAGA
>CACZDG010000006.1 GCA_902779865.1 uncultured bacterium
GACGCCTAGACGAGTTCTTCAACTGGCGGTTGCGCAATCTCAAGCAGGTAATCTGCACGAAATCGGCATGACCTTGCAGAAAAAAGTCTTTGCACCCCCTTTACCTTAACGAGGCGAGGAGGCCGCCGCAGAGGATGAGGTGCTTCTCACGCGGGGAGAGCGTGGCCGTGGCGGTGAAAGTGGCATTGCCCACCTTGAACGTCGCCTTGCCGTCGCCTTCGACAGCCATGCGGATATCCACGAGCTCGAGGGCGTCGCCAGCCTGGAGGCGGTCGTAGTCCTTCGGGTCGTCGAATACAAACGGCACGATGCCGAAGTTGATGAGGTTCGCGCGGTGTATGCGCTCGATGGACTTGGCGAGGACCGCCTTGACGCCAAGGTACATCGGGCAAAGCGCCGCGTGCTCGCTCGCCCGCCACGATTACGTTCACGATCCCCTTCTCGCAGTTTGCGAGGCAGCGGTCGTGGAACGTGGGGTCGCACGGCTCGAACACGAACTTCGCGTACTGCGGGATGTTCGAGCGGAACTTGAGTCGCGCGCCCGCCGGCATGATGTGGTCCGTCGTGATCTTGTCGCCAACCTTGATCGCACACACGGCCTTGTAGGACGCCGCGAGAGGCACGCCCTTCGGCACGGTCGCGATGTTCGGCCCGCGCACGATCTCCGTCTTACGCACACCCTTCCCCGCCGTCGCGCGGTAGAGGAACATGGAGTCGTCTATCGGAAACTTCCTTGGCGCGGGCACGGACGGGATCTTCGCGCCGAGCGGAGAGGTCACCTTTCCCGTGAGCGCGCTCACGGCCGCCGTCTCGGGCGAGACGAGGAACACCTGCGCGCTCTTCGTGCCGCTGCGGCCCTCGAAGTTGCGGTTGTTCGTGCGCAGCGACACGGCACCCGTGCGCGGACTCATGTGCGCACCGATGCAGAAGCCGCAGGCGTTCTCGAGGATGCGGCATCCGGCCTTGATGAGAATCGCGAGCGAGCCATCGGCCGCGAGCATGTTCACCACCTGACGCGAACCGCATGCAATGCCAACCTCCACGTCCTCCGCCACGTGCTTACCCTTGAGTATGAGCGCCACTGTGCGGATGTCGCGGTACGAGCTGTTCGTGCAGGAGCCAATCATGATCTGGTTGACCTTCTTGCCCTTCTGCGACTTCACCGTGACAATGTTGCCAGGCGAATGCGGGGCGGCCATGAGCGGCTCAACCTTTGAGAGGTCGAGCTCAAAGACGTCGTCGTACGTCGCGCCCTTGTCGGCAACGAGCTCGATCCAATCTTTCGCACGCCCCTGGGCGGCGAGAAACTGTTTTGTAACGGCGTCGCTCGGGAACACGCTCGTCGTCACGCCCAGCTCCGCGCCCATGTTCGTGATCGTGGCACGGCTCGGTACGTCGAGCGTCTTCACGCCAGAACCGAAGTACTCGAAGATCCAGCCCACGTTGCCCTTCGTGCCGTATTTCTCCAACACTTTGAGGATCACGTCCTTCGCGCTGCAGCCCTTCGGGAGGCGTCCCGTGAGCTTGATGCCGCGCACCTTCGGCGTGGGGATGTGGAACGCGCCGCCGGCCGCGACCATGCCGATGCCGCCGCCGGTGGGCGTGTGGGAGTCGCTGCCGAGGAGCGTCTTCCCCGGCTTGCCGAAGCGCTCGAGGTGGAGCTGGTGGCAGATGCCATTGCCGCACTTGGAATACACGACGCCGTACTTCTTCGCGATGGACTGGAGGAAGTCGTGGTCGTCGGCGTTCTCGAAGCCGATCTGCACCGTGTTGTGATCGACATAGCTCACCGCGAGTTCATTGCGGACATGCGGCACGTCCATCGACTCGAACTGGAGGTACGCCATCGTGCCCGTCGCGTCTTGCGTGAGCGTCTGGTCGATGCGAATGCCGAGTTCGGCGTCCTTGGCGGGGTCGCCCTCAACGAGATGGGCGGCAATGATCTTCTGCGCCACGTTCAGCGGCGTTGAGGGTGCGGGAGTCTTCATAAGGCTTAGTCCTTTACAGCTTCAGTCCGTCGAATGCGCTGCCGAGCGAGCTGAACGAGTCGGTCTCGCCCTTGTGCGCCTCCATCCAGTCTGCGACGTCCTGCGCCTCCGCGTCGCGCGCGATTTCCTCGGGCGTACGCGGCTTGAGAGGTTTCGCCTGGCACTGCCTGATGGAAAGCGAAATGCGGTCGCGCTCCCAGTCGAGGGAGAGAATCTTCACGGTAACAAGGTCGCCAGCCTTGAGGAAGTCGTTGGGGTCGTTCACCTTGTCCCACGAAATCTCGCGCACGGGCACAAGCCCCTCCACGCCGCCCAAATCGACGAACGCGCCGAAGTTCATCACCTTGACGACTGTTCCGTTGAGGGTCTGCCCCTCGTCCAACGTATCGCGCAGGTAGTCCTTTGCAACCTGAAGCTCGCGCTCCTGCACGGCCCTGCGGCTCACGATCAAGTTCGCGCCCCGGTCGTCCGTGCCGTACTCCTGCACGACGAACTGGAACTTCTTGCCCACGTACGGGTTCTCAGCGCCTGCCGCCGGGGGTTTGCGGACGCGGTCGATTTGGGAGTACGGACAGAACCCACGCTGTCCGCACACCGTCACCTCGTATCCGCCCTTCACTTCCTTCTCCACGGTGCCGTCAAGGGTAAGCCCGTTGTCGAAGGCGTGCTGAATCGTCTGGTCAACGGACACCATCGCGGCGGACTCCGCCACGTCTGCCTTGGCGAAGATGTAGGCATCCTTCTGCATCGACACGAACGACACGTCGATCACGTCGCCGCGCTTGACCGTGATCTCGCCTTCGTCGTCGGTGACGTCCGCAACAGGCATGAGACCCACGTTTTTGGCGTTGACGTCGAGCGTAACGTATTCCTCGCCCACGCGCACAACGCGCGCGGAAACAGTGTCGCCGGGGTTGAACCCCTTGCGGAAACCCTTGAGCTGCTGGTCGAGCAGGGCGGCGAAACCCGCCATCGAAGATTTGCTGTCCATTTTATCTGCTTTCATTTTGGTGAAGTGCGAATATTATACCCTTTATCCGCGCCGCACACAATACCGCAGTCGCAAAACTTGACGCAACTTGGAACGTCAATATACCCTATTCGCAGTCTATTCCGCAAGAGGTTTTAGCGGATTCAACGCCCGGCTCCAGCACGAGGCGCACGCCCACGTTGAAGACGCGCTGCCAGGGGAAGTACGTGTTCCGGCGGTCGAAGGTGGCCATGCGCGGCAGCACGTTGAACGCGCCGCCGCGGGCGACGGCCTCGCCCGACGGCCCAACGCACCACTCCTCCACGTTGCCGATCATGTCGAAGAGCCCCGCCGCGTTCGCGCCGTAGCGGTGCTTCACCGCAGAGCCGAGCGTCATCTCGCCGTCGTTCGCCCCCATGAAGCGCAGATGGTAGTTGAACACCTTGAACTGGTTCGGCAGGTTCTCGACGGACGCGTCAGCGAGGTTCGCGACCTTCGCAAAATCGGCCATGTCCCCGCCCCATGCATAGTCGCCCGACACGCCCGCGCGCGCCGCATGTTCCCATTCCGTCTCCGTAGGCAGGCGCACCTTCACGCCCGTCTGATCGGAGAGCCAGGCGGCGTATGCCTTGGCCTCGTCGAACGACACGCGGATGACGGGCAGGTCATGACGTTCGGCGGACGTTCCCGGCGCATAGTGGTCCTTGCCCACCCAGTCGATGAAACCGTTCCGGTGCTCTGGCTCGTAGGCGAGCCAGTTCGCAAGCGGTAGCTCGCCCTCGGCCATCCACACGCCCGGTGCCGTCCGGCGGAACGCGATCCGTCCGCCCGGCGCATCCAGTTCCACGCGCAACTTCGAGGGCTTCACGCTCTGAACCGGTTTCGCCGACACGCGCTTCACCGCCGGTTTCTTCGGCGGCTCGAACGCGATCTTCGGGATGTCCCTCTCCGCGTCGCGGTACGTGTAGCGGTCAAGCTCCGGATCGTTCTTCGGATCCCAGAATCCCTGGAAGTTCCGTTCGCCGTACTGGCGACGCGCATGGGAATACTCCAGCAGCTTCTGCTGTTCCTCGTGCGAGCGACCCGAACCGGCCCAGACGCGGTCGCCGCGCATGCGGAAGTACTCGACCTGATCGGTCCACGTGCCCCAGAACGGCGCGTTGAGGTCGATCCACGTGTAGAGGCGGCGCCATTCCGTGTCCGTCAGCTCCACGCCGTGGTGTCCCGCCTTGAGCATCTGCACGAGCGGACTCGTATTGGCGTGGTACTCAAGCGGGTTCTGGAGGTAGTAGTCGGACTCCGGACCCGGACGCCGCACGTAGGGCTGGAGGTAGAAGTAGCTCTTCGAGTAGCACCCCACGTGGTCGTCCCTGAAATTCTTGAGCTGGATCTCCATCGGACGGAAATCCGCCAGGTTCGGCTTGTCGCCGCGCGTGAAGAGCGGGTAGGCGTCCATGGAGAACACGAACACGCCCTGCTTGTCCTGCGGACACTTCGCCACCTCTTCGCACGGGTCCTTGTCGTGGCAGCCCGAGCAGCGCCGCTGGAGGATCGGCTGGATTTCGCGCAGGAAACTCCACGTGCGCGGCTTGTCGCGTCCCTCCGGCGGCTTGATCGTGTCCGGCGCGCGCTGGACGATCTGCAGCGGACGCGCCGTCACGCTGGGATTCTCGTGACAGCCGATGCAGGAGACGTATTCGCCCGGCATGCCGACGGTCCAGGAACGCATGAGCTGAACGGCCCGCCCTTCCGCGTCGAGCGGCTGGATCGAGATCGGCGTGTTGACGGGCGCGTTGAAGAAGATGCCGCCTTTCTCCGTCACGGGCACCTCGCCGAGAACGTACTTCATGTCCCACGACGACTCCACGCCGACCGCCTGGTGGCTGCCGGTGTGGTTGAAGGCGTAGTGGTAGGCGAAGATGCGGGCGGACTTCACCGTTCCGCGCGGAAGGCCCTTCAGCCCCTCGCCCTGGTAGAGGTCGCCGCAGTACATCGTGCAGTACGGCACGTTCTCGCGGCGGCGGTCGGGTATTGAGGGCGGCCGCCTCCGTGCGGCAAGCGCGATGGGCTCGTTGAGACACCAGCCCTCGCATTCGGCGAGAAGCGTGATGTTGTCGAAGACGTCCACGAGGTAGATGCCCCAGAGCGAATTCTTGGACGACTTCATCGCCGCGAGGAAGAACTTGCCCGCGCCGTCCGCCGGGGAACTACCAAGCGGGAACGGCTGCAGGAAACGCGGATAGCTGCCATTGTAGAGTCCGTCCATGATCTTGTCGTCCGGCGGCTTGCCCCAGCCGGGCAGCATCTGGACGCAGCCCTTGGGTCCGGCGTGTGCGCGCGCGGCGTCGAAGAGGACGAGCTTTCCGCTCTTGGGGGAGTGGTGGCCAGTCGCGACGGCGATGAACTTGCCGTTGTCGCCCGGAATCGCCAAGGGGCTGCCGAAGTGGTTGGGCCAGTAGTCGTTCGAGCCGTAGAAGCCCATCTGGCGCGTGCCGTCGGGGTTCATCGTCATGAGCACGCGGCTGAAGAAGTGCGGCACGTCGCAGTATTCCCAGCGCACGTACTGGATGCGTCCGTCGTTGAGCACGCTCGGGTACCAGTTCGAGTCCTGGTCGTAGGTGAGGCGGTCCACCTTGCCGTTTGCGGGGTCGAGGCGGTAGCTGTTGCTCATGCGCAGCCGCCCCGATTCGCACGGAAGCCCCTGTTCGCCGGCGTCCGACGTGAACACGATGCGCCCGTCGGGAAGCCAGCAGCAGTCCGCCGCCTCGTGGATGAAGTTCGTCGGGAGGAGCGTCTTCGCCGACGCGCCGTCCGCATCCGTCTCGAAGAGCCGCCAGGCCTTGCCCCGCGCCGGATCCGGGCCCACAAAAAGGATGCGGCGTCCGTCCCAGTTGAGGTCCACCGAGTGGATCGTGCCCGTGTGCTTGTAGAGTTCGCGCTCGGCCGGCTTTTCGTCGCGGAAGCCGGAGAGGACGACCAGCGACGCGGCCCTGTTCCGATCGACGATGAGGTGGTTGTAGCAGGAGAGATTCGGTTGCGCCGGATGGGCGTCCCGGCGCGGATCGCCGCCGCGGTGCTTCACGGCGAGGATGGAGAGGTCGCGCACGAGCGGATGCGCGGACAAGAGACGGCGTTGGCGCACAAGCAGCGCCTGCGCGGGCGCGGCGTCGCCGGAGGCGAGCGCCTTTTCGGCGGCCTTCTTCTCGCTCTCGACCGTCGCGGCAAACGCCCTCACGGCGGCAACGTCATTCGCGTCGGCGCCGGACGTCTTCGCCCAGTCGTCCGCAAGGCGTTTCAACGCGTCGGCGTTGATCAGTCGCACCTGCGCCGCACATTCCTCGAGCACGTCCTTCGACGCGCCGCATGCATGAAACCACACCAACACGGCAACCGCGAATACCGCAGCTATCTTACCGTGTACCATCAATCTATTGTTCCTAAAAAACATATCGCAAGTGTACAATATTCCTTTCGCCATCACAAGTAAAAACGAACACTACAGTGGGAAGCATAACGACTGAAGTACCCGCCAATTTCCCGTAATCGGACGTGACGTGCGGAGTTTCGTGTGCTATACTTTATCCCCATGAGCGAAATTTCAAGACACTGGGGAGTCGTGGCCACGGCAGGAATGCTGGTGGCCAGCAACCTTTTCATGACGATAGCCTGGTACTGGCACCTGCGCCTGCAGAAGCCGGGAGGATCCGTCTGGCCGCTTGCCGCCATCATCGCCGTCAGCTGGCTGATCGCGCTCGTGGAGTACATCATCGCCGTGCCCGCGAACAGGATCGGCGCGGCATCCGGACTGAACGTGGCCCAGCTGAAAATCATGCAGGAGGTCATAACGGTGTGCGTGTTCATCCCGTTCATGATCCTCTTCATGGGGGAGCGTTGGCGGTGGGACTACCTCTGGGCGCTGCTTTGCATGGTGGGCGCGGTCTATTTCGTCAACCGCCACAATCTCTGACGCGCCGCAACCGCTAAGGACGGCGGCAGCGGAATTCCCCAATCGGCTTGTAGCCACGTTCGGACATCAGCGCGTCCCACGCCTTGGGAAGCGCAATCTTAATCGTCGCGAAGCCGCCGCCGGGTACGGTCAGCACTTTGTTGCGCGAAGGGTCGCCCGTCACGATGAACGCACTCTTACCGTAGGACATCGCGGGGACGGTCTCCATTTCCTCCGCGCCGGTCCACGCAAGCCATGGAGGCGTGTCAGTCATTTCAGACTTTTCATTCCGCCTGATTCGCCGCTCATGCCATGCGATGGGATATCTCTCCGGATCGAACGCGCTGCCGGGGTTGCCCCAGTAGTTCGCGAACGCTCGGCTTCTTAGCGGAATGCGCGCCGTATCCTCCAGGGCGCGACACAGCTCGTCTTTCGAGGAATAGTCTTTTGCAAGGTCGCGCGCCACGCCCTCGGTGATGAAGAACGCGCGGTAGGTGCATGGCATCCCGCTCGCAACGGCCATCTGCGACTTCTCAACGGCGTCCCACGCAATCATGTCCTTGATGCGACGCCCGTCCGACGTCGCGGGCACGAGGTTGTTGCCCCAGTTGATCGACGACGCGGCGGTGAGCGTGGAATCGTCGATTGAGTAACCTCGCTGCACCTGCCACGGCTTCCACCCGACCTTCAACGCGGCGGACTCGTCTTCGACAAGACACCACGGCATTAGGTAACCGAACGTCCCCATGCGGTTCTCCTTCACGCGGTAGCCGCCGAGGTTGAGCATGGCGAGGTTGATGAAACGTCCGAGAACTGCGTTCTTCGGCTCGTTGATCTCGCCCTGCCCGCAATCGAATCCAAGCTGGCGGGCGACAGGGCCATTCAGCCAGCAGTACGGCGTCCACGCATGGGTGGACGCAAGCGGACGACGGAAGTTCCCGTCCTTCATCGCCTCGACGTACGCAAGCAGCAGCGGCATGAACTCCGGCGGACACCCCGCCATTACGCCGTTCACGGCAACATGCCGAACCGTCACGCCACGTTGCACAGGCGGAATCGCGCCAAGCGAATGTTCGGGCGGTAAATCGGTGAAGCGAAGAAACTCCGCAACGGCTTTTTCAGTGGGCGGCACTATTGGCAAGCCGTCCGTCCAGCCTGAGTCGAGGAATATCTGCTGTATCTCAGCGAACGTACCGGAGACAGTGTGGTTTACTTGCTGTACCACATCCGCCATTTTACATTTTACACTTTCCATTTTACATTCGTCCGTCAGGGCGTTCTTCACCTGCGGCCACAACACCTTGCGCGTGTTCGCCACCAACTCTTCCCGCGTGTGACTTGCAAACGCGCCGGGATATTCCGCAATGCGCAGCTCCATCAATCCCGCAGACGCAGCGGCGCTTTTCGCCTGCCTCACGAACCCCGGCGCGGCGATCATCACGGACGGGATTCCGAGTACTTCGGCGGCGATACACGAACCAGTTTCCTTCGGCGTACAAAGTCCGCATCCTCCGTTGCCAGAAACGACAGCGTCAACCTTGAACTCCTTCAGCTTGCGCTGGAACTCGTCCTTCGCCCTCCGCACCACGCCCGGACGCGGATACGGCCCAGCCGAGCCGATCTCGCTCAACACATAGACTTTCGCCGTCGGGTATTCCGCAAGTATCAGTCGTTTCAATTCAGGATGCGTCACGTTTGCCATGAAGCTGCCGCCCACGAGCGCAATCGTCTTGCCGTCCAGCGACTTTAGGCGCGGCGCGGGCTTTACCGGCATCACGGCGGACTCCGGCACGGGGGAAAGCGCCGTGAACGTCGCCTCACCGTCGCCGGCGGGGATCGGACAGGTCCCGTCCCTGCATTCCGCCGCAGTTGCGGCAAGTGCAAGCAACATAGTCGAAGCAACTAACATAGTCGAAGCAACTATCGCAGTTAGTTTCATCTTCAAACCTCCATTATGCAGCATTCCACCAGGAGGCTGTTCGCCGTCCCGGAATGTCATATAAAAATATGTACAGCGGATATAATACCAAATCCCTGCATCCTAGGCAATAACCTATTGACTGGAGAGAATGTGAACGCGCTACACTTCACTTAGTCCGACTTTCCACGTTCGACCTAAGTCAATGCTCCAAAAACTGTCATGCGATATTACGATTCGGACCGGTTTTGTCACTTCTCATCTACCTCATTCACCTTGTATTTTGACAAAGGCCAAATCCTTTTGCTTCATGCTCCAAGGTGCATGGGCCTAAGCAGACATGTCACCTTGGAGCAAGCAGACATGTCACTTTGGCGCAAGCAGACATGTCACTTTGGCGCAAACAGACATGTCACTTTGGCGCAAACAGACATGTCACCTTGGCGCAAACGGACATGTCACCTTGGAGCAAGCGGACATGTCTCTTTGGCGCAAACGGACATGTCCCTTTAGATACGTCCACCTTGAAGGGCATTAATTTTGGACTTCAAGCCCGATTTGTGGTGCCATTAGCTGGTTTTGGCGGCCAGGTTTTACAACTGACTCATACGTGAAGTAGCAAGTATGGGGTGCGTCGGTGATATTACGGAGTGTTTCAAGCTCCTTATGCTCTTGCGGCTCGGCGGGACGCCTCGCCCCACCATGCAGAAGACGCGCATCCAATACCCCAAATAGGCTGGCATGTTTCTCTTGATTGGATCAGTCCTTGAAAATGACCTCGACGCAGGAGAGGTTGTAGTCGCCCGTGCGCGTGGCCTTGCCCTGATAGAAGAGGTAGGTACGTCCGTCGTCGTCAACGAAGAGCCCGGGGTGTCCGCTCTCCCATGCGTTCCACGATCCGGGCTTGCCGTGCGGGAACACGGGCTCGTCGCGCCAGCGTTTGAAGTTCACGCCATCCGCAGACCACGCAACGCCGATCTGCTGGCGCTCGTGGTTGTACGCTCCCGCGTAGAACATGTACCAGATACCGTTGCGCTCCACCACTGTGGGTGCCTCGATGCAGCTCATCTCCCACGGAAGCTCCGGCTCGAAAAGCGGTTTTTCGATTGAAAGCTCCGTCCACTTGTCCGCCGCCCAATCGCTTGCATAAGGTGCCCAGGCGATGCCGAGCCGCTGTATCTGCGCACCGGGTTTCTCGCGCGTGGCGTACATCAACATCAGCCTGTCGCCCACGCGATACACTTCAGCATCGATGGCGCGAGCGATCGACCACTTGTTCTGGGGCGTGAACATCGGATGCGTCTCGGTGAACTTGAAGTTAAGGCCATCCTCGCTCGTCGCGTGCCAGATGAGATTTTCGTTCCTGCCAGCGTGCCTCTTAACACGGCACTGCGCGAACATGTGTATCCTGCCGTCGATTTTCTTCACGCACGGCGCTATCCACATCTCCTGCTGCCCGGGTACGTTCAGACCATCTACTTTGATGTCGCCCACGCGCTTCCAGTGGACAAGGTCCTTGCTCTCGGCTATCGCGCCCCACCAGCCATTTTGCTTCTTTCCGAAGTCCTTGGGAAGATGTTCATTGTCGTACGACCATACGCTGTAGTACATCAGATAGCGGCCGTTGTGGCGGATAACCGTGGGATCCTTCGCGAACGAATGTTTCTCTCCTCTCCGCGTCGTGTCGCCGTACAGCATCAGCGACGGCATTTCCTTGAACGTAATCCCGGAACAGGGACGCTTGACGGCGTCCGGCGCGAGAGCGACCTCGCTCAGCGTGCAGGTGGCGTCTTTCTTCGAGTTCACCTTGTCGGGGCCGGTGACGGCGTCGAAGTTGGAGACGACGAGACGTCCCTTCCAAATGATTGGTTCGCCGGGCTGGTTGAGTCCGCCGTCCATACCGTTGCCGTCAGGATCCTGCCTGACGACGCTGACCGTGCCATTCGGCGAGACCTTGGCGATGGCGTTGTTCGAGAAGTCGGCCACGTAGATGTTTCCGGCGTCATCCATGCACATGCCATCCGTAGTGCGCATCTTCGTCTTCACCGCGCGCTGAAGGAAATCCTTCGCCGACGGGTCGGAGTAGTCAAAGTCGGTCTTTGCAAAGACCTTGCACGAGGTTACGTTGCCTGCCGCGTCGAAGCTTGCGCGGTGGATGGTGCCATCGCCGAAGTTGCCGAGGAGAAGGTCACCCTTGGAGTCGAAGAGGATTCCGTCGAGTCCGTACTGACAAAATGGATTCTGCGTTACGAGCGTGAGGATGAGCTGCGGGTCTTCGCGCGTGTTCTTCACGACAATGCCACTGTCCGTCGGCTTGAAGCGATAGACGCCGCTCACGAGCTTGCCGGACGGATCCTTGATTTTCGAGAGGCTACTCTGCGTCACGTAGAGCATGCCGTTGTGATACTTGACGCCGTTGGGATGTTCCATGCCACTTGCGATTACTGTGCAGCGGGCAAGCTTGTCGTCATCAAAGTCAAGGCGTAGCAGACGTCCCTCATCTGCACCCTTCTCGCTACCGGACCAACCCTGGTTGTCGCACACGTACAGATCGCCTTCAGGTCCGAAACAAATACCCATCGGCGCTGCGAGGCCGGTCTTCGCGAGCGGCGGAACATGTACCCAAAGATACGGTTCGCCGCCCGGCTCGTCAAGACGAAAGATGGCCGCAGGCTTGGTGGTGTCGTTGAAGTTCGGCGCGGCTATCACGAGGCGTCCCTTGGAATCAACGGCCATGCCGTCAGGCGTGGCGCACGTATCCGGAAACACAGCAAAAGGCCGATTGCCACCACACGGACAACAGCATCCCGCCAGCATTGCGGCACCGGTAACTGCAACAGCGATGTTCAAGTATTTCATTTTAGCCTTCCTTTCAAACTTGCCTATGCAACTGCTTTTCGAGGTTTATTCATGCATCCAGTCCTGTACGCCGCGGACGACCGCAGCGGCAACTTTGCGCTGGCGCACTGGATCCCAACTCGCCTCTTCTCCTTCAGGGAAGTTGATGAAATCAACTTCGATGAGACAGCTCGGCACGGCGGGGTTGCGGCACACCGCGAAAGACTTGGTCTGCGCACCGGCGTTAGTAATATCCGGCAGAGCTTCGGCCACGCGCTTCTGTATCGCGGAAGCGAGGGCGAGTCCCTTCTCGTTCGATGCGTAGGTGGTGGTGTGGCGCGCCTCGCGCGGATTGCGATCAGCCCGTGTCGCGTTGTGGTGTACGCTGATGAAAGCGTCCACGCGCTCGTCGTAAGCGAGTTTCGGGCGCGAGTAGAGCGCCGGGAAGGAATCGTCCTCGCGCGTCATCAGCACCTGGAACCCGGCTTTCCTCAGCGCGTCGCGTATTGCAAACGCCTGCAGGAGGTTTACGTCCTTCTCGCACCACCCGTGCGGGGAAATCGCGCCCGTGTCGGAGCCGCCGTGTCCGGGATCGACGAGAATGCGCACTGCTGACGGCGGTACGCCATATGGTGGACACGACGGGAATCCGGCGGCGGGATCCGGAGCCGGTTGGCTAGCGGACGGCACTGGCACGGCGGGGAGTTTCACGAGCGACGTCGGCGGGAGGAATCCGACCCTTCCATCAAGCCATACGGCGATCCAGTCGGTGCCCTGCACCTCCGCGCCGCGCAGGATGAACTGCGGGGGAAGGTAGTAGAGCGCGTCGCCGTCGTCCGGGCGAGGACGTACCCTGTTCATGAAGAGCGTACCGCGCGTGCGCCATGCAGACGGTTTCGCAAGGCGCGAATCGTCTTCAGAGCTTACAGGCTTAAACGGTTTCCACGTTCCAGCCTTGGGAGGTTCGGCAACTACGAAGCTGCGAACGAGGCGTTCGCTTCCGCAAACTACCTCCAGCGTGTTGGTGCCGGGCACGACCGGAGCCATTGCGAGGAAAGCACCGGTGCGCCAAACGCCCGTAGTCACGCCGTTCACGGTCACGGGGTCTTGCAGACCGGCCTGAACGGCGCCGATTACGTATGTGCGCCCAACTGCGGGGAGTTTCTGTCCTTCGGCGGGGAAGGCCACGGAAAGCGCGACAGAGAGAAGCGGTACGCCGGCTGCAAACATGGATGGACTCAGTTCCTTTCGTTGCGCAGGGCCGGGTCGAGGATGTCGCGAAGTTCGTCCGCCAGGTGGTTGAACACCAACACGAGGATGAAGATCGCGCACGTGACTGCGGTCATCTCCCACCAGATGCCCTGCCACAGGCGAAGACGCGCGTTGTTGATCATCACGCCCCAGCTCGGTTCGCCCTGCACTCCGATGCCAAGGAAACTGATGAACACTTCGGTGGACACGGATCCGGGGAATCGGATCGAGAACTGGATGAGGATCAGGTGGGCGACGTTCGGCAGGATGTGCCTGAACATGATGCGCAGGTGCGAATATCCAAGCACACGCGCCGCCTGCACGTAGGCGCGGTCGCGGTGCTTCATCACCTCCGCGCGGATCGTGCGGCACACGCCGACCCACGTGGTGAGTCCGATGCCGAGCAGTATTCCGAGTATTCCCTTGCCCGCGATAAGCGAAATGGCAAGGATGAACAGCAGACCTGGCATGGACGCGACAGTCGCGCATAACCACACCACGATGGAATCGACCTTCCCTCCGAAGTATCCGCCGAGAAGACCAAGCAACACTCCGAGGGGAATTGCGATGAGGGACGTTCCTATTCCGACCTGGAAGGAAATCCACGCGCCCTGAACGAGGCGCGCGGAAACGTCACGCCCAAGGTTGTCCGTGCCCATCCAGTGTTCGGCGGACGGCGGCTGGTAGCGGGCGTTTTCATCCACGACGTTGTAGCTGGGTGTGGCGTCCGCCCAACGCGCACGCGCCGAGCGTATGCCGCCCCACGCCGCGCAAAGGAAGTACGCCGCGATCACCACAAGGCAGAGTTTTCCGCCGACGCTCAATCTGTTCCAAAGTGACTTCATGCTATCCAAGCCTCACTCTCGGGTCAAGCGCCGCGTAGGCGAGGTCAGTGACTAGGTTGACGACCTGGTAGAGCAGTGCGCCGAGCAACACCACGGCGCGTACCACGGCAAGATCTGCGGAGTTTATCGCGTTGAGCGACACGCTGCCCAGCCCAGGGATGCCGAAGAACGTCTCCAACAGGAGCGAACCGGTGAAAAGGTACGGAATCGACAGCGAGATAAACGTGATGATCGGAATAAGCGAATTGCGCAGCACGTGCTTAACGAGGATCTTCGTGCGGGAAAGCCCCTTCGCGCGCGCAGTGCGCACGTAAGGCTTGTAGATCTCGTCCAGCACGGCGGTGCGGAAGAAGCGGATGTCAACGCCGAGCGAGGACAATACGCCGATCATAGCCGGCAGCACTATGTAGAACGCGCTCTCGTAGCCCCACACCGGAAACAGCCGCATCTTGAACGCGAGGAAGAACTGTCCGGCAAGCACCCACACCACGTAGTTCACGCTCATCAGCACAGTTGACATCACGAGCACGCTTCTGTCGAACGCGCTGCCCCGCAGGGCCGCGCACCCCAGCGCGAGCGAGAGCCCGAGAAGAGTGCCGCCAACGAGCATCGGCACAGTCAGCGAGAGCGACGGCCCCACGCCGCGCTTCAGCACGTCGAGGACCGGCTCGCGGTGTTCAGTAGAAACGCCGAACTCCCCCTTCGCCACGTTCGCGACGAAGTGGAAGAACTGCGAATCGAAGAACGACTCGCCGCTTTTCGTGTTCACGATCAGCGGCTTGTCGTATCCATAGCGTTTGTTGAACGCCTCGATGGACGCCTTTGTGGCGTTCTTCCCCAATACGACCTCGGCGGACGAACCACCGACGACGTTGAAGAGCACGAACGTGAGCACGAGGATTCCGATCGTAGTCGGAATCAACTCCAAAAGGCGTCTGACTATGTATCTTAGCACGGCTTAACGAGTGGTCCAGTAGGGTGCGTCGGCCGGGGCGGAGAGGTACTTTGCGCACGTGTCGCAGCACTTGCAGAGGATCATCTGGAAGCCGGCCATTTCCTGGACGGTGAGAAGCTCGTCGCACTTGCCGGGCAACACGGTCACGCCCATCGCCTCGAGCATGGACTTCGCCTTGCGGTAGCAGATGAGCATTTCCATCGTAGTGGTGGCGCCAGAGCCGTTGATGAGCAGGAGGGCCTTGTCGCCGGAGGCGATCTTAGTGGCCTTCACGAGCGAGGGGAGCATCTTCTCCACGGTCTCGTCGGCCGTGCACATCTTCGAGATGCCACCGCCGCCTTCGCCGTGCTGTCCCATGCCGATCTCCATCTCGTCGTCCGCGAGGGCGCCGATCTCGCCGCCGTTCTGCGGGTGGGTGGCCACCTTGAGTGCCACGGAGAGCGTGGCGATGCCCTCGTTGAACTTGTTGGCGAGCTCGACGATCTCCTCGAGGCTCTTGCCCTCCTCGGCCGCCGCGCCGACGACCTTGATGAACGGAATCACGCCGCCGAGGCCGCGCTTGTCCTCGATCGGAGTGTCGGGGCCCTGGGCGATGTCGTCGTGGATCACGATCTCTACCACCTTGAGGCCGGCCTTCTGCGCCTTGCGCATGGCCTTCGAGCCGCTCATGCGGTCGCCGTTGTGGTTGAGGGTGATGAGCAGCGTACCCGCGTCGCGCTTCACGTAGTCGAGCGCCTCGAACACCTTCTCGCCGCCGGGGGCGGCGAAGATGTCGCCGGCCACGCACGCGTCGAGCATGCCCAGGCCCACGAAGCCGTGCATCGCGGGCTCGTGTCCGGAACCGCCGAACGCGACGAGCGCCACCTTGTCGGAGCTCTTGGGGGTCTTGCGCACCACGATCTTCTCGTTGACGAGCGCGAGGGTGTCGGAATAGCAGCCCACGAGTCCTTCAAGGAGCTCCTTGGTGAGGTTCGCGGGGTCGTTGATAAACTTTTTCATCATGGCCGTTGCTCCTTAATCCTGGAAAAACTCCACCTGCGGGCCGTTCTTGTAGCCCACGTAGGCAATCGCGCACGTGCCGCCGAGCGAATACTTCGGCAACAGCACGGCAGCGCCGGCCTTGACCGCCTCGTCCACGGCCGCCTGGACGTCGGCAACCTTGTAGGCGACGTGCGTCTCGGCCACCATGCGCCACGCGCAGGGCGTATCCTTCTCCCAGTAGAGGTACTCGATCTTGTACTCTTCGTTGTTGCAGATCCAGACCTTCAGACCTTCCATGTAGGTCATGCCATCCATCTTCTCGGCCACCGGAATGCCGGTGTGCATGTACGTCTTTTCCATGATTGCTTCCTTCAAGGCACTTGCCGAACCTTCCTTATGCGCCATTCGCGAGGCAAGTCACACGGCTTGACGGAACTCGCGGAAACGACCTTGCGCGTCTGAAAAGTCCAACGCGGTTATTATGCCAAATCTACGCACCCAACGCAAGGGAAAAATGGTTGTCCGCAATCCGCCGCGATTCGCCGCTTACGGGCGAGGGAAACGGCCCGGCCGAGATTCTCCGAATTTGACGGCCGCCGTCTGCCGTCGATCAGAGGCAGGTATCGTGATCGTCACGATTTCTTCCTGGGTTGCTGCGCCCTTCTGCGGACAGAAGCCGGCAGGGCAGTATACATACGCGGTCACGGCTTCCGGTTGAGGGGTAAAGGTCAGGTTCAGCACCCCCTTTTGGGCGTTCCATTCCTCCTTTTCCAGCTCGACGTAACCGCCGCCGACGTGGCGCGACGAGGCGAGGAAGGCTGGATGCCCGACCTCTTCGTGCATAATCACGGTCTGCGAGTTTCCCGCCGCGAGCGCCGACATGTCAAGCACGCCGTTCGCCGTGCCGATGAAACGCCCTTGCCAGAAATCAAATGCCGCATAACGTTTCACCGGGTTAAGCCCGAGGTTTTTCAGAGGAATTTTCGTTGCGGGAAGGGAAAAGAGCGCCGTGCGATGCACAACGGCCCACCGGCGACCGTTCTTGGCGAAATGGTGCGCCCAGAGCGTCCCGAACGGCGAAGCCCCTTCCCTGTTCTCGAACACGCCGGAGTTCGTCTCGTCCAGCGGGTTCTTCGCATCGACTTTATACGTTGCCCGATGGTTGGCGTATGCCGGTTCCGACAAGTCGATGGGGGCGGTTTCGGCGGGGCGTGTCGGCAACGGCGGCAACGCGCGCTGAATATCATGGGCCAGGCTGTCGGTGTAGGCATCGACAGGGTCGCTGATCATGAAAAGTCCGCCGCACAGCGAGACGGTCGAAAGCGTCGCCACCGCCCACGGACGCTCGGAGCGCGCGCAGATGTGGTCGGGGTCGAGCTGGAACAGAATCCGCTGGAGCGGCCAATAGCGAGCCAGTTCGTACTGCTGGAGGAAAAGTTTCTCCCAGGACGTGTCAGTGTCGGTGGAGATGCGGCAGCCGTCCACCATGCCGACCGACTCCGACTGCATCCCCCAGCAGCTTAGGAGGAATGCGTTTTCGCCCACACTCGTGCGCGCCGTCTCCCACAGGCGACGCATCCGTCGCCGGGCTTCTTCGGTGGAGATCAACCCGATGCGGACGGCGGTGCCGAATCCGTCGTAATATGTGTGGCGCACGCCGTCAATCTTGATGTATTCGAATCCCGCGCCGGCAAAGGCGCGCCAGAGCGGCGCGAATGTGTCTTCAAGCGCCTCGTCCGTGCCTAGGCTGACATAGAGCGGCACACGAAGCGGTGATCCGTCGCGGCCGCGAAATACGATGTCGCGGTCGCCCTTCTTGCGCTCGTAGACTTTGATGTCGGTGTTCATCCATATTGCCGGATGCAGCCCGGCCCCACGAATGGCCGGCACGGTGTTGGTGACGCCGCGCGGGAAACCCCTGGTCGGATCGAGCCAGCTCTCCGCGTGGCTCCGTTGAGGCGTGATACCCATCTTGGGGTCTTGGAAACCGTCGTCGATTTGAAGATGGGTCAGGCCGTAGGGCGCGAATTTCTTTGAAAGGGACTCTGCCGCGCCGAGGATTTTCCCCTCGTCGATGTTCTTGTGATAGGCGAGCCACGAACACCAGCCCGCGACCGGCTCCGACTTCGGCTTTCTCGCCCACGGATTGAAGTAGGAATACCCCATGTGTTCCTTGTAGTAGCGCATGCGCATGTTCACGACCCAGGGGACGGCTGTCAGCGTCACCTCCATCTCCGCCGTCAGGCGTCCCAGCGCGTCACGCCGCAGTTCGGCATCCGTCCAACGCCAGTTGCGATCCGTCCAGCAAACGAGCAAATCCTCATCAAGCGAATAGAGCCCGTTCACGCCGAAGACGAGCGGTACGCCGACTTGTCCGAGAATGGCCTCGTCGCCCCTCGCGCGGCGGGGACGCATGCAGTAGGCTTCCGGGCTCAGCGTCCAGCGCATCTTCGCCACGACGGGCTTACTGTTCACCGCGAAGGTAATCTGCTCCGTCAGCGGCGTCGTGAGGATGCCCGCCCCCGGAGCTCTCCGGTAGATGAGCTGCGTACCGGGTGGCAAGATAAACTGCAGAAGCGTATGCCCGTTGTAATCCATACGGAACTCGCCCGTCCCCTTGTTATAACTCGGCATAGCGAGAATGGCCGGAGGGAGGTTGGCGGCACACGCCGCCAACCCCACGAGACCCATTGCCAGAACCAGATATGGTTTCAACATTGCTATCATTCCCTTACCGCAAGATGATGTTCATTCCACCAATGTAGGGCCTGTACTTGCCGCTTGTCGGGAGCAAGACCCAAACATTGTGCTTGTCTCCGTCCGGAATCGCCAACTCAGCCTTTCCTGCGGACGAAGGATCGATTCCGACCGTAACAGAGTCCGGCAGGGCCGCCAGTACGTCGTTGAGCTGTTCCTGGGAATTGACCTTAAACATGAACTTGTCGAATGTCACCGGAATCGCCGCGAGCGTTTCGGCATCAAACTGCACCCCGGTCAAGTCGAGCGCGTTCGTGACAGATATCCTGACGTCAAGGCCGAAGAGGGATTTGAAATCCGCCGCCGCTCCAAGAACGTCTGTCAGTTCCTTCGCCGTCGTCGGCGTAAATGTCATGGATTTTCCTTCGCCATCGAAGCCGTGGTAGAAAATGGCTTCGTTACCGGTTCCACCAAGGGCGATGCCGTCCCAGAATCCGTTGTCAGGCAGAAACACCTTGCAGTCGGTGGATTGGGCTACGGAAAACTGCGACACATTCTCCGGTTTTGTGTTTGAACCGAAAAGAACAAGTTTTAGACTGGTATCGTTTTTGAACATATCAGTTCCGGTTACGCGCGTATACGTCTGTTCGGAGGAATTCACCGATGGCGGCCCCGGTATGTACACCGCCTTCAGGTTTGTACAACCCCAGAACGCCTCTTTGCCAATGGTCGTCACCGAGCGCGGAAATACAAAAGTCGTCACCTTCGTATTGAAGCTAACGAGCCTGCCGCCGATTGTCTTTACGGTGTCGGGCAATGTAAGCTCGGGGATGGGGTTGGCGTAAAACACACCCGTGCCGATCGTCGTCATACCCTTCGGGAGGTCTATGCCCGTGATCTTGCACTGAGAAAAAGTGTTATCGCCAAGTTCCTTGACGGCGGAATGAAGGACAACGTATCCCTCGACGGAGCAGTCGCAGAATGCGGCATATCCAATTGAAGAAACCTTCGTAAGCGCGGGCAGCCCCCCCTTCAGTGTGCAGCCGTCAAGCACGCGGTCGGCCATGGTCGTGATCCCGCCAAAGGTGGTAACGCCGCTAACCTTTGACTTCCTGAACGCGCGACTGCCAAGCGAAGTGACGGAATCCGGGAACGTCAACGTCCCGACAAGCCAGCTCTTTCCATGAAATGCTTCTGAACCGACTTCCGTCACGGTGTACCGCGTGCCGTCGATGGTAAACTCCCACGGAATCAACGAGGCGTCAACGGTTGTCGTGCCCTCCAGCGGAGTTGATCCTTTGTCCAATGTCACGAAGTTCTTGGTCGCGTCATTGACAGTGTAAACCCACGACACGCCGTTGGTGACAAGTTCCGCGCCGTGTACAACTTCACTCATCGCAAGAAGAGCGACTATTTTAAGCCCCCCCAGAATTTTGTTGATTTTGTAGAGTAGAGCGGAACGCCTCGAATGCCTCGAAGCGCCCGCCCCCTCGTCAAACCGTACGTGCGGATTTCCCGCATACGGCTTTCCTTGCATGACAGTCTCTTTCATGGTTATTTGCCTTTCACTTGTTCTGCTCTGAATTGCCTTTGACGGGCAACATCATAACAGATTTTTTTGTGTCAAGTCCAGATTTCGCGAGTTCTGCCAATACGGCACGCCGCCTGACGGCGGAGCGGCCTTGCGGATCGTCACTTGGGCGTTCCTTCAGATACGGGGATCTGCCCCGCTTGGAAATCTCCGCTAGAACTGCACGCCAGGGACGGAGAAGCGGTTGCACTTGCTGTCGTGGAAGTTGGCGAACTCGCTCACGATAGCGCCTTCGGTGCCGCCCATCAGGAAGTGCCAGGAGCCAACCTTGGGGAGCTTGTGCGCAACGCCGTCTGCCGTCCACTTTTCGACATGAAGCGACTTGAGGTTCGTGGGCTTGTTGGCCTTGTGGTCAAAGAGGTGTTCGGAGAGCATCTTCTTCGCTTCGGGGAACTGGTCGAGGTTGGGCTCGCCGACTTCCGAGAAGCTGTACACCCAGCCGTGGCGCACGAGCCAGCTTTCCATCTTCGCGGGGATGTTCTTGCCGACGAACTTCTCGCCCGTCCAGCGGTCCGTGGCGACGCCCGGATCGACCGGATTGCCCGCCTTGTGGCAGTGCTCGGGGAGGGCCTGGAGCGGGAGCAGGTAGATATCGTGGCCGAAGTACTCCTCCTTGATCTCGTCAACCCAGATCACGCCGCCCATGCCGTACTTCATGAAGTCACCCTTCGCGAAGTCGATTGCCCAGAATCCGAGGTACTGCGTACCCTCCTTCGGGTTCGTGAGCTTGTCGTTTTGAAGGGCCGGATACACCGGATAGCCGAAGCGGCGCATCATGTCGAAGTAAGCCTCCGACGCCTTCGCGCCGTCGAACTTGCCGCCCTTGTTGATACCATTCTCGTCGAACGTTCCGCCGACGTAGAAGTCTTTGTTCGTGTACATTTTTATTTTCTTTCCACAGTTCTGGCAGCAGCAACCTGCCATCATTCCGGCAACGGCCACCGCGGCCGCCGCACCTGCGATTGTCTTCTTTGTCATTTTCTCTTTGCTCCTTTTGAGTTTGTTTTGAAGTTGTTTAAGATAGCTTTGCCTTGCCAACGAGCTTCATCAGCACGAACGTGGCGACAGCCGAAACCGCGAGCAGTCCACCGCCGAGCGCGTAGCCGTTCGCGACACCGCCGCAACCGTAGATGACGTAGCCGCAGCCGAAGAGGCAACTCCACACCGCAAGGCAGCCGAACACCATGCAGAGGATTCCGACCGGCAGGTCGCGCAGGTTCGCGTGGATCTTCTCGTCGAACTTGCGGAGCGTCTCCGCGTCCTCGCGCGGCGTGAGCAGCGTCACGAGGATCCAGCCCACCGTGGTGGCGGCCACGCCCAGCACGAGTTTCCACGCCGAGAGGTTCAGCCACTCCGCGCGCCATCCGCTTTCAAGCCAGCCCGTGAGTCCGCACGCCGGCGCACCCCATTCAAAGAAGCACGCCACGAGGAAGGAGATGACCATCGCGGAAATCTCGCTCCACGCGTTCAGGCGGTGCCAGAACCAGCGGAGGATATAGAGGAGGCCCGTGCCCGCGCCGATCTGGAGGATCAGGTCGAACCCGCCCTTCGCGTTGCGCAGGATCAGCGCCATCACGCCGCACGCGACGAGCAGCAGGACCATGCAGAGGCGCCCGACCAGCACCTGGTTCTTCGGAGAAGCCTTGGGGTTCACGAAGCGCACGTAGAAGTCCTGCACGAGGTAGGACGCGCCCCAGTTGAGGTGCGTTGCAATCGTGCTCATGTAGGCAGCGATGAGGGACGCAGCCACGAGACCGAGCCAGCCGGAGGGCAGGCGGGAGATCATCGCCGGATAGGCGGTGTCGTTCTGCACGTACTGCTGCGCGTTCGGGAAGGCGGCCTTGATGGATTCGAGGTCTGGGAACACGATCAGCGAGGCGAGCGCCACGATGAGCCACGGCCAGCTGCGAAGCGCGTAGTGGAGGAAGTTGAACAGCATCACAGCGCCAACGGCGTTTTTCTCGTCCTTCGCAGAGAGCATGCGCTGCGCAATGTAGCCGCCGCCACCCGGCTCCGCGCCGGGGTACCACGTGGCCCACCACTGGACGGCTATTGGAAGGATGAAGATCGTCATCAAGGTCGATTTCCATCCGGCGCCGCTCATCGCGGGCAACATGGAGGTCTTGCACGAGACGGCCGCGTTCGAGAGAACACCGGCGAGCGTGCCCGTGTCGTTCGGCCCGCACATTTTCACGGCGAAGTATGCCGCCGCGATTGCGCCGACCATCGCCACGGTGTATTGGTAGAAGTCGGCCCAGATCGAGCCCGTGAGGCCGCCAAGCGTCGCATAAACGCCCACGGCCGCAAGAGCGATTGCGAGCGTCACGACAGGCGTGAGGCCGAAGATCGTCGCACCGATCTTGATGGCGGCAAGCGACACGGTGCCCATGATGATCACGTTGAAGACGAGGCCAAGGTACACTGCGCGGAACCCGCGCAGCGCCTTCGCCGGCGTGCCTGAATAGCGCAACTCGTAGAAACCAAGGTCGGTGGAAAGTTCAGAGCGCCGCCACAGCTTCGCATACACGAACACGGTTAGCATTCCCGTAAGCAGGAACGCCCACCACGCCCAGTTGCCGGCCACGCCCTGGGTGCGGACGATGTCCGTCACGAGGTTCGGCGTGTCGCACGAGAACGTGCAGGCAACCATCGATACGCCGAGGAGCCACCACGGCATGGAGCGCCCAGAGAGGAAGAAATCCTCCGCGCTTTTCGACGCCCGCTTTGCGGCCCACGCGCCGATTACGATTACGCTCAAGAGAAAGGCGACGATGATCGCCCAGTCGAGAACTGCCAATGTTTTCATTATTCTGCTTCCTCCAGCTCCACGTTCGGGAACCAATTTTTGGCCCACTTGCGGCAGGGCTCGAACTCCTTTACAGCCTTCTTGACAAGAACTGGGATGAATTTGTCCACGCCCTTCTCCTCGCTGTAGAAATACTGCAACGTGAGCGCCGCACCCAGCATGAGGTCGCTCCATTCAAGCGGACTGCTGACCTTCTTGCGCTCGCGTCCCTTCATCACCAATTCGTTGATGAGATCGTTCATGTAGAAGAGGTATTCCTTCTCCTTAAGGCCGTAGAACCGCCACCATTCGACGCGCGTATCCTTCTTATCAGGGACGAGCTTACCATTCTCGGATTTGAACTTCTGGAGCATGAATGCCTTGTCGTCAACTTGCGTTACCTTGGCGGGGCGGGACTTGAACCTGAATCCTGCGGCGTTCTTGATGAAGTGCTTATGCATTCCCTCCATGCATTCGATCTTGTGCAACTGGAAGCCGACGGCCTCCTTGCCCTCGAACGTCTTCATGCTCTCCTGTAGGCGCGTAAGCTGCCTCTTGCACCGCTCCCATTCGAGGCGCTTCGCGTCGCGGATAACCGGCTCAAACTCGTCGAGCGCCTTCTGCCGCTCGTCCGCGATGTCCTGCTTGCGCTTCTCGGCGGCGGCGGCCTCCGCGGCAGCCTTCTCCTCCTTCTCGCGCAGCTCGGCCAGCTGGCGCTCGCGCTTCTCCACGATCTGCTTGAGCTTGCGGACGGCATCGTCGGTGTAGGTGCGGCACCGGCGCGCCATGTCGTGCGACTTGCGCATGGCGTCCGTGAACCATTTCTCCGTGTTGAGCTTGTTGAAGCGATCAACCAGGTCATTTGAGAGGGCTATGATGTCCTGCGTCGTCGCACCGTCCCGCGCGGTCATGCCCTTGGCCTTTTCGGCTAGCAGGAGAATCTCGGTCATGCGGCCATGGAACTTTATGTCCGCCGCACGGCACTGGCACATGTCCTCCCACAGCTTCGTGAAGCCCTTTACCGTAATCGGGAGCGACATCGGCGGAAGCGACTTCTCAAGATCTGGCTTTTCCTCGGCCTTCTCTTCGGCCGGCTTCTCCCCCTCCGGCTTCTCCGCGGGCTTCGCGTCCAGATTCACCTTGATCAGCCCGCCGCCTTTCATCGCCTTCTCCAGCGCACCTGGTTCGCCCGAGGCTTTCACTATCTGGGCGGCAAATACTGGATTCGCCTCCGCGATCTGCGCGACCATCGCGAATTCGGGGCTTGCCTTCATCTTGTCAAGGGCTTCCTTGTATTCGGGGGACGCGCTGTCAAGCAATTCGCCGTTCGCGTCCTTGACCGACCCAAGTATCTTCTTCGCAAACTTCTCAATCTGTTCAGGAGAGGCCGGCTTGCCAGACATGGTCGCGGCCATCATGGCCTGCATCCCCTGCGCCATTGCGGCCATGGCATTAGCGGGCGGCGCGTTGGTCTTGGCAGACGCAGCGGCGGCAACCGCGTTGGTCGCGTCTGCCTTTTGCTGGGTGGCGTCCGTAGCCGTGGACTGCGCGGCGAACAGCTTGTTCGTGTATGCGATTGCGTCTGATATGGCCTTGGTGGGGGCCATCGCAAAGACGTCCGCGGCCTCGGCCTTCAGCTCCTCCGGCAACACCTTCTTGACGTCGCGCGCAGCTTGTTCGACGAGTTTCGAGTTTTCCTGAACGCGCTTGTGGAACTCGGCGTACCTTTCCTTGACCTTTGCAACGGTGTTGTCGATTGAACTGCGGGCCTGCGTCTGCTTATCGACAAGCTCGGCCAGCTCCCTTTTCGCCTTGGCCTCTTTCTCGCTGTGGACGTACCAGAAAAGCCCGCCGACTACGAGAATTATAAGAAGTATGACGCCGCCCACCGCCATGCCGACGATGGCGCCTATGCTCATGTGCTTCTTCTCTTCGACGGCCGTGAGGTTTACGTCGGCCGGCAAATCCGCGACTTCGCCGTCCGCAACGGGAGCGATGCTGCCAGTCGAAACCGACGGGGCCTTTGGCTTCATTCCCTTGAACTTAAGCTTGGGACCGCTTGCCTTACCGCCCTTCTTGGCCGGACCAGCCTTTGAAAGATACCTCTTGAAGTCGCCCAGCAGCGACTGGTACGTCGGATAGCGCATGGACGGCTCAAGCTCAAGCATGCGCATGATGATGGCATCGACTTCCGGCGGAATGTCGGGACGTATCTCACTCGGTTTCTTGGGCGGTCCTTCGAAACGCGCCTTCACGACGGCAGTCGGATCGGGTCCGTCGAACGGCGGCACCCCCGTGAGCACGTGGTACAACGTCCCGCCAAGGGAGTAGATGTCCGCACGGTAGTCGATTTTCTGGCGGCGCACCTTTTCCGGGGAAATGTAGTACGGCGTACCCCAGATTTCGTCGGAGTCACCCTGCATCGCCGCAAGGCCGAAGTCAACCAACTTGGCGTTGCCATCCGTATCGAACAGCACGTTCTCTGGCTTCACGTCGCCATGCACGAGCCCGCTCTCGGCGGCGAGCGCGAGGGCGTCCGCAACCTGCTGCCCAACGCGCATCACGTGTACGACGTCCATCGTACCGGGATTCTTCTCCATTTCCTTGTCGAGCGATCCGCCGGAAACCAACTCCATGGCGATGTACGGCATGCCCTGTTCCTGGCCGAAGGAGTATATCTGCGCAATGTTCGGATGGTTGAGGCGCGCAGCCGCCTGCGCTTCGCGCTGGAAACGCTCCACGAATTTGGGATCCGCGCCAAGGCTCTTGAGCATCACCTTGATGCCGACCTTTCGGTCAAGCATCTTGTCGCGCGCAAGATATACGCCGCCCATGCCGCCGTGCCCCAGCTCCTTTTCGAGCAGGAATTGCCCGAAATCGGCGGGCGTCTGTATCATCGGTTCTTCGTTGTCGGACATCGTTTCTGGTTCCTTAAATCTCTTCTGGTCCTGAAAGACCGCCTATATAATACCATAAAAATGAATATTGTGCAAAGAAGTTGTCAAAGCATTTCCTATCCGGCGGCACGGTCTGGTCTTGTCCGCCGTAAAGAAGAAGCACCGGCGCGACGGACGGCTCCACCACCCAGGCCTTGCGGCCCTTGAAGTTGAACTTCGTGCGGCGGTAGCCGTACCACTTGTCCGCACCGGTAATCTTGCAGGTATTCGCGATCTTCGCCCACAAGGACATCCCCTCACTTGCCACATTCTGCGGTGTATCACCAGCCGCCGTCACATTCGTTGCCCACGCCAAGGCAAGGACGGCCATCATCAACTTGCTTGTCATTTTCATCTTACTCATTTTTCCTATTTCAGGACATCCCACCAGCCGTTCTTGTCGGCACCGACACGCCGAATCTCCCCTGTCGCCTGAAGCTCCTTCATCTTCCGGGCAATCCACCTTGGCGACACCTGCAAGAGCTCCGCCAGTTCCATCTTCGTAATGAAAGGATCCGCTCGCATGTTCTGCTTGATCTGTAGTTCGAGCGAATCGGAATTTAGAGTGCACCCTTCCGCCCCGCTCACGCGATTTACAGTGCACTCCTTTTGCGATATTGCAATAAACTCGTCAGCTTTCTCACCATATTCAGCTATTTTAGCAATACGATTCTGGAGAAAATCCTCTATGGCAGAAATGCGCCGTGCAGAAAGGTTGTACTTTGGATGTCGCTTGATACGATACCCTTTTAGAGCTTCCAACCTTTTCTTCATGGACGATGTAACGCCACCTGGGAATCCAAGCCATTTCAAATACAGTGCGGGGTTGACCCTCGAAGTGAATCTTCTCAAATCATCGAACTCATCGTGTGTGTCGCCTACCCTGTCCAATGCAAGCGAAAACAACCCATAACCGTTATCGAATATCGGGGCGGCGCCGACAATTTCGTTTTTATCATTGTCAATGAGATAACCGAGATTGCCCATGTGCCTGTCGGTGTTGAAGATCAGCGCATCAAAGAGAAATATATCAGCAAAACGGCTGTCAGCAAGAGCCTCGTCCTTAGAAACAATCCGTCCAGCGGGAATGTATCCGTACTTGTCACTTGTGAAGAGACGGCACGTTGAACAAAGCCTACCCTTGAACTTGGAAAGCCCGTATTCAACATGATTCAATCCAAGTGTTTCTGCTATCTGCGATGCATAGAACTCCGAATACGGTTCAAAGCCCGTGTTCGAGGCTCCTTCCGTCCCTGCCTTGTACAAGACAACGTTCCCGGCGATGCGCCGCCAACACTTTGCGAGCATCCCGTTCGTGGTCAACTCCGGCGAAGATGTCCAACGACCTTGAAAATCTGGTCCTTCACCTCCAAATGCCATCAACGCAATGGCTTCCGAAAAACGATTGTTGTATAGATTGACTTCTGCCCATTTTCCATGAAAGTCATCTGCGGCGACCCAATAAACGTCATTGAGCGATAATCCTCTGCATAACTCTATTATGCCCTTGATATTGCGCGAGTTCAACCCCAAGCGCGCCATCAATTCCTCTATGTTCCGCCGATTTCTTGGAACTGTGCGCCGCGTAAGCCACGTCCAGAGCGTCTCGTCGCTGGCGACGCCCTTCATCTCCAGCGGCAGGAACTTCCGCTCCGCGTCGTTCACGGAGACAACGCGAACCCCCTGCGGTTCGATCCACTCGAATCGCAGCAGTTCCCTGTCTCTGTGCTTCAGTATCACTGTTTTGCCGTTGCGTAATTTCTTCGTGCGGAATAATTATAGCACAATCTACCTGTCTAACGATTACTTTTGCCGCATCAGTTCGAGCATCTTCTTGTCAACTTTGCGGCCCATGACCTCGATGTACTCCGCGTCGGGACGGCCGGAATCGACAAAGCCGAACGGCCCGTCGTAATCCCAGATCGCCCAGCCGTAGCCGCGCGAGCGCCACTTCGCCATGTTGCTCTCCATGAACTTCAACGCTGATTCGTGGGCCACGCCGCAGGCGACGCAGCCGAACTCGCCGATCACTACGGGATAGTCCTTCGGAACGCAGTCCTGCAGAGAGAATTCCTTTGCCTGCTTCTCCTGTACCCAGAGCATGTCCTTGTCGTCCGGTCCCTTCGGCCAGTGCGGCACGGGGCCGCTGGCCGAGCCGCGGAATCCGTAATGCGTGAACTGGTGCGGCTGGTAACCCCGGAAGCACTGTCCCGTGAGCGGCACGTTGAAGAAATGCTTCACGGGGACCTTGCCTGTATTTTTTCCGTCCAACCAGACAAACCGACCGGGATCCACCTTGTGGATTTCCTCGACCGTTTCGCCGAACACCTTGATGAATTCCTTCTCGTTGAAGCCCACCGATTCGTTCACGAGGTTGAACGTCAGCTCCGAATTCGGGATGCCCCTGTAACGACGCGCGAACTCGCGCCAGATGCGCTTGAACGCCTCCTGCGCCTTGGGATTGTTCTTCAGCGTGATGACGACGTCCTGATAGTAGTAGCGGTAACCTGGCGCGCGATAGAGGCTGAGCATGATGTGGACGTGGTGCTTGCGTCCGTACTCTATGGCGTTGTCAACCTTTTCGAGGCCGTCCTCTAGCCAGTGCTCCCAGTCGTCCGCTGACAGGAAGAACCGGTAGTCGATGGGAAGGCGCGCGAAGTTGAGCCCGCATTTCTCAAGAAGCTCAAGCTCCACCTCCTCGATGTAGCGTCCCGGCGCAATGGGATCGGACACATTCCATGGCGGAAGGAGCATGGATATGATATTCGCGCCGCGCCACGTGCCGTATGCAGGGACTTCCGGCGGCGTATCGCCGTCGGCAAGACGGCGCGTCAGGATTCTCTGTGCCTTGCCGCCAACGGCCACGGCGAACTGCGTGGGGCGCGTGAGCGTGAGATAGTCAGCGCGGATGCGGTCAGGCGAAAGCGCCGCCTTGGAGAGTCGCACCTCGTCGATGTAGCCGCAGAAGAAACACTCGTGGCCCTGCGGTTCAAGACGGACGGCGTCGCCGTAGTGCCCGATCGCAAGCGGCCAATCAGAGACCGTCGGCGCGAACACGGCCCCGCGCTTCGTGCTTCCGAGGCGGCCGTTGTAGTAGATGCGAGACTCCTGCGCCACGCCGTCATAGACCACCGTCACGTACGCCCAGCCGTCATGAAAGGAATAAAGGTCGCTGCCCACATTGCCCTTTGTGCTGAACACGAAGTTCGTCTTTCCCTGTCCGCACGCATAGACGTCTTCGCCCCCGCGCACCACCACGTCGATGCCCTTTGGATGGCCCTTGAACGGCTTGGAGCTGATGACGCGGGCATATCGGTCGCCAACGTCCTTTTCGGGGATTGCGCTGTTCAGGAGGAACGAGACAGTGAGCTTGCCCGTCTTGCCGTAGGCGGTCCATCGGTCGTCCTTCGCCACCTGCAGGTACGGGCCGGACGTTGTCGTCTGCGATGCCGAGAAATAGCACTTGCCCACCGGCCCTTCGGCATGGATGAACTTCCGCATGTCCTTGCCGCGCAGCACGGCGCCAAGCCCATGCTTGGAATCCTTCGTGACCCCCTTCTTGAACTTTGAGAAGTGCCACACACCCATATAGTCGTCGGCCCACACCCCTTGTTGTTGTACGCTTGCTGCCTTCCCCTTGCACGCCCCTCCCCACCGTGCCGTGATTGCCGTCGCCTTCGTCAGCTCAGGCACGCGCACCCACACGTAGGAATCGCCATCTGGATCCCACGTGTCGATCTCGTGCGCTAGCGGTCGCCCATCCGCGCCGAAGAAACATACGTCGCTTCCGTCTGCGGTCGAATCCCTGTAGTCAAACCCAGTCAGTCCGTCAGGGATCTTAATAAGCGCAGTGAAATCCTTCAGCGTCTCATTGCCCTCGTAACCCGAGAACACCAGGCGACACTCATGCGTCCCGGAAGGGAGAGCGTTCCCGTGAGCCGTCCGAGCCACCACCGCACTTGCCACGGCCATCACCGCGCAGATGATTGTTTTCACTTTCATTTCCTTTCTTGCTTTAGCCGGATCGTTTCTCGATTTGGCGGTGTCAGTACCGACGGAGCAGCTCGAGCATCTTGCGGTCGAGTTTGTGGCCGTTGAAATCCTCGTATGCGACATCCTTGCGGCCGGAATCCATGATGCCGAAACGTCCGCGCAGGTTCCAGAGCGCCCAGCCGATGTTCTTGCTCTTCCACAGCTTCAAGCAATGCTCCATCCAGGCAAGCGCCGTGGCGTGCGGCGTCCCGTTGTTGCAGCCAAACTCGCCCACCATGCAGCATTCGCCGGCGTCGAGAGCCCCCTGGTACTTGGAGACCGTCGACTCGGGCGATGCGCTCAACCCGCCCGGAGCGTACTTCGGCGCAAGCGGCCAGGTGGGCGGGGCCTTGGGGATGCCCCTGATGTAGTCCGTCCCGTAATGGGTAATTGCCATCGGCGTATAGCCGCGGAACGCCTGTCCCACGGACGGTACCTTGTACAGCTCCGGAACAGGGGCCCCCGCGCAATAGTTTCCGTCCGCCATGATGAAGCGCACGGGGTCCTCCTTGCGTATCGCGTCGATGAGCTTGCGGCAGAGCGGCAGATAGTTCTTACCCGCCGTGTGCCGCGTTGGTTCGTTGAAGAGGTTGAAGGAAAGAACCTCGTTGGGGATGCCCTTCCACCGCTTGGCGAACGCCGCCCACATCTTGCACGCGGCCTCCTGTGCCACGGGACTCGTACCGAGCGGGAACGCCTCCGTCTGGTCGAGGATGCAGTAGCCGGGAATCCGGTGGAGCGCGATCTGCACGTGGATGCCGTACTGGCGCCCCCACCTGACCGCTTCGTCGAGGTACTTCATTTTCTTCTCGTCCAGCTTCGTCCAGCTGTCCCCCGTCACGAGGATTCGGTAGTCGAGGGGCAGCCGCGCGAAGTTGAAGCCCCAGTCGTGCAACGCCTTGAACTCCCACTCGACGAAATGCCCATCCACGCGCGGATCGGGCGCAAGGCCCGTCGTCGGACAGCGGAACATTCCCAGAATGTTGAAGCCGCGCCACATCTTGGCCGGACGCCAATCCGTCACGGGTTCGGCGGCCGTTCCCCATTTCGCCACTGCGGACGCGCCGATGCCGGCGAGGAAACCCTTCCGCGTAATGCCATTTTGCTGATTCACTTTGCTTGTCATGTTTGTTCTCCTTAGGGATTTTGAAACCTTGTCTGCCTATGTGGAGAACATTATACCAAAATTCCCTTCGTCACCCAAGCCCTAACCAGGCAACACGCGGACAATGCATCTCAACTGCGTTTTTTAGGTTTATCCTCTACGCCGTGCTCAAACTAGACGGCCACCGTCAAGCGTGAGGACGCGGTCGCACATTGCTGCGGCCTCGGAGGAATGCGTGACCATCACGAGCGCGAAAGGCGTCTCGCTCACCTCGAAGAGGAGTTTCATGATCTCCGCGCCGGTCAATTTGTCGAGGTTGCCCGTCGGCTCGTCCGCAAGGACGACCTCAGGTGCGCACATGAGCGCACGCGCAAGGGCCACGCGCTGCTGCTCGCCGCCGGAGAGTTCGGCTGGAAGGTGGTCGAAACGGTCCGCAAGGCCTACCTTCGCAAGCAAATCCCTCGCACGTGTACGCGGCGACTTGATCCTTACGGCACCCGTCATCGATGGCAGAATGACGTTCTCCACAATGTCCAGCTCCGGCATCAGGTGGAAGCTCTGGAACACGAAACCTATCTTGGCTGCACGGAGGCGGTTGCGGCGGCGCGACGCGCCAAAGCCGCAGAAGAACGACTCGCCGTCCAGCAACACGTCGCCGGACGTTGGCTTGTCGAGTCCGCCGAGGATGTTGAGGAACGTGGTTTTGCCCGCGCCGCTGCGCCCCACCACGGCCACATGCTCTCCTGCCTCTACCGCGAGGGACACGTCCTGCAGCACCGGTATGCGCCGCTGTCCAGGAAGCCGGTACGACTTCGCCACGTTCTTTGCCTCAAGCACCGCCATATCAGCCCTTCAACGCCTCCACTGGATTCTTCGACGCTGCCAGAAAAGCCGGTACGAGCGACGCCAGCAGCCCGAACGCATACACGATCACCACCACCCAGACAACATCCGCCGTCACTATGCGGTACGGTATCGCGTCGAGTCCGTAAACCGCCTTCGGGAACACCTCCACTCCGAAGTGCGCCAGTTTCTCCACGAGGTTCTGCAGGTTCATCAGTACGCCATACGCGGCGGCGAGTCCGAGCGCGGTGCCGGCTGTGACCTGCATGAGGCCGTGTACCATGAACACGCCCATGATCTTCAACTTCGTGAAGCCAAGCGCCTTTAGGAGACCCACTTCAGCCGTCTTCTGCACGGTCAGCACAAGCAACGTATTCATCACGCAGAAAAGCGCAACCACGGTTATGAGCATCAGGAGAAGCGCTGTCATGTTCTTTTCCACGGCAAGGGCGTTGAATATCTCGCGGTCCGCCTGACGCCACGAAATCACGCGGCACATCGGCGCGGCGGCGGCGATCTTCTCGCAGACGGCTTCGAACACTGGCGCGTTGGCAGGCTCCGCAGTCTTCACGTGAACCGCGAACACGCCCTCCTCCATGCCCATCAGATCTCGTGCGTTTGGAAGCGAGCAGATGGCGAAATGCGCGTCGTAGTCGCGCTGCCCGGAAGAGAAAATCCCAGTCACGCGCCATTTGAGCGGCAGAAATATCTCGTCGCGGGAGGCGAGCGTCTTCGGAGAATACACGGTGACGTCGTCGCCAACCCATACGCCTAGCGAGCGGGCAAGGTCGATGCCAAGCACGATGGAATCGCCGTCAAGGTCGTAAGAGCCGGAAACCGGCTTGCCAATCTTGTAGGCATCGCTCATGCGGTCGGAATCTACGCCCATTACCATGGGCGTCGCAATGCGCCCGCGCCATTCAAGCATCACGGGAGTGTCGATCGCGGGCGAAACGGAGGTGACGCCGGGAATTGCCTCTATCCGCTTCGCAAGCTCTTCTTCGCCGTGGATTACGTGACGAGACCCGGCGGACTGCAAGGTGACGTGCGGCTTGAAATCGAGGATCTTCTCCTGCCACAGATCGCCGAAGCCGGTCATCACCGCACGAACGATGATCACAACCGCAACGCCCAGCAATACACCCAAAACCGAAACGCAGGTAATCACGCTCGTGACGCTGCGCTTCGGCTTGAGGTACTTCTGTGCGAGGAATAGGCTGAACGGCATGGATTAAAGGTCAATAGTTACGCCGACTTCGCCGGTCTTGTCCTTGGAAAGAGCCTCGACGTCCGCTTCGACCTCCGACGCCTTTAGCTGCGTCGTGGGCAGGTAGCGGTAATAGACCATCAGCTGCAAAGCCGCGAGGCAGGTGTCCATGACAGGGCGCGTGGTGTGCACGTCCTTGTTCACCCAGTGCCCGACGGGACGGTCGTTGCCCTTGGGGTCCTTGACCGTCACCGGCGTGCCGTCCTTGTTCTTGTCGTCGATGATCGCCTTCGGGTATAGCGCCTTCATCTCCGCGTTCCACTTCTTCCAGATCACCTGATGGGCGGGCAGCGCGTTCTTCGCCATGCCTGCCTGATACTTGCACTGCGCCGCATAGTAGCAGTAGTACTGCGGGCAGGCGCCTGCGCTCTTGTCGGAATTCCCCTTCAGCAGGTCTTTGGCTTCAAAGGTCGGCTTCCACTCTTTCATGAAGTCAAGTGCCGATTTGACCTCTTTCGTGTTGCCGTGCCCGAGCAGCTGCATTGCTAGGCAGCCGGTGGCCGTCAGGCCCGTCGGCTTCCCGCCTGCGGTGTAGTTGAACCCGCCTTCGCGGAAGTTACGGGTCTGGAGGCACTTGATTGCCTTCTTGATGCACTCTTCCATGCCGGATACGTGAATACCAGCCATCTTGCCGGCCTTGATAGCCTGAAGGGCCCATCCGGCGAACGAAAGGTCGTCGCGAGTGGATGAACGGTTGATGTTGTAATCCCAACCGCCGGTGGGTGACTGTCCCTTGACGATTCTGTTCAGGCACTTCTCCGCAACGGGCAAGATTTCAGGGTTGGTGGTCATGGCATACGCCTCGCACAGCGCGTATGTCGCAATCAGGAATGCGTACTCATGGCCGTCGGCTCCGGCAACAACAGTCTTTCCACCCTTTTCGTGTACTGAACCTATCAAGTAGTTAATGGCGCGTTTGACGGTATCTCCAAACTCCGGCGAAGTCGGCGTCTCGTCATGGGCGAGGTACGTGAGGACGGCAAGTCCAGTCGATGCCGGCTTCACGCCCGGCCACGATCCGTCCGAGTTCTGGTGGAGCTTGAGCCAGCGCAGCGCCTTGAGCACGGCGGCCTCGGTCGTGGCGTCGCCGTAGTTCTTCCCGCCGTTAGTGTACCTGCCGCGCACGCCGGCGTTACGAGCGGTGCCGGCAACGGACTTCATAGTGACGGGGCTCTTGATTTGGAGCATGGCGTCCATCTCCGCCACCTTGACGGACTGGGGCTCTGCCGTAGGCGGAGCGACTTCCGCCACGTCAGTCGGCGAAATGGTCGGGGTGTCCATCTGGATGTCCACCTCCACGTCCGGCGGCTGCTCGGTTTCCTCTGGCGGCTTCTCGGGTTCTGTCAGGTCTTCCTTTGTGTCTTCAACCTGCGCAATCTCTACGTTGATCTTCTTTTCGTTAGAGTCGCCCACGGCAGTCACCACGAAAAGGATCACCGCGCCGATGATTGGCAGGAGTATCGCAAGAAGCGGGGCAGCCTGGCGCTGAAGTTCAAGCACGGACTCCTTGTATTCGCGCGAGTCGTGCGGACGCCCGAATCCGGCGAACATCTTGAACAGGCGCTTGAAATATCCCTGTTCCTCGTATTTGGCCATCTCCTCGCGGAGCTGTTCCTTCATGCTTTCTTCGTCAATTGTCTCCATAACTGCCTCCTTCCGTGTTACATGTTAGTCCATGCTGAAGATAGATAGGTTGTACATCTTGTATTTGTTGCACGTATCAAGCACCCTCACCAGGAACCCGTGCGGAGAGTTGGCCGCGCAGCGTATCAGCACGATCGACTGAGTTGACGACGCAGACAGCCTCTTTAGGTGGCTGTCAAGCTCCTTGAACGAAACTCCGCGTCCGTTGAAGACAACGCCTTCGGTTCCTATGTCGATTTTGATGGAGGTGTCGTTCTCCTCCTTCTGTTCTGATCCGGAGTTGGGCGCGGGACGGTTCGCGTTGAGTTTCGAGAAGATGTCCTCCTGCTTGATCGTGACGATGAAGAAGATCATCAGCTGGAACACGACGTCGATCATCGGCGTCATCTCGGCTTTCGGATTGTCATATTCTTTTCTTGCCATCGTCTGCCTCCTGCATCCCTATTGCTTAGACTTGTGCTCCTGGATCGCCACGAACGAAAGCTTCCACACGCCGCACGCGGCGCAGATGTTCATCACCCTGGCCACGTCCCTGTGCCGGGTGTTCTTGTCTGCGCGGATCATGCAGGGGAACTCGGCGCCATAGCGGGCCTTGCGCTCCTTGATCTTCTGCTCGAGCATCTTGTCCGTCAGCGTGATGTTGCAGAGCGATACGCGCCCGCTCCTAGACACATCGATGGTAAGCTGCGACGGCGGCAGTTCCTCCTGGGTGAGGACGATGCCGTTCTTGCCGTCGGCAAGCTTGATGGTCGTGTCCTTGTCGTCGCTCATCTTGAGCGTCACGACGAAGAAGATGATCAGCTGGAACACGACGTCGATCATCGGCGTCATGTCCAGCGATACGTCCTCGTTCTTCGGTTTCTTCATGGGAAGGCCTCCTTCCCCGACTTACGCAGCGGGCTCGACTTCGACGTTGCGGAGCGGCTTGATGAGCTCCATCGTGAGCGCCGCCATCCGCAGGATGAGCCTGTTGGCGTTGTTGCGGATCGAGTAGAAGAACGTGAGCGACGGGATGGACACCACGAGGCCGCCGGCGGTGGTCCAGAGGGCCTGCGAGATGTTGCCGGCGAGCGCGCCGATGTCGGGCACGCCGGATGCGAGGGTCGCGAAGCAGAGGATCATGCCTTGCACCGTGCCGAGCAGACCGAGGGACGGGGCGAGGTTGGAGCACACCGAAATCCACGTAAGGCGCTGCATGATGCGCTCGATTTCGAGGTCAGCCGCCGCGTTGACCGATTCCTGGATCACGTCGTAGCCGTCCTCCACGTGCTGGAACGCCGCCGCGAGCACGTTCGCCATCGGCGACGGCTCCGACTCGCAGGCCTTGATCGCCTTCATCACGTCGCCCTCGGCAACCGCGCCCTGGACGTTGTTGATGAGCGACTGCGGCATCAGCTTCTGGGGCTTGATGAGCACCCAGCAGTCCACGATGAAGTAGATCGCCGCCGCGCCGTCGAGGAACAGCGCAAGCCACAGGATCACGCCAAGCGTGCCCGAGCCGGTCACCACGTCCCAGAAGCCGCCGGGACCTGACTTCTTCTCTTCCTTCACCGCTCCGCCAGTTGCAGAGTCCGTAAGGCCGGCGTTGCCTGCAGCTGCTGGTGCCGGATCGTCTGCCAGCGAAACTGACGCCGCGACCGGAGCCACGACAAGGCCAAGCAGCATCATAGCCGCGACCACACTCTTGCGCATCTTCTTCATGTTCATTTCTTTCTTCCTTTTTTGGGGTTAGATTGTCTTTTCTTTACTGGTTGAAATCACTTTTTTGCCCACGGGCTGGACGCATACGACGACTTCAGCTCCGTACGCATCACGTCGGCGCGGCCGCTCTGCCGGAGCGTGCTGAAGCAGAGCGCCGCCTTGTAGAGGGCTTCTGGACGCAGACGCTCCGCAATGTCCTCGTCCGTGTAGAGGTACACCACGCGAAGGTAGCCGTCCGTAAGGGCTTTCTTGCATGCGGCGTTGGACTCCTTGCCGTCTTTCATTATGATGTCGCCGGTCATCAACAAGGCCGCGCCGCGCGAGAAGCGGTCTTTGCCCTTGAGGGCCTTTTCCATGTTCTTCTCAAGGGCGGTACGACGGTTGAGCTTCAGGAGCGCGCTCCAGTAGGCGGGCGCGAGGTTGCCCTTGTAGGCTGCGGACGGCTCTCCGGCGATGATCGCCTCGCACGTCTTAAGCGCTTCGTCAGGCTTCTCCGCCGCGAGGTAGGCTTCGGCGAGATATCGGCCCGCGAGCTTGTCCCAGTCCAGGTGCGAATACTCCTTTACGATGTTCTTGAGCGCGGGAATCGCCGCCGCGCCGTTGCCGCTATTGACTTGCTCTACGGCTTTGTCGAATGCGGCGGGCTTGGGAATAACCAGCTCGGTGACGTCCGCAGCCTTGATCTGCACTTCCATCGACGCGCCTTTATCCCCCTTCGTTACCACGTACGCCTTGTCGCGGGTGCTCCAGCGGATGGTGCCCTGCTCTTCGCCGTTCTCAGTCTTGACGGTGCCCGTCACCGCCCCCGCCGCCGTCGCGGCCGCAAGTGCGCACAGAGCTGCAAATATGATGTTCGTCTGCATGGTGTTTTCGCTCCTTTCGTTTCGCTTAATTTCCTTCCAGCGGCTTGAGAACGGAATTGATCTTCTGCGCGTTCGCCCCGTTCGGGAAGAGCTGCCGGTACTTCTGACCATATTCAAGGATTTCTTCCTTGGGCGATCCGTTGTCCGCCATCAGGGGCAGAAGATGCCCGTAGCAGCGTTCAAGGTGCTCAAGCTCCGCCGGCGTCATGGCCGACGCCGGATGCGACTCGTTCGGTTCGTGCGCCATGAGGAACGCCTGGAAGGCGACGATGGCCTTGCCGCGCGTGATCTTCAACTGCTCCTGGAGGTTCATGTCCGCCTCCGCGGCCATCTTGCGCAGCAGAATCTCGCCGCTGCGGAGGTCAAGCTCGTCTAGCGCGATCTTGGAACCCTTGCGGTAGTTGCGGAGTTTCTTCACCGCGCGCACTGCGGTGTTGAAGGAGTTCATGCGCAGCGTGTCGTCCTTCTCCTTGCTGCCCTCCTGAGAAGACACCTCGATGAGCATTTCGTACGCATCGACCACGAGCGAGGACTTTCCGAACTTCTCGACGAATTCGTCCAGCTTCTGACGTGCCGACGCATAGTTCTTCGCGCCGAAGAGCGCCTTGGCCTGGCCGATTGACGCCGGGGCTATGTACACAACGGAATTCGTGAGTGGCTTTGCGAGTTCGATCGCCCTGGAGTACGCCTCTTCCGCGACAGTCCAGCTTTTCGCCGTGAGCAGCGCGTCGCCGGCCTGCAGGAACTGATAGGCGGAATACTTGCCGCCGGGAGTCTCGAGCATCTTCTTGTACGTAGCCACGCCCTCGGCGTTGAGCCCCATCTCGATGAGCGTGCTGGCAAGGCGCGGCACGGAGTTCTTGGCCTCGTCGGATTCGGGGAAGTCCTTCTGCAGACGCGCGAACGTCTCCTGCGACTTCTCCATGTTCTTCTCGGCGGTGTAGATGGTGGCGATCTTCACGAGTGCCTGCGGCGCATATTCCCCCTTGGGATACGCCGCAAGGTATTTCTCGTATGCCTTAATCGCCTGCGCACGGAAAGCGGGAATCTTCGCCTCTGGCCAAGTCATGCGCTGCCAGCACGCGCCTTCGAGGAAGAGCGCCTGCGCGTGGCGGCGCTCGTACTGCTCCCTGTCCTCCTTCAGCATCGCCTTGCCGTCTTCGGCGAGCACCTTGGCGACCTCGTCGCCGGTTGCACGGAAGTCCTTGATGGCGCCGCCGACCTCGCGGTAGGCGTTCTTGCGCATCGCCTCGGCCGCTTCGGTGTCGTTCGTTTCGGCTGCGGCGTCGAATGCGTCGAACCCGCGTCTCTGCTGCAGAAGCGCGAGGTTCAGCTGTGCCGTAGTGCGGGCGCCCGCCTTTTTCGTGACGCCTATGAACATGCGAAGATACTTCTCCTTCAATTCCCGGTTGCCGAGCTTGTCGTAGCAGGTCGAGAGGAACTGCAGCGAGTCGGCGTACAGCGGGGACTTGGAATACTTGTCAACGATCACGGAGAAATAACGGGCCGCCGTGTTCCAGTCTTCGGACGCGAACGCCTGCGACGCGAGGACGTTCGCCGTCTGCGCGGCGTTGTAGTGGTCCGGGTAGTTGGCGAAATACGCGCCGTATAGTTCGTGCGCGCGCGCACGGTCGCCCAGATCGTTCTCCTTGGCCGCTAGGCGGAGCGTGCAGTCGCCTGCGGCGCGGACAAGGTCTTCGCCCTTGCCCTTGTACTGCGTTGCCAGGAAGTCCTCGGTCTCCTTCGCCTGCTTCGCGAACTCCTCCTGTTCCTTGGAACCCTTCTTCGCGTCCTGGCGGAGGTTTACATAGCACTCGGCGAGGACGCCGCGCGCGTTGACCGCCTCTTTTGTCTCGCCCATGCGGGCGACAAGGTCCTTGTATGCGTCGGCCGCCTTGGCGTACTCCTGGCCGCGGTACAGTTCGTATGCCGTGCCGACCTGCATGTTGAGCACGTTCTCGCGCTGCTTTGCCGTGATGTTCGTCTTGATGTCCTTGTTGTAGCGCTTCTTCACGAACTCGGAGATCTTCTCCGTGAGTTCGCCGGCGTCCACGGCCCAGCTTGACTCGGGGTACTTCGCGAACACGTTGATCGCGTGGTTGAACGCACCGAGGCCGCTCCGGCCGCGGCCGCCCTTCACCCGCTCGCCGAAGAGGGCATCCTTTATCATGTCTTCGTTTGGCTTCGCTTTCTTGGATTCCGCAAGCACGGCGTTCCACAGCAGCTTCGCCAGCATGTAGCGGCATTCGGGCATGGGGCTGGAACGCAGGTATCCGTTCTTGCCGTCGGGATCCTGTCTCACGAGGTCTTCGTGTATCTCGCTGAGCTTCGGCATGTACCTGTTCACGAGCGCCTGTGCCTCGGCCGTCTTGCCACGCAGCATCTCGATGTGCGCCTTCATCGCCACGGCCTTGCCGAACACTATGATCAAGTCGGTCTTCCAGAGAAGCTCCTTCACGTAGCCTTCGGCCTTCGCAAGGTATTCGGCGCGCTTCTTGGCCTGCTTGTCCTTCGGGTCGTCGGGGATCTCGTCCGCGAGGCGCAGCATCAGCTCCACCGCCTCTAGCGCAACGGAACACCACTTCACCACGCTGTCGCTGCCAAGGCTGTTCTGCCCGAGGGACAGCAGCGAACCGTACATGGCTATGGCGTCGTCGAATTTCTTTTCGCGCACGCAGATGCTCGCCCACTTGAATCCGCTCTCCACGTAGAAGTCGAGCAGGTCCGCGCTGGGCTTCTTGACGGTCTTGAAGAACTCGTCGTAGATTTTCCTGCACTCCGGCATCATGCCGCGGGCGTAGTAGGCGTCCGCCATCGAAAGGCGCAGGGCCCAGTACTCGCTTTCATGACCCTTCTTGCCCTTGAGCTCGTTTACGGCCTTTTGAACGGAGTCGAACTTGCCGAGGCGAAGATCGCCCTGCAGTTCGAGCACCCTGAGCTTAGGCATGGCCATAGGCCATTTCTTCTTGGCCTCCGCGATCACGCCCTCCGAGAAGTCGGGCATGTTCGCATCTACGAGGGCCTTGATGAATTCAAGCTCCTCCGTCATCGCGGGGTCGGCCTCAACCGGTTTCGCGGCCTCTCCGGCCGCGTCCTGGGCCGCCGCCCCGCGCGGAAAACAGGCGCACACGGCCGCAGCCGCAAGCGCACACGCTATGGTTTGCCTTAAGTTCATGCCACAAGTATAGAGAAATTTAACCGATGTGTCAAGCACCCATTTCAGCCTTCAGCGCCTCCTCGGCGCGCCAGGCGTAGTACTTGCGGAGCTTCAGCTTCGCCGCTGCCGCCGCGTCGCAGAAGAACCAGCAGTCCTGGTGCATCTGGAGGGCGCTCGCCGTGCAGAACTGCGAAACACCGCCTTCCACCGCGCCCTTCACCGCTTCCGCCTTGTTCGCGCCGAAAGCGAGCAGCACGATGCGCTTCGCCTCCATGATGGAGCCGACGCCCATCGAGAGCGCCTGCTTCGGCACGTCCGCCGCCTTCTTGAAGAAGCGGGCGTTGTCCTTGATCGTCTGCGGCGTGAGCGACACGATGCGCGTGCGGCTCGTGAGGGAGCTGCCAGGCTCGTTGAACGCGATGTGCCCGTCGGACCCGATGCCGAGCACCTGGAGGTCGATGCCGCCCGCCTTCTTGATCGCCGCCTCGTACGCGGCGACTTCCTTCTTCCAGTCCTTGGCGAGGCCGTTCAGCACGTGCGTGTTCTTCTTCACGATGTCGATGTGGTCGAAGAGGTTCTTGTCCATGAAGTAGCGGTAGCTCTGGTCGTGCGTTGGCGCGAGGCCGTAGTATTCGTCCAGGTTCCAGCTCTTCACCTGCTTGAAGGTGATCTTGCCGGCGGCGCAGTCCTTCGCGAGGTACTGGTACATGGGCACGGGCGTGGAACCCGTCGCGAGGCCAAGCACGGCCTTCGGCTTCGCCTTGATGAGCGCCGCCACGAGATCGGCCGCCTTGCGGCTCGCCTCTTCCTTCGTCTTGCAGATTATGATTTCCATTGTCGTTTCTCCTTTTATTTTGTTGGTCGGTTGAATATTCTATCACTTTTCCCGCTTCGCGTAAAGTGCGGGAGTTTTCGGGACGCGAATCACTCGCCTGCCACCTCCAGCACGTAGTGGAAGTCGCGCTTCTCGCCCTTCGCCATCTTGAGCGTCGTGTTGAACATCTCCGGGAAGGCGATGAAGTAGAACCCCGCCCCCTTGTTCGACTTCGGCTCGTGGAGCGTGTAGTTCGGCGTAGGACGGTCGGCGATGAACGAAAGGCGCGTCGTGTTGCCGGTCGCCTTCGACTTCGCATAGACGTCGATGCGCGGCGAGACGTCGCCGTAGCCGCGCTGGTTGATTGACCCGAGCGCGTTCGTGAACACATACGAGAAGTGTTCGTTGCCAGCAAGGCGCATCGAGAATCCCGCGTAGCCGCAGTAGTTGTTCTGCCCCTTCTCCTTGTTCCACTTCGGGATGCTTGACGTGAACGCCAGGTCCTCGAGCGCCTCGAAGCGCCCCGTCCAGTCGAATGCGTAGTCGCCGTTCAGCTTGACGGACGCCTTGACGGTGCGGCGTTCGCGCAGGATGGGACGCCCGTCAAGCTCGTAGGAGATTTCGCTTTCAAACACCGCACCGCCCTTCACGGGCGTCTCGCTGTGCGATACCACGCGGTTGACAGCGCCCTTGTCGCGCGGCTCCCAGAAGTTGCGTCCGTTGATGAACTTCCACGAGAAGAAGAACCCGAGATGCCAGACGTGGTCCTTCGGACGCGCCTCCGTGAGATAGCCGCTGCGGCCGTCTGGCGCGCGAAGCTCGAAGTACGGCTTCCCCTCCGGCGGAACTGGATGGTAGATGAACGGCATCGTCAGCGCCTTTGGCGCGGGCGGAAGAAGATCGATCAGGTTTAGCAACATGCGCTTGCAAGCGGGGACATCGGGCTTTTCGTAGAGGCGCGGACCGAAGAGCGTCACCGCGCCGCGCCCGACGGGATACTGCGCAACCGCCGTCGCGATCTTCCCCTGCTTGGAATCCGCCACGCACATCAGGCACTTGTCGCCCGTGAGGTACATTCCATGCAGCCACTTCCCGATTTCGCCGAACTCCGCGTCGAGCCTGGGCTTGGACGGGAAACCCTCCATGAGTTTCGGACAGTTGGGAATGAACGCCCCGCCGGCGGACGGCGAGCCGATTGTCAACACGCCGCCGTACTTGAACCCGAGCCGCTTCGCGATCGCGTCGCTCCACTGATCGGTCGCACTGAGCGTCACCACATGGACGCCTTCGGCCGCAGTGCGGAAGATGATGTCCACGTCGTCCTGCGAATAGTGCGGTGCCTGCGTGATGAATATCACGTCCGGCAAGTCGCCGCGCGCCGCTGCGTCAGGATCGAACTCCGCCACGTCCAGCCCCCACCGCTCGAAGAACGGCAGCATCTTTGGTCCCCAGCAGCGGACCTTCCTCGCCTTGTGGCGCGGCTCCACCGTCGCGTCCACCGCCGCCGCGTCTCCGCACGGCGCACCGATCAGTTGCACCAGGGCGTTGGCGTCGCCGACGCCCTCCACCTTGTGCGAGGCGAGGTACCGATTCGCCGCATCGGCGAAACCTCCCTTCGCCCCGGCCGCGCACAACGTGCCGGACGCCGCCGCCAAAACCATCGCCACTATTTGTTTTGCTGTCATTTTTATGTTCTCCTTAAATGGCCTCCGTCAACTTATGCTCGTGCCCTTCGTCTCCGGCATGAACAACGCCGCCCACACCATCTCAAGCAGCATCATCGCCGCAAAGAACGCAAACGCGTATGTGCCAGTGTGCGCAACGGCCACGGGGAAGAGCCACGAAACGAGCATGCACATCACCCAGTGGACCGCCCCGCCGAAGCTCTGTCCCTTCGCCCGCACGTCCGGCGGGAATATCTCCGATATGAACACCCATATCACCGCGCTCGCCGAAAATGCCACCGCCGCGATGAAACCGTAAACGCCCGCAAGCGCGAGCCACGGCGTGCAGGCCGTTCCGAGCGACACCTGCCATGCGACGAGTCCGTGCATCGCGGCCATCGCGGCGCAGCCCGATATGAGCAGCGGCTTTCGTCCGAACCGGTCGATGAGGAAGAACGCCAGCACCGTGAACACGAGGTTCACCACGCCCACGCCGATTGTCCCTGCAAGCGCGACGAGTTTGCTCCCCTCGCCGAATATCATCTTGAAGATGCGCGGCGAGTAGAAGTTGACGGCATTCACGCCGGAGAGCTGGCTGAAGAACGCCACGGTGAAGCAGAGCAGGATCGGACGCAGGTTACGGCGCACGAAGAGCGGTGCGGACGCCTCCACACGCGCCTGGTGCGGACTTTCCGGCACGCGCACGAGTGCCGCGAGGTACATGACCACCGGGATGCACTCCGCGCCAAGCATCGCGCGCCACACGACATCGGACGACGCCGTAAGCCACCTCGCCACGCAGTAGTTGGAGATGTACGATACGACGATGCCGAGTACGATGCAGAACTGGTTGACGAGAACGAGCCGCCCACGCTTCTCCGGCGGGGCGATCTCCGCAATGTACATCGGCACCGCCACCGACACGCCGCCGATCGCAATGCCGCCGATGAAGCGCATCCACCCAAGGACGTGCGGGCCGATCTCCCCGTGCGGCGTGATCGCACACCCCGCCGCAGATATGAAGAACAGCACGCCCATCCAGACGAGCGTTGGCTTGCGTCCTAGCCAGTCGCACATTCGCCCCGCCGCAAGCGCACCGAACACCGTGCCTATCAACGCACCGGCAACGACAAGCCCGTGCCAGAACGGCTTGAGGGCGAACTCGCCCTGTATAGCCTCTTCGCAGCCCGATATGACCCCGGCGTCGAAGCCGAAGAGAAGTCCGCCAAGCGAGACGGCACACGTGATCCAGTAGAGCGACGGCGATTTCATTTTACTTGTCCGAGATCATTGGCTGGAGTTCGGCCATGGAGGCCCACGGCTGCGACTTGTCCCACGGCGAAAGCGCGTTGAAGCGGATGTACCGTGCGGGCTCCGTCTGCTTGAACGTGATCTCCGTGAGGTCGTCCGTGTTTGCAAGCTCGCCTTCCGCAACCGTGCGCCAGGTCTTCGCGTCATCGCTCAGCTCGAGGCTGTAGCGGCGGACGCGCCCGTGGTCCATGTCCTGACGCGGGATGGCGATGACGCCCTTAAGCTCAAGCGTCTTGCCGTAGTCGCCGATGACGAAGTGCGGATATCCGGGATTGCGCTTCTTCCACTGCGTGTGCCAGATGGTCGAGACGTTGCCATCGAAAGCGTTGTTCGCGCCCTCGCGCTCGTTGGCCTCGTCGGACGACGCACCCGCCGACTTGTAGCGCTTGAACTGCGCGAAGCTGTTCGCGGACGCGGGCGGAAACTCGAACGGCACGTCCGAGAGCGCGGTCGTCACGCGATACGGCACGATCGCGAAGTCGAGACGGTAGTTCTTCGACGTGTCGATGATGTCGCGCCGGAGCGGTCCCGGCCCGCAGCTCGCGCCGCCGAGTCCGCGCGTCTCCGCGAAGATGCCGAACTCGACCTTGGTGATCGGCGGCAGCTCCGGCGGGTGCGAGGCCGCGATGATCTCCGTCGGCGAATACGGAATCGCGGTGAACGCGAACGGCGCGCCGAGCGTCGCGAAGCCGATTGCGCCCTTCGCGCCCGAGAGCGTCACGGCGTCGGTTTCCTCGAAGTTGTTGGCGTCCTCGGGACGCGCGTACGGCATCACGAACTTCGTGAGGTCGGTCGTCCAGAGTCCCCTGAACGCACCGCTCTTGCGGTCGCGGTAGTTCTCGAACGGACCGCGTCCGAACCACTCTACCTGCGCGAAGTCGAGCGGGAGGACGAAACGCCAGCCGATGCGCGGCAGCTCGCGGTTGAAGCCAACGGGACGGATCTCGCTGCGGCACGACACCTTGCCGTCGCCATTGACGCGCCAGCGCAGGACGGCGCGGAAGTACGGCGCCGAAACACGCGACGGCGTGCCCTTCGCTTCGATGTGTCCGCCCGGCCGCCCGTAGTTGACCAGCGATTCCTTGGCCTCGCCCCGGCACTCCACCTCCACCGTGAACGCGAGCGCGTGCGCGTCGCCGTCGTCGTCTCTCATGACCTCGCCGAAGGAAATCGCCTTCTGGCGGAAGTTGCGCCAGCCGCACTGGCTCCACTGCGCCGCCGGACGGACCTCGTTCGAACTCGGCGCGCGGTAGGCGTCCAGCACCATCGGCGCGAGCAGACGCTCCACGCCCTTGACCTTGTACGAGACGAGCGCGCCCGTGGCGCGGTCGAACGCGACCGACACATCGCCGGACGGCGCCGCCTGGAACTCGACCCGACCGTCCTCCTTGCGCTTGTGCACAATCATGTCCATCAGCTTCATCCCGAGCGCCTGCGCGCGCTTGTCGTTCGGCAGGTCGATCTGGTCGTTGGCGACGACGTACCCCTTCTCGATGTAGCCCTCGCTCTCCTTCGCGATGAACTCGTAACGAACGGAAACCGAGTTGCCGGGCTTGTTCGCCTCTATCGCGGCATCGGGAATCGCAACGGTCTTCTCCCCGCGCGGACTGACGCAAGATACGTCTATCGTCCGCGAGGAAACGGCCTTGCCGTTCACGAGAATCGTCTCCTTCGCATCGAAACGGTCGAGCCCCCTGAAGAACTGCTTGTTGCGAATGGTCGCGAACTGGCAGGACGCATCAGCCGTCACGCTCACGGGCTGATAGACGTGCTTGATCTCCCAGTACGCAGGCTCGAGGGCGCGGTCGGAGAGGATGCAGCCGTTCATCACGAACTGACCGTCCGTCGGCGCGTCGCCGAAGTCGCCGCCGTAGGCGATGATCAACCCGTTCCCAGTTCCCCGTTCCCCATTCCCAGTTCCCCGTTCCCCATTCCCCTTCTTATACAGGCCCTGGTCCACCCAGTCCCAGATGCAGCCGCCGATGATTACGTCGGAACTCTCGAAGGCGTCCTGATAGTCCTTCAGGTTGCCCATCGCGTTCATCATGTTGTGCGCGTATTCGCAGAGGAAGTACGGACGCTTCGAATTCACGTTAGCAGCGCGGCGGCGGACGCGGTCAACCGACGGATACATGTTGGAGTCGATGTCGGAGGCCGACCAGTCGCGCTCGTAGTGCGTGGGACGCGACCAGTCGCGTTCGTGTACCGCCTTGTCGGCCGCCTTGAAGTTCTTGCCGGGACCCGATTCGTTGCCGTGGCTCCAGAAGAGGACGGACGGATGGTTCTTGTTGCGCTCGACCATGTTCATGTTGCGCCACACTGTCGCGAGCGTGAAGCGCGGGTCGTGGCTCGACGAGCCCTTCCCGTATCCCATGCCGTGCGTCTCCACGTTCGCCTCGTCCATGAGCGCGATGCCGTTCAGGTCGCAAAGGTAGTACCAGTAGTCGTCCTGCGGATAGTGCGAGTTGCGCACGAGCGTGCAGTTCGCGCGCTTCAGGAGCTTCACGTCCTCCTCCTGGCGCTCGTGCGGACAGTAGTGCCCGAACATCGGATCCGTCTCGTGGCGGTTCGCGCCGCAGAGCTTCACCTTCTTGCCGTTGAGGCAGTAGCGCCCGTTGATGATCTTGCTCTCGCGGAACCCGAACAGAGTCGAAACGCATTCAAGCGTCTTGCCGTCCTGGACGAGCGAAAGGACTAGCTTGTAGCAGTTCGGAGTCTCGTGGCTCCAGAGCTTCGGCGAATTAACGAGATATTCGCCCTGCTTCCCGGTCGCGACAAGCGAGACACTCCCGCCATCCATGTCATAGAGCGCCACATTCACTTTGCACTTTTCACTTTCAACATTACACTCGCTCTCCACCGTCAGCGTCCAGTCGCCGTCATACTTGCCCTCCTTCGCCGGCTTCGCCCGCGCGAAGAAGTCGCGGATGTAGGTCTGCGGACGCCGCACGAGCCACACCGAGCGGAAGATGCCGGAGAGGCGGAACATGTCCTGATCCTCGAGGTACGAGCCGTCGCTGTAGCGGTACACCTCCAGCGCCACCGTGTTCTTGCCGGGCTTCACTATGTCCGTCACGTCGTACTCGGCGGCGCAGCGGCTGTCCTTGGTGAAGCCGACGTACTTCCCGTTCACCCACAGGTAGTAGAAGGAATCGACGCCGTCGAACTTGAGGAACACGCGGTCGCCCTTCCACGACGCGGGCAGCTCAAAGTCCCGGCGGTACGAGCCCACGGGATTGCGCGCATCGTAGTTGGTGAAGTTCTTCGGCGGCTCGTCCATCACGTACGGCGGATTCATTTTGAACGGATAGCGGACGTTCGTGTAGAGCGCGGTGCCCCAGCCGCCCTTGCCGTTCGCGCCGTAGGCCTGCCACGAACACGGCACCTTGATCGTCTCCCAGCCAGAGACATCATAATCCAGCTTCTCGAAGCCGACCGGACGCAGCGAGGGCTCCTTCACCCACTTGAACTTCCACGCCGTGTCGGAGTCGAGGCAAATCTGCCGATCCGTCTTCCACGGGAGGATTTCAAGCGCGGCGCGTTCGTCCGCGAACGGCGCGAACGCCGCGCGCGTCTTCTCGCGCCCGAGACTCATGCGCGAGAGATCCTGCCATTCATTGCCGTCGATGCGGCACTCTTCCGCAAAAACGGCGCCCAGCGCCGCAGCGGCCAAAACAAGTGCTGAAGTTTTCATGCGCCCATTGTACCAAAAATCGCCGCGTCTTGCAAATGGGCTCTTCTTTGGAGGTTCCCCAATTTTTTTCGGGGCTAACGAGGCCTCCCCGCGCCTAGCGGGCGCACACGTGTCTGCCGCGCCCGAAAAATTGGTGAACATCCAAGCATTGGGGTTGGCAGATGCCCACGGGCGCATCTGCGTGATTCACCGCCGAGTCTTCCGATGGTTGGAAACAACTGAGGCAATAGCAACCCCATGGGAGGGATTTTTTGTCCATGTAGAACAGATAAAACATGTAAGAAATGCAGATCTTTATATGTTCTGCATGTTCTACATGGACATTCAAAAGAGGTTCTGCAACCGCAGAGACGGCGTAGGCGTCGCTTCCAGTAATTGCCGCGACAAGCGCGGCCCCGTCCGCCGGCATTGGCTACTTGACGATGATCACCATCCCGGTCGATTTCACGTTGAGAACGATATCGCCGTCAACGACCGACACGCCCTTCACCCACTTCGGCGCACCGTCGGCGAGCGAGACCGTCGCACCGGCAAACTTTCCGCCGGACGTGAGCGTGTGGTTGCCGCCCTTCGGGCGTATGCCTTCCGTCGCTGAAATCTTCACCGCGACCGATCCGTTGAGCGTCACAGTCTTGCCGGTCACGTCGAGCACCGGCGCAACCTTCTTCTCCGTGAAGTTGAAGCCGAGCGCCGCACCGTCGTCGAGCGTCAAGCCGCCGTTCAGCGCAACCATGCCGGACTGCGCGACTTGCAACGTCGCGCCGCCGCGCACCGTCACCGTTCCGTTGCCGGGACACATTCCGGGATTCACCGCCACCGTCGCCGTATTCGTCACGGTCAGTCCGTTCGAGAACGTCGAGACCGAGTTGAACAGAACCGTCCCGCAGCCCTTCACCTCGATCCAGCCCTTGTTGCCGCTGCTCCTGTCGGCGACCGGGATGTCGAAGGCGATCGTCGCCGGCGTGTTTTCGGTTCCGTATTGCGTCGTGTGGATCGTCAAACCGCTGCTGTCGCATCCGAAATACGATGTTCCCGTCACGGAGAATCCGCCAGACCGCGAATAGAGCGCCGGACCGCTGCAGAACTGGACCCACTTGTCGCACGTTATTCCGTCCGCGCCGACGATTATGTTCTTCGCGGACGCATACGTCCACTTGCCGGGCGTGTTTGCGTAGAGCGAGCCGAATTCAAACGTCGAGCCGCTGTTGTCGGCTTCGCGGACGAAGTAGCAGTCCGATGTGGTTTGGATGTTGCACTCCCCCGTGACGACAAGCCGCCCATTGAGGTTTCTATAGGCGAGATGTCCGCACGTCTCTGTCGCGCGCAACGTCGCGGACGTGACGACGCTGCCGCTTTCTATCGAAAGATTGTCTGGGTTGAGGAGCGCGCCTTCGACCGTCACCGAGGCGCCGCTCCGGACTGAATTGCCGACGACGGGATGCCAGTCGCCCTTGATGCGCCAGACGCCGCCGATGTAGGCCTTGTTGTTTCCCGTTTCGGCGAACTTGACACTGTTCACTTCCAGACCGCCGGTAAAGACGCAGTATGTCGTCGTGTTGCTGATCGTCAGCGCGTCAGCGACGACCGCCGCCTTGAACTCGTGGTTGGCGGAGGAAAGGTTGTTGATCGCCTCGATGCCGTCGAGCGGCGCACCCTCTATCGTCACCTTCGGGCATCCCGCCGGGAACGTGATGGACGTCGCCTTGAACGACGCGCTGTTGGTGAGCGTAGCCGCCGCGCCTGCGGTTATGATCGCGTTCGTGGTCGGTCCGGGAACCGCACCGTTGGACCAGTTGGAGGCGACGCCGAGGTCGCCACTCGTGCCGCCGATCCAGACAGGATCGCTGCTCAGGATGAGCATCACGGACTTGGCGTCGGCGGAAAGCGAAAGCACCGCGCCCGCGAAGGCGGGATCGTCGGGCAGCTTGATTTTGGAAAACACGCTTTCGTCGAACGTCCCCTCGCCCGTGATGGTGAGGAGCGCATACGCGCCCGGAGCGGGCGTCGCGCTGAACGCCACGTCGAGCGCACCCTCCACGTCAATGGCGTCCGCCTTGATCGCGCCGACCGCGCCATTGGAATACGGAATGTTGAGTTTCGCGCCGTCCTTGAACACGACTGACGGCGCAAGCCATTCCGGATTGTTGCCCGTCTGCTTTTCGAGCGTCGCGCCGCTCTTCACCGTCAACGCGCCGTATCTGATTTGCGTGGTGGAGCCGCCGAAGGAGAGCGTTCCCTCGTCCACGTCGAAGCCGCCACTGTTGTATGTCGTCCAGTTGAGGTTGAGTTTGCCGGAGCCTTTTTTCGTCACCTTGCCCTCCGACTCGTCGATTCGCGTCTGCCAGGTGAGCGTATAGCCCTGCGTATCGATGGTCATGCCGCCGGCGCCGACGAGCAAGTCGGTGTAGTCGCCGTTGCCCGCGGAAGACGAAAGCGTGGAGGTGCTCATCCCGGTACGGAACGTTCCGCCGTCGAACCGCGCAGTCTGCCTGTAGGAACTATGACTGTTCACATAAAAGGCGCCGCCGACCTCAAGGATGCCGCCGTTTTTCACTTCGAGCGTGAAGTTGCGCGACTTGTACCGCACCAAGCCGCTATTCTCTTTTTTATACTCCGGCTCGAAATTGCCGGTCGTCTTCAGAAGGCCGCCGTCTATGACGATGCTCTTGGTGCCGTATTCGGCCGCGACGACTTTGGCGAGATTGAGCGTTCCGCCCTCGTTTACGTGGATTTCGACGGTCTGCTTCCCGCTGTAGTCTTTGGTTTTGCTGCTGTAGCCGTTGCAAAGCGTCGTCTGCCCGGTCACGTTGACGACGCCGCCGTTTTCCACAATGAGCACGCCGTGTCCCGCGCTGCTGATACCGCCGTCGCTGGTGGACTTGCCCATCTGCAACGCGCCGGGGACGGTCAGCGCTCCGCCGGCGACGTGGACGACGCCGGTACAGGCGACGGAAGTGCTCTCTTGCGAGCATCCAATCCAGAGGTTTTTATTGAGCGACACCGTGGCTCCGGACGCGATTTCGACCGTGTTGGATCTCGCCAGATTGAACCCGACATACATGTCGCCGCTCGAATTGGCGTTAGGCTTCGTGTAGGTCGCGCCATCATCAAACTTGACATGCGTGCCGCTGAATATCTCGAAGCCCCAGGTGGACGTATCGACCACTGCGACGTTGGAGAACGAAAGGTCGGCCCAGCCGAGTTCGGCGTCGTCGTTTCTGTTCAGACTGGTGAACGTTAGTGTCGAAGGCGTCTCGCTCGTGTTCGTTATATTGATTGCACAGCGGTTGGCCTCGGAAAATCCATCCGTGTGGAAGTCGACCACCTTCGTCGAACTGCCGTTCAGATTGATGGTGGAAGGCGAAGTCGTGAACCATCCGCGGTTGCCGTCGCCCCATGCGGTGCCGATTCCGCCGGCGGCGTCGGCCCAGTTCGCGCCGCTCCAAAGGCCGCTTGTCCCGCCGACCCAGTATTGGTTTGCCGCAAACGACGGCGAGGGCGCCGTCGCTACGCAGACTGCGGCTGCGGCAAGCGCGGCCCTCCCGATGTGGCCGCGACGGAGCGCGTCCCTTCCGATTTTCAGCAACTTGAACGACATGTCATACTCCTTATGCTACCAAACCACCGCTTCAAAGAAGCCCACCTCCCTCGAACGGCGGTCTATAATTTAGCATTTTTTTTGTTTGCCGTCAAGTGGCAACTTTGAAAATTCATGGATGCCGCACTCGCCAGTCCTGCCGCCGCGACATCTACTTCACGTAGCGCGTCTCGTAGATGCGGCCTCCCGCCTCGCGGAGCGCCTTCACCATCTCCGGATACGGCGTGTCGCAGATGTCGGTAAGGCCCACGGTCAGGTATTCGCCGTCGAAGCGGCCGGACGACGCCTCGTCCGAAAACTGGTGCCAGTGGCATCCGACGACCTGCGGCATCGTGAGCGCGTCGCGCACGTACCTCTTCGCCATCTCCGCGCGCTCAGCCGTGTTCTTCGCGGAACGCACGCCCGTGCCGAAGTTCCCCCTGTCGTTCGCGCCGAAGTGGAACTCCGGGATGAGGAGCGGACGGTCGATCCCCTCGTACCGCTTCAGCTGAAGC
>CACZDG010000007.1 GCA_902779865.1 uncultured bacterium
CATCCTTTCTCGGACCCCCAGGCTGGCAGGGCAAGGGCTTTTCAGCGAAACGTCAGGCTGGAAACGCAAAGAAACAGTCTGCCAAATGAAAACACCATGTGTCCTTCATTTTCTCCTTCATTTTCCAATTGCGCTCCGTGGCGTGATATGGTATTATGCTACGCGTCATGGCGTGATGGGTTCTGGCTAGGTGGCCAGTGCTGAAGTCTCGCCGGCATGGAGCTTCGCACGCGTGTGCGCGGCCCCACTAAAACAGGAAAACAACAATGAAAACGAAAACTCTTCTCGCGGCTACGGTCGCGGCAATCGCGGGCGCAGTGTCCGCCGCAACGTCCACTCCGGCGGGATGGACCGACGACTTCGAGGCCGCCAAAAAGCAGGCTGCCGCCGAAAACAAGCTGCTGCTCGTGGACTTCTCAGGAAGCGACTGGTGCGGCTGGTGCAAGAAGCTAGACGAGGAAGTGTTCGCCAAGCCCGAATTCCTTGAGGGCGCGAAGAAGGATTTCGTCCTTGTGATGGTTGACTCTCCCAGCGACAAGAAACTCCTCTCCGAAAAGGCCGCGGAGCAGAACCCCAAGCTCGTCGAGAAGTACGAGGTCCATGGATTCCCGACCGTCCTCATTATGGACGCCGACGGCGTAGTTCTGGACAAGACCGGCTACCGCCGCGGCGGACCGGAGGAGTACTTGAAGAACCTGGCCGAAATCAAGAAGTCTTCCGCAAAGCTGATCTCCCTCAAGCGCGACATCGCAGGAATGGCCAAGGGCGACCCTGCGCGCCTCGCGAAGATCGACGCCGCGTTCACGGACGCAGACAAGGAAACTCTCAAGAAGAATGCAGCGCTCATTCAGGAACTCCTCGACAACGATTCTGCCGGCAAGTACGCCGCGAAGTATCCCTTCGTCAAGTACCGCATGCCGCTCGACAACAAGCTCTCTGCCGTTTTTGACGATCTCAACAGCAGATTCCGGAAGAGAATCCGTGAGGTCGCGGGTAAAGGCAAGCGCCCCACCGGCGAGCAAATGGACCAGGTCCGTTCCGAATTGGATGGTTATGCGGTCGAGTCCATGCGCAAACTCCTGACGGAAACCACCAAAGAGCAGGCCTCTGCTCCAGAATACGCCAAGAAGGAGTATGCGTCATTCATCGAGCGGCTTGAATCGACTCTCAAGAGAATTGAGGGCCGCGGCAAGAAATCCAACAAGGCGAATTGACGCACTCAAACGCCTTGTGGGCGAGGGCAACTGTTCCAAATGAAAGATGAGATCGAGACTGTGAACACGAAACAGATGATGGCGGGCTGTGCGCTTATCGCGGGCACGGCTTGTGCGTACCAGCCGGGGGATGTCCTGCACGGATTCGAGGTGACTTCTGTCACGCCGCTGCCGGAGGTGAAGGGCACGATGGTGCGGATGACGTACAAGAAGAACGGCGCGGAGCTGGCCTGGCTTGACCGCGCCGACGACAACATGACGTTCGCCATAGCCTTCCGCACGATACCCGACGACGACACCGGCGTTGCGCACATCCTCGAGCATTCCGTTCTTTGCGGTTCGGAGAAGTACCCCGTCAAGGAGCCGTTCGTCGATCTGCTGAAAAGTTCCTTCGCTACGTTCCTTAACGCCTGGACCGCATCCGACCACACGGCGTATCCGGTCTGCTCTCGCAACCGCAAGGACCTTCTCAACCTCATCGACGTTTACATGGACGCCGTTCTCCACCCGCTCAGCGTGAAGACTCCGCTCCCGTTCCGCCAGGAGGGTTGGCACTGGGACCTTGAGAGCGCAGATGCCGAGCTTTCGCGCAACGGCGTGGTGTACAGCGAGATGAAGGGCGCGTTCGCGAATCCCGAAACGCTGCTCCGGCACGAGCTGCGCCGTATGCTCTTCCCCGACAATACATACCGTTTCGTCTCCGGCGGCGATCCCGCGCACATCCCCGAACTGACGTTCGAGAAGTACAAGGAGTTCTACTTCCGCCACTACCATCCGTCCAACGCCCGCATTTTCCTCGACGGCACGGTGGATCTTCCTGCCATCCTCGCGAAGCTCGACTCCTTCCTCGCGCCGTACCAGCGCCAGGAGTGCTGCACGAAGGTTCCGTTCCAGAAGCCCGTATCCGCATCCAAGACGATTGCCTACGAACTCGCGCCAGACGAGGATTGCACGAACAAGACTCTCGTGGCGGATGCGTGGGTTTTCGCGCCGTGGACGGATCGCGAGAAGGGGCTTGCGTTCGACGTCCTTTCCGATGCCATCGCCGGGTCGAACGAGGCGCCTCTGACGAAGGCGCTTCTCTCGCTCGGGCTGTGCGAGGACGTTGGTCTGTGGTCTGGCGGCGACGAACAGCTCGCCGCGACGTTCTACGCGAAGAACGTCAAGGACGGCAAGGCGGACGAAGTGCGCCGCGTGATGCGCGAGACGCTTGCCGGGCTCGCCGACAAGGGTCTTGACCACAAGCGCATCGCAGCCGTTCTCGACCGCCACGAGTTCATGGAGCGCGAGAAGGACACCGGCGATATGCCGCGCGGGCTCGCGTTCTTCTGGGATTCGATCTCCGCTTGGGCTTACTGCGGCGATCCGTGCGAGGCGCTGCGCCACGCCGATCTCTACGCCTCGCTGCGCGCGAAGCTTGAAACCGGCTGGTTCGAGAAGTTCCTGCGCGAGACGCTGCTCGACAACCCCCACCATGTGCAGCTCACGATGACGCCGTCCGCGACGCTTGCGGAAGAACGCGCCGCCGCCGAGAAGAAGGAACTTACGGCGGTCAAGGCCGGCTGGTCGAAGGCCGAGCTTGACGACGTGGTCGCGACGAAGCGCAAGCTTGCGGAGCACCAGCAGAAGCCCGACGCGCCGGAGGACGTTGCGAAACTTCCGCGACTCGCCGTCGCCGACGTGCCGTTGCGCGGACCCGAGCGCAAACAGGAAATCACGCACGTCCAGGATGGCGGCGACGTGCCAGTGCTGCGCGTACGCACCGGCGCGAACGGCATCGCCTACGTGGACCTCTACTTCCAGCTGCACGGGCTCTCCCGCGAGGAGCTTGCGGACGTAAGCCTCCTATCCAACCTCTTCGGCGAACTCGCAACGGAGGAACGTTCCGCGCTTGAACTTCACAGCGAGGTCGATTCTCGTCTTGGACGATTCTCGGTTTCCACCGCCGCATTCGGAAAGCCCAATGGCGAAGCCGCTGCATACGTGTGCGTTTCCGCATGCGCCCTTGAGGAAAAGCGCGACGAGATCATACGCCTAGTGCCGGAGATACTGCTCAAGACTAAGTTCGACGACGTGAAGGCGATCGGAGACATCCTCCGCCAGATGCGTCGCTCGAAGGAACGCGGCACGATGGGGCTTGGCGCTCGTAATTATGCGTTCCGCCGGGCGGCCGCCGCGCTTTCCGAACGTGGCGTGCGTGCCGAGATTCTTGACGGCATCGCGCAGATACGCCATCTGCAGAAGATGGACAACTCCTACGCGAAGGACGGTGCGGAGATATGCAAGCGTCTTGACGCGCTCCGCCGCCGCATCTTCATCTCGTCGCGCGTCGCGCTCTGCTGCATGGCCGACAACACCTCCGTTGAATGGACGCATGGTCTGTTGAAAGCGTTCCCTGAATCTTCTGCGGTCTGGCGTTACGCGCCGTACGGAGTGTCGCCTAAAGTAGCGGAGGGATTCCGCACGCCGGGCAAGGTCGCATTCGCCGCAAAGGCGTCGCGTCCCGGCCCATACGTCGGAAGCGCGGTCGTCGCCGCGCGCATTCTCACGCTCGATTACCTCTGGGACGAAATCCGCGTTCGCGGCGGCGCGTATGGTTCCAACTTCTCGGTCCGTCCGGACGGCGACGGCGGATACCTTTCGTGGAACGATCCCAAGCCCGGACGCACGCTAGGGTGTTACGACAAGTCCGGCGATGCGCTGCGCGCGTTTGCGAAGGGCGATGCGTCGCTCGACAGGTACATCGTCAGCGCCGTGGCCGCCACTGAGCCTTACGAAACGCCGAGCGCGGAGGTCACAACCGCAGCCGTCCGTTTCCTGCAAGGGCGTTGCCCGGAGGATGTCCAGCGCCTTCGTGCCGAGATGCTGCGTACGACCAAGGACGACCTTGCGAAGTTCGCTGACGTCCTTGACGGCCTGACCGCTGGCGGCTCGATATGCGTTGTCGGAGGCGGCGAGGCGTTCGACACCGCGACGAATCTCCTCCAGCGCGTAGAGGCGGTGCAATGACGTTTGACTGGACGAACGCCCGGAAAATCCTCGATGGGGAGGTTCTGAGCGTCATATTGCCCGTCCATAACCTTGGCGGAGCCGTCGCCGACAACCTTGAATCGGTTGCATCCTGCTTTGACGACGGCGGCTTCCGTTATGAACTCGTGCCTGTGGACGACGGGAGCGCAGACGCAAGCGCGGCAGAAATCCGAACCTACGCGGATGCGTTTGCGTCGCGTCACGGCGAGCGGGCGTCGTGTCGTCCTGTGCTGATCGCAAAGAACGCCGGCAAGGGTAGCGCACTCAAGGCCGGCTTTGGAGCTTCTTCCGGCGGTTACGTGCTGCTGCTTGACGGCGACCTTGACATTGCCCCGAAGATGCTGCCCAAGTTCTTTGACTCGATGGCGAAGAACGGTTCGGACATCGTGGTAGGCTCGAAACGCCACCCGGAATCTTCCGTGCAGTATCCGTGGCACCGGCGTCTTGCGAGCGCAATTTACTTCGGCCTTGTGCGTCTCGTGGTGGGACTGCCGGTCACCGATACGCAGACGGGCATGAAGCTCTTCCGCCGTAGGGTGCTCGGTGAAGCACTCGAACGCATGCTCGTGAAGACGTATGCGTTTGACCTCGAACTACTTTCCATCGCATACGAGCGTGGCGCGAAGGTGAGCGAAGCACCCGTGGAGATTCGCTTCGGGCAGAAGTTCGGCGCATTGAAGCCGCGCACGGTGCGCGAGATGATGACCGATACCCTTGCCGTGTTCTACCGTCTGCGGATTCTGCACTACTACGCTAAGGTGGAGGTGCCGCCGCCTCTGTCAAAGAATCCCTTCGTGAGCGTGGTCATCGCGTGTCCCGCCGGATCATGGATGCTCGATGAATGCCTCAAGGGCCTTTCCGAACAGACATATCGCGATTTTGAAGTGATCGTTCTTCCTGACCAGCCACTGCCATCCAACTCACAACTTACAACTCCCAACTCCCAATTTCCAACTTACAACTTCCAACTCTCCGTCATTCCAACTGGCAAGGTGCGTCCGGCTGAAAAGCGTAATGCCGGCATCGCCTCTGCGAAGGGAGACGTGGTGGCGTTCATTGACGACGACGCATATCCCGATGCGCGTTGGCTTGAAAACGCAGTGAAGTATTTCAGCGAACAGACAATCGGCGCGGTGGGCGGTCCTGGCGTGACGCCGCCGGGGGATGGGTTTCTCTCGCAGGCCGGCGGACGCGTCTATGAAAACCTCCTCGTTTCCGGAAACTACCGCTACCGCTACAAGGCCGGCGGCGTGCGGCGGGACGTGGACGACTATCCAAGCTGCAACCTTTTCGTTAGGAAGTCTCTGCTTGATTCCTTTGGCGGCTACCGCACGGATTTCTGGCCGGGCGAGGATACGCTCCTTTGCAAGGACGTGATTGATTCCGGCAAGCGCATCGTGTACGATCCGTGGATCGTGGTTTATCACCACCGCCGTGCGCTATTCGCGCCGCACCTCCGCCAGCTGGGGCGCTACGCATTTCACCGCGGCTACTTCTGCAAGTGCTATCCATCCAATTCGCTTCACGCGAGCTATTTCGTGCCAACGCTCTTCGTGCTCTATCTACTGTTGCTGCTGTTGACTACAGCCATAACGCCTTTCTTAATGCCGAATTTCCCTCATGGAGGCCCTGAGTGTCTGTTGCCGATCCTGTTCATCCTATGGCAGCCGATGAACCTCTACTTGCTGCTTGTGGCCGTTACAACGTTCAGCTTCAACCCCATCAGGTGGCTCATGACGGCGCTTGGCGTTTTCCTTACGCACGTCTGGTACGGCATACGTTTCATCTGCGGCCTTTGCGCCTCAAAGGCCCCTTGCGAATACATCGGCCGCGACCACGTATAAGACGGATTTGCGGATTTTTGCAGTTTGGGCTTGCTTTTCGCGTCAAAATGCCGTATCATATATCCGTTTTTCCCATTGGAGGGATGGCCGAGTGGCTGAAGGCAGCGGTTTGCTAAATCGCCATACGGACTAATCTCCGTATCGGGGGTTCGAATCCCCCTCCCTCCGCCAATGGTTACATTCAATATGAATGCGGTTTTCTTTGATATGGACGGCACGCTGATCGACTCGCGTGCCGATTTGGCAGCGGCGGTAAACGCTACGCGCCGCGAACTTGGTTATGCCGAACTTCCGCTTGAGGACGTTGTGAACTGCGTCGGCAACGGCGCGCGCTACCTCCTTGAACACGCAATCCCGGAAGCTGCTGGCCGTTTTGACGAACTTTGGCCGATGCACCTGCGCAACTACTCAGCGCACCTCTTGGACTCCACCACGCTCTATCCCGGAGTGCGCACCACTCTTGCCGAACTGCACGACCGCGGCTGGTTGATGGGAATTGTCACGAACAAGCCCGGCGACTTCACGCGCCAGATACTCGACCACTTTGGAATAAAGCGCTACTTCGGCGCGGGGATAGTAGGTGGTGGCGATTGTTCGGAGATGAAGCCGTCCGCATTGCCGCTCCGCGAGGCGGCGTCGCGTCTGCGCGGGCACCGCGTATCTTCGCACGACTGGATGGTTGGCGACAACTGGACAGACATGGAATGCGGCAGGAACGCCGGCGTAAAGACGGCGTTCTGCACGTTTGGATTCGGGCATCTGCGCGATAGCCGCTGCACGATGAAGATCAACCGTTTCGACGAACTGCTACGGTACTGCAAGGCGGAGGATTGAGATGAAAAGAAAAATCAGACCCCTCGGCGCCATCGGCGCGAACTGCGTAATACTTTGGGAAGACCCCGGTGCTGCATGGATCGTCGATCCCGGCGCTTCGCCTGATAAGATATGGAGTTTGCTTGCAGATGAAGGTCTAACCCCCGCGCTGATTGCATTCACCCACGGACACTTCGACCACATCGGCGCGGTGGATGGTTTGCTTGAGCGCTATCCCGACCTCCCCGTGCACATCGGTCCCGGCGACGTGCCGATGATTGGCCACCCGCAGAACGCATGGCCGCCGGACTACGAGGTGGTTAAGAGACCCGCTACGCTCGTGGCTGACCTCGTTGATGGCGCAACGATTTCGGCGGGTGGCATCACGGCGAAGGTCATTGCCACGCCCGGACACACCCCCGGAGGCGTGTGCCTTCTTTTCGCAGACGACAAACTCCTCATCACCGGCGACACTCTCTTCGCTGGATCGTGCGGGCGCACCGACTTCCCCGGCGGCGACCGCCGTCAGCTCAATGCGTCACTGCGCCGCCTTGCCGCGCTCGACCCTGAACTGACTGTTGTGCCGGGGCACGGCATGATCACTACGATAGCCAATGAAGTCGCCACCAATCCCTTCCTGCAATGACGTGGCGCATACACCACAAGGCAGTGACCGCATCGACTAACCTCGACGCCCGAGCAGGGCGTCCCGGTGACGTTTTCATGGCGGATGAACAGACGGCGGGGCGTGGACGCCTCGACCATGCGTGGCACTCCGCACCTGGCGAGAACCTGATGTTTTCGGCGGTGTTGGACGTCTCCGGCCTCGCGCCTGACGCCGTCGCCACGCTGCCGCTCGTCGTCGGGTTGGCCGTGCTCCGCGCACTTGCGCCGCTTGCCCCGTCGCCATTCACCGTCAAGTGGCCCAACGACGTACTTGCGCATGGACGCAAGATAGCGGGCATACTCTGCGAGCGCATGGGAGATGCCGTGATTGCCGGCGTTGGCGTGAACGTCAACCAGACGGAGTTTCCTCCGGAAATCGACGCTCGCGCAACGAGCCTTGCTCGCGAAACAGGTAGGAGCCATGCCGTTTCCAAGGTGTTAGATTGTGTGTTGCGTGAGCTTGACGGCCTTGTTTTCGATTGGCGCCGCGAAGGTTTCGCTTTCCTCGCTCCGGCATTCGCGCCTATTGACGCATTGAAGGGGAAGTACGTGCGCGTATTCGCGGTAGATGGCGATAGCGATCCAGTGGAAGGCGTTTGCGGCGGCATCATGCCGGATGGTACGCTTGACGTCGGCGGCGTCTCGGTTTATGCGGGCGAAGCCCACGTGACTTGGAGGTTTTCCAATTATCGGGAATAAAGGTTAGACTTTTGGCGGGGACTTTTGTATAATAACCGCCATAGAAAGTTAAGGAACAAGGCCATGGAAAGCAAAGGAACAAGGATTGGGTTCTTTACCCGTATTTGCATGGGGTTGTCGCATCCTGTGACGACGTTACTATTCGGCGTGATGCTGCCTGCGGCATCCGTGGCCGTGGAAATGAGCACCGGCATTTGTTCCGAGGCGTTCGGCGGCGACTTGACCGGCAACGTGTTCCAGTGTGCCGCGATGTGTGCCGTGCCGGTGGTGAACTTCATCGTCTGGTTGTGTTGCCTGAAGGGATGGGGAGTCGGGAGCCGACTCCTGCGCGCGATGTGCGGTTTTTCCTTCGGCATCGCGGTCGTGTATGCGTTCGCATTTCTGCCACTCTCGGCGATCGGCGCGATTTTCTGCTGCCTGGCGTTCTGGTACTTTGGCATTGGCTTTATCGGGCTTCTGCCGTCGGGACCGCTGTTTGCAACGCTTGCGACATTGGGCTTTAGGCGAAGTCTTGACAGGCAGGCTGGCTTGGATGGAAACCGGAAGGTGAAGGGCTTCGCATGGGGGCTTGCATTGGCTGGTGTTGCATGGCTCGCAGTATTTGCGGAAATGTGCATAGAGGTACACGGCATGAGGCTGGCGGCGTCGGACGATCCGGCGTTGTCGGCGAAGGGCGTGCGCATGCTGCGCACGATGCGCGTCTGGACGGACGACGCGATGCTGTGGAAGAAACTGCGTAATCGCGGAAGGGCCGATTGGTTCGTGCTGTGGTCCGCAGTGACGTCGTTCAGGCCGGACATCCCGATGGAGAAGCGCCGGCTCATCTACTACCGCGTGACCGGCGAGGACCCAGAGACCGTGTTTGACTTTTGGGGCGGTCGCGGAAGGCGGCGCTTGAGCTGGGACCGTTTCATCGGCGGCGAGAAGATGGGCGGCGTCTTGGACGGCCTTTCGCTCAAGGGGTCCAGCTATTCCACGACCGTGGATGCGCCCGGCAACGTCGGCTATGCCGAATGGACGCTCGTGTTCGCCAACGACAGCCACCAGCAGCGCGAGGCACGCGCGCGTATCGCGCTGCCGCCGGGCGGGGTGGTGTCGCGCCTCACGCTCTGGATCGACGGCGAGGAGCGGGAGGCCGCGTTCGGTACGAAGGGACAGGTCCGCCGGGCGTACGAAAGCGTCGTGAACCGCCGCCGCGACCCCGTGCTGGTGAACGTGTGCGGACCCGACCAGGTGCAGATGCAGTGCTTCCCCGTGCCGCCGAACGGGGAGATGAAGGTGCGGATCGGCATGACCGTTCCACTGGAACTTTCGGACGACGGCAAGGCGGCGCGCCTTCCCGCCCCCGCAATCCTGACGCAGAATTTCAGCATTCCGGGCGACCTGCTCGGTTTGCCCGCCGACGAGACCAAGGCACTTGAAAAACCGCCCGCTCCCGTTGCGGTGTACGTGGAGGACAAGTACGTCCCGATCATCGGCCGCGCCGTCGTGCAGCGTATGTCCCGCGCGGAAGGCTGGAAACCGAAGCGCGTCGCCGTGGTGCTGGATTCGTCCGCCGCGATGTCGCCGTTCTTCAAGAAGGATGCAGCACGCGCGCTTGCCGCGATTCCCGCAGACGTGTCCGTTGATCTCTGGCTTGTGGATGACGAAGCCCCGACGGCCCCCATCGCGTCGCCTGCGAACGACACGGGCCGTGCGCACGCGTTCGAACAGGCAATCCACTCGCACGCCTGCGCGGGCGGACGCTGCAACCTCGTGACGCTGGTGCGGGCTCTCGACTCGCTTGCCCCAAACCCCGATCCCGCCGCGCTTGTGTGGATTCACGCTGTCCAGCCGGTCGTATCGCAAACAGCGGACGTGCTCTCCGCGAAACTCGCCGGAGCGGCGAATGTCCGCATGGTCCTCTGTCAGGTCGCTCCTGGCACGTGCGAAATCTCGTCTTCGCTCGCGTCTAGTCCGTCTGTGACCTCATGCACCGCAGCCGCGCTTAAGGGCGACGCCGTCGCGGCTCTGGATGGCGTGTTCTCCAAATGGGGCGCTGTCGCGTGGCAGGCGACGCGCACGAACGTGGCGCGCGCGGACGTGCCAGATGGCGCCGTGCCGGCCGGAAGGCATCTCGGACGGCTGTGGGCGGCGGAGGAGACGGCGCGCACGTATCGCGTGGGCGATCCCGTCAGCCTCGAGAAGGCGCAGAAGACTGCCCTGCCGTGGCAGATCGTCACGCCCGTCACGGGCGCGGTGGTGCTGGAGACGGCGGAGCAGTACAAGCAGAACAACTTGAAGCCGGCGGAGGCGGATTCCGTGCCGACCACGGCATCCTCCGTGCCGACCGTCCCGGAACCGGGGTCGATCGTGTGCCTCATTTTGGCGGCGCTGGTTCTCCTTTTCGCGTGGATGTTCCGTGCAAGGAAGGTTCGCGCCTGACGTGAGGGACGGCGCGGAGAGGGCGCTTGCGGCGTTCGCATGGGGCGGTGCGCTCTTCTCGCTCTGGGCGTGGTGGTTCGCGCGAATCGGCGAACCGCTTGACGCGGGGATGGCGGCGTGGGCCGCGCTTGCGGTGTTCGTCGTAGATGCGTGGCGGCGCAACGGGTGGAAGGTGGCGCGTCCGTCGACGCGAGCATACGCGCTGGCCGCGTCCGGTCTCGCGGCGTATTGGGCTGCGAGGCCTTTTCTGCCGATCACGCTGTGTGGGCTGTTTGGCGTGCTGGGGGGCGTGTCGCTGCTTGTGCCCGCCACGCGCGACCAGGGGGAGTTCCCGGCACCGCTTGCGGGACTGGCCGTGGCGGGGTTGCCGACGCTTTTCATCTTGGACTTGTTCCTCGGCGTGCCGCTTCGCACGGTGTCCACGTTCATGGCGACGGCGCTGCTGCGCCTTACGGGACTGGAGGTGGTCCGTAACGGGATGGAAATCGCGGTGGGCGGCGTCCCCGTGTGGGTCGATGCGCCGTGTGCGGGGGTGGCGATGCTGGGGACGGGCGTCGTGCTGGCTCTCGTTCTCGCGCAGGTGTGGCGTCTGCGGACATGGCGCACGATCGGCGTGTGTGCGTTTGCGGTTGTGGCCGTGTGTTTGGCCAACGCCGCCCGTGTGGCGGTGCTGACGATGTGTGCGTCGACGGGGCTGAAATTGGGCAGCGCGGCACATGAGGTCGTGGGCGGCATCGCCCTGCTGGCGGCGCTGCTGCTCATCGCGTGCGTGCCGCATGGAGGGAATGCGCAGAAGGGCGTAGATGATGTCCAGAAGCCAATTGCGGACGGCTGGGGGCGTGTCCTGGCGATGTCCGTCTTCTTCGCCGTGGCGACGTTGTGCATGGTCTGCCGTCCTTCCGTTCGTCCCACTGTGAACGACGCGGAAATGGCGCAGTTCCCGGAGTGGCCGGAAACGTTTGACGGGGACGTGCTTGTGGAAGAGCCGCAGAGCGAGTTTGAAGAGAAGTTCGCGCAGAACTTTCCCGGACGGATCGGGCGTTTCAGGGCAGGGCGTCGCACGGTGATCCTGCGCTGGACGACGCGTCCAACGCACCGCGTACACGGTGCGGCGTACTGTCTGCGCGCGACGGGCTGGCGCATCGAGCCGCTGCCGCTCGAGGACAACGGCGCGGGCGCGTGGTCCGCGTTCCGTGCGACGCGGGGCGTCGAAACGCTAAAGGTGCGCGAGCAGGTGCGCAGTGCAAACGGCACCACGTTCGCCGACGTGCCGGATTGGTTCTTCAACGCCCTCCTTGGCCGCACCGCCGGCCCGTGGTGGATCGTCACCGTCGCGGAATAGCGCAGACGCGCCCGTTTTTAGTCTGGAGGATTGCTTGTTCTGTACATCGGATGAATGGTGTGGTATAATTTCATCCGTTTCTGAATGAAAGGAAAATTAAGATGAAGATTCTCGACATGCCCTGCACGAAGGGCTTCATGCAGCTCGCCCAGGATGGCGTTGACAAGGGCTGGCACGAAATGAACGGAGGCAACCTCAGCTACCGCCTCACGAAGGACGAGGCCGCGAACGTGAAGAAGGTCATGAAGAAGGCCTCCGGCGAGTGGACGGACATCTGCGAGAGCGTCCCGAAACTCGCGGGCGAGTTCTTCATGGTCACGCGCACGACGGGCTATATGCGTAACGTCATGCGCAACCCGGAGAACGCCTTCGGCATCGTTGAGATCGACAAGACCGGCACGAAGTACCGCATCTGGTGGGGACTCGCCAATGGCGGGCGTCCCACGAGCGAGTTTCCGAGCCACCTCAAGAACCACGAGGTGAAGCTCGAGACGACCGGTGGCGAGCATCGCGTGATCTACCACGCGCACCCCGTGAACCTCATCGCGCTCACGTTCGTGCTGCCGCCGACGGACAAGGCGTTCACGCGCGCGCTGTGGGAAATCATGACGGAGTGTCCCGTGATCTTCCCCGAGGGCGTTGGCGTGGTGCCGTGGATGGTGCCGGGGAAGGGTCCGATCGCAACGGCCACCTCGAAGCTCATGCGCGAATACAACATCGTCGTGTGGGTACACCACGGGCTGTTCGTTTCGGGCAAGGATTTTGACCGCTGCTTCGGCCTCATGGACACCGTTGAGAAGGCGGCCGAGATCCGTATCCGCGCACAGTCCACCGGCGCCATGAAGAAGAGCGCGATACAGGTACCGCAGCTCAAGCAGATTGCAAAGGATTTTGGCTTCACCCTCAACAAGAAATTCCTCTAAACACACAGCGGTGAAAATTCTTTCATTTTGTGCTTGCGTAAATAGAAAGAATATGTCATACTAACGCCGTCAACCCAAAAAAGAAAAACAAGGAGACAAAAAAATGAAGAAGGTTTCAAACAAAGGATTCACGCTCGTCGAGCTGCTCGTGGTTATCGGCATCCTCGGCGTTCTAATGGGTGCACTCTTCCCGGCTATTTCGTCTGCGTTGCTGAGTGCCAACCTCAACACTATGTCCATGCAGGGACGTAAGCTAATCCAAGGCATAGTGCAGGCCAACATCGAGCGTCAGGGCCGTCTAGGCGCTGTGTGGCCGAGGGAGCAGGACGGTGGCGAAGCGACGAATGACAATGACGATCCTTCTAAGGTGACTGGTAGCACCACCGAGTATTTCAAGAAGCTGTTCGACATGGACAACTACGGCAAGGCTGAGTGGGACCCCGTTGTTGACGGCGATCTTCTCAGCTCACTGTCCGGTTGCGGCGTGAACGGCATCACCGGAACTTCGCTGGAGAAGGACAACATCGCATGGGTGATGGCGAAGAACATCGTCGAGGAGTCGCAGGACTTCCTTCCTGTGCTCGTTACGCGTAACCTTGACTTCCAGACTCTTAACGGCTCGATGAACAAGTTCGACGGCACCTCTACTGAAAAGGTGGCGCTGGGCAAGAACTACGACCAGCCTTTCTCCGACAAGGGATTCGTGCTTGTGCGCAAGTCTGGCGCCGCCGAATCGTTCAAGAAGAAATACTCCCGTCTTGACCTGATCTTCAAGAATCAGGGCTTCGACAATTCAAGCCGCGAGAAGCAAGTCGAGTTCATGGATCTCTGATTGTTCGTTTCAGTAGCCATAGACTTGGCGCTCGACCGGCTCTTCACGTATGAAGTGCCGGTCGAACTTTTAGGTAAGGTGCGCGTGGGGCAACTTCTGCGCGTGCCGTTCCACGGGCGCATTGCTCGTGGCTTTGCGTTAACACTTTCGGATGAGCCGCCGACGTTCGCCACGAAGCCGGTGATGTCAATAGAGGACGAGTCGCCTTTTTTCTCGCCCGCATTGTTGCAGCTTGTCAAATGGATCGCCTCGTACACGGCCTCGCCCATCGAGGTGGTGTTGAAGACAGCCGTCCCCGCGTCCGTCCTCAAACCGTCCGCACGCCCGAAGGAACTTCTTTTCGTCGAACCTACAGGGAAATCAGCCGAGCTGACGAAACACCAGGCGGAGCTTCTTGCAGACATCGTCCGCGTTGGCGGCGGCTGGATGCAGCAGCTCTTGAAGGAGTTCAAGACTTCGCCATCGACGATTCGTGCCCTTGCGCAGAAGGGGTGCGTTTCCATAGCCCCGCGCGTATCGCGCCGCGATCCGCTTGCTGGACGGAGTGTTGTGCCCACGCAGCCGCTTAGGTTGAACGACATGCAGGCGCGGGCACTTGATACCATCTTTTCTGGAAGCGGCGAGAACGCCGCTTCACCACGTCCGGTGTTGTTGCATGGCGTCACCGGTAGCGGCAAGACGGAAATATACCTTCAGGCCATCGGTCGACTGCTGGAGCGCGGGAAGGGCGCAATAGTGCTTGTACCGGAGATCGCGCTTACGCCGCAGACGGTTCGACGTTTCGCCGCGCGTTTCGGCGACAAGGTGGCCGTGCTTCACTCCGCGCTTTCCGACGGCGAGCGCTACGACGAATGGCACCGCATCCGCACAGGCGAGGCGCGCGTGGTGGTTGGCCCGCGCAGCGCGATTTTTGCGCCGGTTGCAAACCTTGGCCTGATTGTGGTGGACGAAGAACACGATCCTTCGTACAAGCAGGACGAGACACCGCGCTACCATGCGCGCGACGTCGCCGTGGTGCGCGCACGGCTAGAGGGTGCTCGTGTTGTACTGGGCAGCGCGACGCCATCGTTGGAATCGTGGCTCAACGCGAAGGAGGGAAAATACGCGCTTGCTTCAGTGCCAGCCCGCGTGGCGGGAAGATCCCTGCCTGACGTCCATCTCGTCAACATGCAGGAAGAGCTGGAACGCGCGGGGCACGTCCCCATCTACTCGTCGTTACTTCTCGATGCTGTTAAGAGCCGTCTTGATCGCGGGGAACAGACTATTCTGTTCCTCAACAGACGCGGATATTCGCGCGTGCTGGACTGTCCTGAATGCGGCTGGGTTGCGGAGTGTCCCGATTGCTCCGTGCCATATACGTACCACCAGGCGGATCGCTGTCTTCGCTGCCACGTCTGCGGCGGATGGGCGCACCTGCCGTCGGATTGTCCTATCTGTCATGCAAAGGATCTTTCATATAGCGGCGTCGGCACGCAACGCGCCGAGGCCGCGCTGCATGCGTGTTTTCCTCGTGCGCGGATTCTTCGGATGGACGCCGACTCCACGTCGCGCAAGTTTTCGCACGATGACATCCTCTCCGCGTTCCGCGCTGGGAAGGCGGATGTTCTTCTTGGCACGCAGATGATCGCGAAGGGGTTGGACTTCCCGAACGTCACGCTCGTAGGAGTGCTGAACGCGGACATGTCGCTGAACCGTCCCGACCCCCGCGCAAGCGAACGCACTTACCAGTTGCTCGCGCAGGTCAGTGGACGCGCTGGCCGTGCGGAGAAACCGGGCGAGGTGTACATACAGACGTTCCAGCCGGATGCCGCCGCAATCGCTGCTGCCGCGAAGGGTGACTACGCAACTTTCGCCGCAGGTGAACTTGTTGACAGGCACGACGCATATTTCCCGCCGTACTGCAGACTTTCCACGCTACTGTTCCGGTCGAAGGCGGACGCGCTTGCGCGTGACTGGGCCGACCTCTACGCACGTTCGCTTGGTGAGTGGGCGAAGAAAGTGAACGACGCCGCGAACGCAGCGGTATTCCGCGTATCAGAGGCGGCTGAGGCTCCGCTCTCGAAAGCTGACGGCTGGTTCCGCTACCACGTAGTGCTGCGCACACCTACGGCAAAGGCGGCGGTTGACGCCGTAAAGTGGCTGCGCTCCGCACGTCCCGCGCCCGAGGCTCTGCGCGTCTCCTTTGACGTGGACGCGTTGAATTTGATGTGAAATTCTGGCTTACGCGGATTATGATACTACGTTGCGGAACTATCCCACCAACTATCCTGCATCCATCCCGTCCGCGCCGTAATATCATGGTTTGGAATGCCACATTTCCAATCTGGTCTGCTTCAAACCGCAGTCCAGTCATTTTGTGCGTTGACACTGGTACGCCCGTGGGCGTATAATATGTTGCAATGAAACGAGCACTTTATCAAAGATTGACCGAACTTTATAACGCCTACGTTGACACGTTCCGCGAGGCGGACGGCAAGTTGCCGCCGATGATGGAGCTTAAACGAATCCACACGGCGCATGTGGTGGCGAACGCCCGACTAATCGCCGAGGGCGAGGGTTTCGACGCCGAAACGACGCATGCGTGCGACGCGGCGGCGCTCCTGCACGACACTGGCCGCTACGAGCAGCTGAAGCGCTACAACACGTTCCGCGACGCGGACAGCGTTGACCACGCCGTGTTCTCGCATGACATCGTGAAGGAGAAGGGGTGGCTTGATGGCGACCCGCACCGCGAGTCGATTCTCGCCGCCGTCCTCTACCACAACCGCCGCGACCTGCCTGATGGCTTGGACGCGCTTACTCTTGCTGCGGCCCAGACCGTTCGCGATGCGGACAAGCTCGACATCTTCCGAGTGCTGGAGCACCAGATCACCACGACGGACTGGCGGCACAACAGCCAGGCGTTCTGGAATCTGCCCACGACCGCGCGGCCGAACCCGGTTGTGCTTGACGACATCAGGTCGGGACGTCCGGTTGCGTATCAGGATATCCGTTCACTTGCGGACTTCGTCCTCATACAGGTCGGCTGGATTCGCAACGGTCTTGCCTACGCCACGACGCGCAGGCTCTGCGCCGAACGCGGACATCTTGCATTCAGGCGCGATTTTCTCCATCAGCTTACCGACGATCCTGCTGTGGATGAATTGTGCCAGTATGCGGAATTGCCTACGCAAGGAGTCTCATGAGAAGATTCACATTCAAGGTGTCGGCATTTGTCGCGATATCGCTGTGCATTGTCTGCGTATGCGGGTGTTCGTTGTTTAGGGGCAAGCCCGTACCCAACGTGCTGTCTGCAGAGGAGGAGTCGCTTGGGTGGGGATTACTGTGGGGAGGAGAGTTCCCTCCAAGTGCCTGGGCAGACGTACGCGCCGGCAGCACGAATTTCACGGCGGTTGGATGGGCGGTTGCGAATGATGCGCTAGTTGCGTCCGCCGGTGCGGAACCTATCCGCACGAAGACGGCGTTCTGCGACTTCGACGTCAAGGTCGATTATCGCCTCGCACCCGGGGCCTCGGCGAGCATCATTTATTTCCACAACGCCGAAACCAACGTTGATACGTCTGTAGCCTACGAGCTTGCGCAGCCACCGCCTGGGACGGAGTATGAAGATGCATGGCAGACGGCGCGCATCGTTGCGCGGCGCAAGTCCGTCACGCATTGGCTTGACGGACGGATCGTGGATCGCAAGACGCGCGAGGACACGGAACTTTCCGGGCGCATAATGCTTGCGCCGCGCAGCGGAAACGTTGAATTCCGCAACATGAAGGTCCGTGTTTTTGGAAAGTGGTGATTGCTTTCGTAAGTGGCAGTTTTAAAGTTTGAGGTCGTTTGTGGAGGTACAACATGATTAAACTAACTTGCAGTGCGGCGATTGCTGTTGCAGTCGCGCAAACGTTCGCGTTCAGGCTGCCAGTGGTGCAGGACGTGGACGTGGTGGTGGCCGGCGGGTCGTCCGCCGCCGTCGCCGCCGCCGTTGCCGCGAAGCAGGCGGGCGCGACGGTGTTTCTCGCCGCGCCGCGTCCGTACCTGGGCGAGGATCTCGCGGGCACGCTGCGCCTTGCGCGCGTGCCGGACGACGACGAGTCGCATCCGATCTACCGCGCGATTTTCGACGGACGCCGCGCCGCGCGCGCGAGTTGGCCGTTCACCTACACATACGACGCGAAGCCCGACAAGACGCATCTTGACGCGAAACACTCCGTGTTGAAGGACGGAAAGTTCGGCAACGCGACGCTGGAAAGCGTGCAGTTTTCCGGCGACGTCACCGTGTCCGTCGATCTCGGCGAGGCACGCGACATCTCCGGCGTGGAGCTCTCCACGTACCTGCGCGAACACAAGGCTGGCAAGAATCGAAAGGCCGACCTCTCGAAGGTTGGATTCCGTACGGCGGCGATGGAGGTGTCCGCAAGCCGTGACGGCAAGGAGTGGAGCCCCGTCTCCTTTTCCGACAAGCCTGCCGTCAGAGGCACCACCAACAGCGGCATCCTCTCCGTGCCGTTCGCCGGCACGTGGCGTTACCTGCGCGTGCGCGCGGTGCGGGATCCCGCGTATCCGCGCCAGCTTCTCGGCGAACTGCGCGTGCTGAAGGGCGATTCCGCCGTCGATGAGCTTGTAGACCGCACCACGCCCATCGCCGTGAAGCGGACGCTCGACGAGGCGCTTCTCGCGGCGGGCGTTCCCTACCTCACGGGCGCGGTGCCGTGTGGTCTCCTGAAGGACGAAGACGAGCGCGCGTGCGGCATTGTGATCGCGGACCGCAGCGGACGCCAGGCGATCCGCGCGAAGATGATCATCGACGCGATGCCGCGCGGCCGCATCGCCCGTCTCGCGGGCGCCGAGGCGACGTTCAAAGCCGGTACGCGCACGTTCTCGCGCATCGTTCTTTCCGGGGAACGTCCGACCCGCGTGCGCACCACGCAGCTTCCCGGCGACGTGCCAGTGACGGTGAAGAACATCCGCTCGAAGAGATTCCCCAATGATTTCACGGCGCACTTCTGGAAGTGCGAGATGGACGTCGATATGCCGGATGATTCGGCGCGTTCCTTCGCTGAGGCGGAACAGGCGCTGCGCGATGCCACGTTCACGCCGCTCCAGGCAGATGCCGCGAACACGGCGGTTCTCGCGGACGAACCCGCCTTGCGGGTGCCCGACGGCAAACCCGTGTTCGTGCTTGCGCCGTGTGCATTCCCCGGAAAGGCAATCACGGTTGGCGCACAGACGGGCACGGCGGCGGCGAAGGCCGCGAAGGGAATGCCCGCGCCGAGCGGGCGGATTTACGTGTACGGCGCGTTGCCGGGCGAAAAGCTGCTGATACATGCGTCCGCCGAGCGCGTAGGCGAACACGCGAAGGCGCTGCCGTCATACCTCGTGAAGGCGTCCGGCACGGTTGCGGACGTTTCGCCGATGCCGCTTCTCGCGACATGCGACACATTCGTGGTGGGAGCGGGCACGGGCGGCGGACCGGCCGGCATCTCCGCCGCGCGCGCAGGCGCGAAGACGATTGTGTGCGAGTACGTTTACATGATGGGCGGCGTCACTACGGATGGCTTGATCGGACACTACTACTACGGCAACCGCGTCGGCTTCACGCAGGAGATCGACGCGGGCGTGCAGGAGACGGGCGCGGTGTTCCCGCAGGCGAAAAGCGAGTGGTACCGCCGCGAACAGCGTCGGGCGGGCGCGGAGATTTGGTTCGGCACGATGCTTCAGGGAGTGATCGTGTACGGCTCGCGCGTGATTGGCGTGGTGGTGGTGATGCCGGACGGCACGCGCGGCGCGGTGCGCTGCAAGAACGTGGTGGACGCCACGGGCAACGCGGAGATTCCCGCGCTCGTCGGTACCGACACCGAGTTCATCACCGACACCGAACTCTCCGTGCAGGGCGCGACCATGGCGCGCAACACCCTTGGCACGGGCTACGCGAACTCCGATCTCGGCTTCGTGGACGATACGGACGCCGCCGACGTCTTCTACTTCGCGCTCCGCTCGCGCATGAGCATGCCGGACGGATCGTGGGACCAGTCGCAGGTGGTCAACAGCCGTGAGCGTCGCCGCATGGTGGGCGCGTTCTACATGACGCCGCCCGACGTGATGAACGGTCGCACGTATCCCGACACGGTGGTGCGCACGTATTCGAACTTCGACTCGCACGGGCAGACCGCGCACGACGCGTTCTTCATCGAGGATCCCGGACACAAGCCGATGTACGTGAACCTGCCGTACCGCTGTTTCCTGCCGAAGACGCTCGACGGTGTGCTCGTGACGGGCCTCGGCATCAGCGCGCACCGCGACGCAATGCCGATCCTGCGCATGGAACCCGACGTGCAGAACCAGGGTTACGTGGCCGGCTATGCGGCGGCGTCTGCCGTAAAGGCGGGAGTCTCCGTGCGCAACGTGGACATCAAAGCGCTCCAGAAGCACCTTGTGGAGAAGAAAATCATCGGACCGGACGTGCCGAATCAGAAGGACTCCTTCCCGCTTTCCGACGAGGCATTCGCCAAGGCCGTACACGACCTCGCGAATAACTACAAGGGCCTCGCCGTGTTGATGACCGACCCCGACCGGGCGCGTCCGCTCCTCGCACGCGCCTACGCGACGGCGGAAGGAGAGTCCAAGTTCAACTACGCCCACCTGCTCGCGATGCTTGGTTGCGACGACGGCGCGGCGCTAGTGTTGGCGAAGTTCAAGGCGATGGACTGGGACAAGGGCTGGAACTACCGCGGCATGGGCCAGTACAACCGCAGCGTGAGCTGGGCAGACAGCTACGCAATCGCGCTTGGGCACGCGAAGGTGCGCGCCGCCGTGCCTGCTCTCATTGAGAAGGCGGACCTGCTCACGGAGAAGAGCGAGTATTCTCATTTTCGCGCCATCGCCCGTGCGCTTGAGGAAATCGGCGACAAGTCGGCCGCGCCTGCGCTCGCGCGCGTGCTGAATCGTCCGGGCATCGGCGGCCACGCGCAGAAGATGCAGGCGAACGTGCCGGTTTTCGCAGGTTACTCCAACAAGGCGGGCGACTGGGAGCGTACGCTTTCGTTGCGCGAAATCTGCATCGCCCGCGCGCTCTACCGTCTCGGCGACACTTCCGACGGCCTTGGACGTCGTACGCTGGAAGCCTACGCGGCCGATCCTCGCCGCGCGTTCGCCACGCATGCCAAGCTAGTATTGGGCCATTGACGAGGCATTTCATAATGGACGCCCCGCTTGCGCTGCGGACAGAGATTTTGATATAATATGCCCCATGAAAACGCTTGCGACAGCAAACTACGACTTTGAAAAGCTGATAACCGATGGGTGCGTGTACGTCGATAAAACGGACATGCTCGGTAAGCTCGCGTCAACGAAGGACGCCATCTACTTCATCTCGCGTCCACGTCGCTTTGGCAAGTCGCTGATGCTTTCCACGCTCAAGTGCCTGTTCGAGGGGAAGAAAAAGCTCTTCAAGGGGCTAAAGATCGAGAAGAAGTGGGACTGGTCGAAGACGTATCCCGTTATTGACCTCAACATGTCCGACTTTGACAAGGAAGGGACGCGGGAGGGGTTCCGATATTCGCTGCACGTTTCCCTCCAGGAACGCTTGGAGAAGGAAGGCATCCCATACAAGGAGGGCGATACGCCAGCCCTGCTTTTTGACCGACTCATCAAGGGCCTTGCGGCGAAGAGCGACGAGGGGAGCGTCGTCATACTCGTTGATGAGTACGACCATCCACTTGGCGGGCTCCTCGACGACCGTCGGGCGCTCCGCGAGATGCGCCGCGAGCTGCATGGGTTTTACTCAACGCTGAAGAACAACGTCGGCATCATACGTTTCATGATGATGACGGGCGTTTCCAAGTTCACGAAGCTTTCCGTGTTCTCCGGGCTCAAAAACCTGATCGATCTCACAATCGAACGCCCCGAATACGCGGCCCTGCTAGGTTACACGGTGAAGGAGATCGAGACGGTGCTCGCTCCGCACCTCAGGGTCTTCGCCCGCAAGCAGCATGTTCCTCAGGAAAAGGCGATCAAGCTCCTCCGCGCCTGGTACGACTCGTACCGATTCTCGCCGTATTCCAACGCGCGCGTGTTGAATCCGGTTGCTGTCGGAAAGGCGCTTCCAAGCGGAATACTGATGAACTACTGGTCGAAGACAGGTATGCCCACGCTCATCCTCGAACGCCTACAGGCCTGCGGCAAGCGCCCCGAGAACATCGACGGCGTGACGGCTACGTTCGAGGAGCTCGACGTATGCGACGCGGAGGACCTGCCTTGGGTATCGCTCCTCTACCAGAGCGGATATCTCACGATCAAGGACGTCATCTGGACGGACGACGGGGACGGACGACGCGTCACCGGCATGATCCTCGGTGTTCCCAACCTTGAAGTGCGCGCCTCGCTAAAGTCGCTCTGGTGGAAACAGCTGATGAAGATCGATGAAAAGGACTTCACCGCGCTTGTGGATGTAGCGAAGCGGCAAATTGCGGAAGGTGACATTCGAATGCTCGTCGGCAAGACTCTCTACTCGCTCTATGCCGCGTTGCCGCCGACATGGCGCGTGAAGGACGAGGCGGATGCCAAACGGTACTTCCAGCTTTTCACGAAGATGCTCGGCGCGAAGGTGCAGGCGGAGGAGGGGTCAGCCTTCGGCTACGCCGACGCTATCGTTGAGACGAAGAAGGGTGTCTATGTGTTCGAGTTCAAGTTCAACCGTTCGGCGAAGGCGGCGATACGGCAGATTCGCGAAAAGGGATATGCCGACGCCTACAAGACGGACAAGCGTCCCGTGACGCTTATCGGCATCAACTTCAGCGCGAAGAAGCGCAACATCGACGAACCTTTGATTGAAAACCTGTGATGAAGTAATGGAGCCCCAAAATATGAGAAAATTGTTTTGTGCTGCTGTAACGGCATCCGTGTTTGTGCCGTTGCTTTCCGCCGCCGAACCCGCGTGGCCCGCCGTCACGAAGGAGATGCGTCCGTGGGCGTACAACTGGTGGATGGGATGCGCCGCCGACAGGGCGGGGCTTGAGCTCCAGGCGAAGGAGTTCGCGGAGGCCGGCATGGGCGGCTACCACGTGATTCCGATTTACGAAGCCAAGGAAGAGAAGCACCCGAAGGTTGCGTTCCTTTCGGAGGAATGGACGCGCCTGTTCAATACGGCGGAGGAAACGGCGCGGGCGCAGGGTCTCGGCGTCGATCTTTCCATGGGATGCGGCTGGTGCTTCGGCGGACCGTGGGTCTCGAAGGAACACGGCGGCTGGCATCTTGCGCGCATGTGGGACGGCGAGAAGCCCAAGAAGGCCGGGTCGCGTCTTCTGTGGGAAGGGAAGAACGAAAAAGGCAGGCGCATGGCCCTCTACTCCGTGCCGACCGGGTTAAAGGTGAAGCGCCCACCCGAATCTGGCAAGGGGCTGATGATCGACCCGTTTTCGCCCGACGCCATGCGCGAGCACCTGAAGCCGTTTGCCGCCGCGCTCGACCGCCCCGGCGCCGTCTCCCCGCGCGCGTTCTACCACGACTCCTACGAGTACTACGGCGCGTCCTGGACGCCCGCCCTGTTCGAGGCGTTCAAGGCGAAGCGCGGCTACGACCTGCGTGACCACCTGTCCGCATTCGCGGGCGCGAGCGGCACGAAGGACGAGCAGTTCCGCCTCCGCCACGACTACCGCGAGACGCTGTCCGACCTCATCCTCGACACGTTTGCGATCTGGTCGGACTGGTGTCGCACGCGCGGCATCATCACCCGCAACGAGGCGCACGGCTCGCCCTCCAACTGGCTTGACTTCTACGCCCTCTCCGACATCCCGGAGACCGAGATGTTCAACAAGGACCGCGACATCCTCGTCTCGAAGTTCGCCTCGTCGGCGGCCCATGTGAAGGGCACGCGCCTCGTTGCCAGCGAAAGCTGCACGTGGATCAACGAGCATTTCAACGCCTCGCTTGAGGAGGTGAAGGGGTTCCTCGACCTGCTCTTTCTCTCCGGCGTGAACCACATGTACTACCACGGTTGCTGCTATTCGCCCGCCGATGCCGCGTGGCCGGGCTGGTGCTTCTACGCGTCGCTCGAAATGAACCCGCGCAACCCGATCTGGCGTGACGCGCCGATCCTCAACGCCTGGATCACGCGCGTGCAGTCGCTTGCGCAAACTTCGGAGCCGGACGAGGACGCGCTCATCTACTGGACGCTCCACGACTACTGGCGCAACCAGCGCGAACTGTCTTTCGGTCTGGGCGTCTCCGGCAATGATTGGTTCGCGAAGACCGCTGTCGGCAAGACGGCGCGGCGTCTCTACACGGAAGGCGCGGCATTCGACTTCATTTCCGACCGCCAGCTCATTGCCCTTGCGCAGCAGCCGAAGCGGAAGTGGAACACGATCGTCATTCCGGACTGCGAGACGATGCCGGTGGAGACGGCGCGGAGTCTTGCGGCGCTTGCGAAGAAGGGTTACAAGATCGTGTTTGACGGACGGCGTCCCGCAGACGTGCCGGGTCTGAAGGACGTGGAGGCGGGACGTGCCGCGCTCGCAAAGGCACTTGCAGATATTCCGGGGGCGGATATGAAGAACGCCGTGAGGCGCGAGCCGTTCAACGCAAAGGCGGGGCTTGCCTACACGCGCTTCCGTCGCGGCGACTATACGCTCTACTACGTGGTCAACATGTCCGACAAGACAACGCAGGGCGTATTCCGTCCCACGGCGAAGACGGTTGGCGCGTGGCTGCTCGACCCGATGAGCGGGGCGATCAAGCCGATCGCCGCGCAGGACGGCGCGGTGGAGCTGGCGCTCGAGAAGGGCGAAAGCGTGTGGGTTTGGTGTACGCCTTCGGGAGGGCCGCGCTCCGTCGCGGCCGAAAGAGCACGCATTGCCTCCTCCACAATCACTCTCAATGGCCCGTGGACGCTCACGCCTGTCTGCGGTGGACCTGACTTGGAGAAGGGCTGGCCGCGCACGATGCAGACGCTCACGTCATGGTCGCGCAACGACGACGGCACGGAGAATCCGTTCTGCGGGACGGTCTGCTATCGGACGACATTCACGCTGGACAACGATGGCGCGCGGAAGGGCGCGACGCTGGACCTCGGGCGTGTGTGCGAATCGGCGCGCGTGAGCGTGAACGGTGTGTGCGCGGGTGTACGCATCATGCCGCCGTATCGCGTGGAGATCCCGGCGGGTATGCTCAAAGTGGGCGAGAACGTGCTGGAGGTTGAAGTCACGAACGTGGGCGCGAACCGCATCCGCGACCTCGACAAGCGCAAGGTGCAATGGAAGATATTCAGCGACATCAACATCGTCGGACGCAACTACCGTCCGTTCGACGCCTCCAAGTGGCCGCTGCGCGATTCAGGTCTGTTCGGCCCGGTCACGTTGTCATTTCGTCAGTAACGCATTTCGGGATTTTTGATATACTATCTGCGTTTAGACAATTTCAGTTCATAAAGAAAGGAAAAGAATCATGAAGATGCAAATTGGAATGGCGGCTCTGGTGGTTGCCGGAACTTTCATGTTTGGCGGGTGCTGCAGCTGCTGCTGCACGGCGAAACCCGACTACGATACGTTTATCTGCCACCGCGGCGAGTCCGACGACGCGCCGGAGAACACTCTGCCAGCGTACAAGATGGCCGTTGACCGCGGATTCGGATTCGAGTGCGACATCTACCTTTCCGCCGACAAGCGCGTGTTCACGTTCCACGACCGCGACCTCAAGCGCACGACCGATGGCGCCTGCACGAAGAAGTGCGCCGAGGCGAACTGGGAAACGGAAATCTCCAAGGCCGACGTCGGCGGCTGGGGCAAGTGGAAAGGCTCGAAGTACTCGCCCACGCGCCCCGCTCTCCTCGAGGAGGTGCTGGCGCTTGCGCGTGACGGACGCCAGATCTACGTGGAGGTGAAGCCCGGCCCGGAGATCGTGCCGTACATCAAGGAAGTGTTCGCGAAGCAGAAGAACGCAACGCCCAAGAACGCCCTCTTCATAGCCTTCAACCGCGAGACGTGCAAGAAGCTGAAGGAGCTGATGCCCGAGTACAAGGTCTATTGGCTCACCTCTTCGAAGGTTGGCCCGAAGGGGGCGCAGAAACCCGTGACGGCCGAGTACATCATCGAGGGCATCAAGGAAACTGGAGCGGACGGTGTTGACTGCCACTTCAACAGCAAGATCATCACCGCCGACATCATCAAGCAGGTGAAGTCCGCCGGTTACGAGTTCCACGTGTGGACCGTTGACAAGCTCGAGGAGTCCCTCAAGGCGTTCGAGCGCGGTGCGCAGACCGTAACCACGAACTGCGCTAAGAAGCAGCTCGACGAGTACACCGCCAAGTGCAAGGCGAAGTAACACCATGCTACGCATAGTTGAATGGTCTGCGGGAAAACCGCAGAGCCGCGCCGTAACGAATTTCCTCTCACGCAGCGCGTTCCCGGAGGAGGCCGAGAAGGCCGCCTCCGAGGTGCTCGCCGCCATCCGCGCGGAGGGCGATGCGGCAGTTGCGCGCTACGTGGAGAAGTTTGAGGGCGCGCGCCTTTCACCGAAGCGTTTCCGCGTGACGGAGAAGGAACTAGCCGCAGCGGAGGCAGCCGTATCCCCCGATCTCAAGCGGGCGGTCAAGGATGCCTACGCGCGCGTGATGCGCTTTTCCAAGGCGTCTCTGCGCAAGCCGTGGACGATGAAGACTCCGAAGGGCGGTTCGGCGGGCGAGTTCTTCTCGCCGATGGACCGCGTGGGCGTCTATGTGCCGGGCGGCACCGCGCCGCTCGCTTCGACGAGCGTGATGACCGTTACGCTCGCCGCCGCAGCTGGCGTGAAGGAAATCGTCGCCAGCACGCCCGCAGGCCCAACGGGCACGCCCAACCCTGTGCTGCTCTACGCGCTCAAGCTCGCCGGTGCGACGGAAGTCTATCGCGTGGGCGGCATTCAGGCGATTGGCCTCATGGCGTTTGGCACGAAGACCGTGAAGAAAGTGCAGAAGATTGTGGGGCCCGGCAACGCCTACGTGACAGCGGCGAAGCGTCAGGTGTATGGCTACGTTGGCATCGACCAGGTGGCGGGCCCGAGCGAGATCGCAGTCCTTGCGGATGGCACGGTCAGCGCACAGTGGGTGGCCGCCGACCTCCTCAGCCAGGCCGAACACGGCAGCGGCTGGGAGAAGAGTCTGCTAGTCACGCAGTCCAAGGCGTTCGCCGAAGAGGTAAAGCGCGTATTGTTTGCGCAGACGGAAACGCTGTCGCGCAAGGCGCTCATCCAGCGCGTCATCGACCGCGACGGAATCCTCTTCGCCGTCACGCCTACGGTTGAGGAAGGGCTTGAGCTCGTGAACCGCTTCGCGCCGGAGCACTTCGAGATAATGTGCAAGGACGCGCTGAAGCTGATGAAGGGCGTTCGTTCGGCGGGCGCGGTGTTCGCGGGGGCGTGGACGCCTGAAAGCGCCGGCGACTTCGTTGCGGGTCCATCTCACGTGCTGCCCACGGGCGGCGCGGCGAATATGTTCAACGGACTCACGCCGGACGACTTTCGCCGCCGTCATTCGTTCGTGGCCTTCACGAAGGGCGACCTCGCGCAGACGAAATCCACAATCGAGGCGTTTGCGCGCGTGGAGGGCCTCGACGCGCACGGACGCGCAGCGACAATCCGATTCGAGTAACGGCAATGAAGACGCGCACGTTCATAGACCAGGTTGACGTAATCGTCCGCTCCGGTAAGGGTGGCGACGGCTCCGCCTCGTTCCGGCGTGAGGCGCTCGTCGCCTTCGGTGGACCCGACGGCGGTGATGGTGGACGCGGCGGCGACGTGGTGTTGCGCGCTTCGACGCACGTCAACTCGCTCATCTCGCTCTACTTCGATCCGAAGCTCTTTGCCGAGGATGGAGTGCCCGGTTCTGGTAAGCGATGCTACGGGCGGCGCGGGAAGGACCTCGTCGTAGATGTGCCTTGCGGGACGCTGGTGACGGACTCAGACACCGGACTCATGGTGGCGGACATCGTGTCGCCCGGACAGCGCGTTGTCGTCGCGAAGGGCGGCGTGGGCGGTTTTGGAAACGTCCACTTCAAAAGCTCCGTCAACCAGGCCCCTACCGAACACACTCCAGGAGGACCCGCCGAGGAGCGTCGTCTGCACCTTGAACTGAAGACGATTGCGGACGCTGGCTTGCTCGGCTTCCCCAACGCCGGGAAGAGTTCGCTCCTTACGGCGCTTTCATCAGCGACGCCGAAGATCGCCTCGTATCCGTTCACCACGCTCAACCCGATCGTCGGCACGATAGAGTACGAGGACTTCGCGCAAGTGCGCATGGCGGACGTGCCCGGTATCATCGAGGGCGCTTCGCGTGGCGTCGGCCTCGGAATCGCCTTCCTCAAGCACCTCGAACGCGCGCGCGTGCTCGTTTACGTGATTGACATGGCCGGCACGGACAACCGCAAGCCGTGGGATGACTTCCGCATACTGTCCGATGAAATCGCCGCGTTCAACACGGAGCTGCCGGAGCGTCCTGCTTTGGTGGTTGCCAACAAGATGGACCAGGCGGCTGCGCGCCGCAACTTGAAACGTTTTGTAAAGGAGACCGGGGTCACGCCCATCGCGCTCAGCTGCACGCCTACGCTCAAGGACCTGCGCGAGTACGCCGACTTGAAGGACTATCCGGGTCAAGTTGGCATGGAAGCCTTTAAGACTGCGCTCAGGGACCTTGTAAACCCCAAGCCTCGCGCGCAACAGCATTTGGAGGCACCGCCTCCGCCGCTCCACGAGATGCCGGATACGACGGGCGAGGAAATCCCCGCCGAAGCGCTGAAGTTCGCGACATTCCTAAAGCTAGACGCGCCGAAGAAGAAGTCGCACCCCTCGCGCGGCAACATTCATTGATAATGATTCACTAGTGGATGAGTTGGCTTCTGATCTCTTGTCCGAAGGCTTCCACCCATTCGTTGTATTCGTCTTTGCCGATTCTCTTGGCCAGTTTTTTCGGCTGTATGATGAGGGTGGGTTTATTTAGCCTTACTTTGACTGCGATGTCGTTTTGCACGCTGGTACACGTCACGTTGTTATCATCCTCAACTTGCGGCAGGCACTTGTGGCGAACTGCGGCTTTCAGCACATCGTCCATTGCAGCCGTGTCATTTGACAGGTAATTGATTTTATATGGGGCATAACGGTAATCGATATCGTCGGAACGACATCCGGCAATGCCAAGTGTCAAGGCCGCGACGGCCAACACGGCAACGATGACTTTTGATTTCATTGACTTCATTTCCTTTCGTTAATACACTTCTTCTCAGACAGGGTTATTATACCACATATTTGCCGTGCATGCGAAGATCATGCAAATGTGGGAAGATACACTTTGAGCATTTCAAAGACACTCCAGATTTTCTCACTTGCAACAGGCGGGTGGATTTGGCATACTATTTGCGTTGGATTCTTCAGTTGCGCAGGAGGTGTCTTGTGAGTTCCATCAGGTCGGGTGGCCTGGCTCGTAGGCTGCGTGAAAGAGGGGTGCTTCAAGGACGCGGATAAGGCTATGGACGGCGACACAATCGGCAACGAGCGGACGATTGATAACGTTAGAACAATCGGCGACGAGCGGACGATTCCGACGCATGCCGGCTCCGCTCTTGGCCGTATCGACCAGTACGAATTGCTGAAGGAACTTGGCGGAGGCGGGTTCGGGACGGTGTATCTCGCCAAAGACACGGTTTCCGGCATCGAAGTGGCGGTGAAGGGACTCCCTCTGTTCGTGCGTAACAACCGCGAGGAGATGGAGAACATCCGTTCGAACTTCGCGCTCGTCTCGCGCCTCACGCACACCAACATCGCCAAGGCGCTCGTACTGCATCCCGCGAAGGAGGTCGTATATGAGTCTGAGGATGTCCGCAAGAAGCTGCGCGTCGATTCCGGCGATACGTTGATGGTGATGGATTACGCGCCGGGGGTCACGCTCTCGCAGTGGCGCAGGCAGTTCCCAGACAGGAAAGTGCCGCTTGAGCAGGCGCTGGAGATCACGCGCCAGATCGCCTCGGCGCTAGACTACGCGCACGAACTCCGGGTCGTTCACCGCGACATCAAGCCCACCAACATGATGATAGAGACGGCGGAAGACGGCTCTGTGAAGGTGCGTGTGCTCGACTTCGGCCTTGCGGCGGAGATCCGTTCGTCCATGGGGCGGGTCTCGCGGGAGATCCACGACACATCCGGCACGTGTCCCTACATGGCCCCGGAGCAGTGGCTCGGGGCCAAGCAGGGGCCGGCGACAGACCAGTACTCGCTTGCGGCGATGTTCTGCGAGCTCGTTACGGGTGACGTGCCGTTCGCGTCGGTGTTCGACACCGGCGACCCGGTGGTGATGATGAACGCCGTCGGACGCGAGCCGTTCGACCCGTCGCAGGACCTGCCGAAGCCGATCCGTCTTGCGCTTTCCAAGGCACTTGCCAAGCGGCCGGAAGAGCGCTTCGCGAGCTGCGGCGACTTTGTGGCCGCGCTGGAGGGGCGTGGTTTTAGCCGCAAAGAACGCAAAGAAGCGGGAGGGCCGCGCCCCGTCGCGGCCGTGAAGGGCATCCTCGCCGCCGCCGCGCTTGGTCTGGCGGCTTTTGGCGGCTGGTGGTGGATGAGTGGTCGGGAAGGGACGAAAGGGACACAGGGGACAGAAGAGACAATTGGGACAAACGTGACGAACGTCGTTCAAGTCTCTTCGGTCACTCAGGTCGCTTCACCCGCGCGTGAGCGCCGCGCGAAGTGGCGTAAAGAAGGCGAACAGTTCACCATCAACAATCCATACGGGCTAAACATGACGATGAAGTGGTGCCCGGCGGGTACGTTCACGATGGGAAGCCCTCCGACGGAGGAAGGGCGTTACGATGACGAGAGGCAGCATGAGGTGACGCTCACCAAGGGCTTCTGGATGGGGCAGACGGAGGTGACGCAGGGGCAGTGGAAGAAGATCATGGGCGGCGAGACGATTGTCGATCTTGCGCGCAAGGGGCTTCAGGACGACACGCTCTATAATCTCCCTGGCGGGAAAAAGACGTTGCGCGAATTTTGGGGAATGTCCCGTGATGGCGATCCCATGAACCGATGCGGTGACTTGAAAGAAGACGTTCCCGTTTACAATGTCAGTTGGAACGAGGCCGTAGAGTTCTGCCGCAGGCTGACACAGCGCGAAAGGGCAGAGGGGCGGATTCCGGATGGCTATGAGTATCGTCTGCCAACTGAGGCTGAATGGGAATACGCCTGCCGGGCCGGAACGACATCGGCCTTGCCAAACGGACGTGACATCCGCATTCTTGGCAAGAACAATGCACCTGCTCTAGACGACATCGCGTGGTACGGTGGAAATTCGAGCGTTGGGTTCAATGGACGAGGGCCTGATACGTCAAATTGGCAAGAAAAACAATATTCAGGTGGGCGAGCCTCTGCCCGCGAGGTCAAGGGCAAGCAGCCGAACAGGTGGGGACTCTACGACATGATCGGCAACGTGTGGGAATGGTGCGGCGACTGGTATGGAGATTATCCTTACGGTTCGGCTACAGACCCGACAGGTGTGGCAACCGGTGCGTTTCGCGTCGATCGCGGCGGGAGCTGGTACTTCTTCGCCCGCAACTGCCGATCCGCGAACCGCGACGGGGTCTTGCCGGGCTGCCGCTACCGCAGCCTGGGCTTCCGCGTCGCTCTCGCTCCCAGCCACTGAACGGAGGTCAGTCTTGTCCTTGAGCAAAGAGAGCGGAGCAAGGGAGGCGCGAACGGCGGCCGGAGGCGTCCTGTGCGGAGCGCGGGTTCGCGGAGCGAAAGCCCGGCCGACGCGACGTCGCGAGCGACGTGCGAAGAAGGGTGGTCCATTAGTAGAACGCGCTGCTAGCGCGTTCACATGATGAACGGGTTACACGTTCTACATGTTCTACATGGACAATTCTTCCGACTGCGCCGCCATGATGGCGGCGTTCCCAGTCAAACTGATCGCCAATTGATATTTGTGATTTTGAACAATGGCCGCGACGGGGCGCGGCCCTCCCGTGTATTTCCATGTGTGGTATTTGGCACGAAAATCGTACCAATGTGGTTGCTTCATTGGCCGGAATATTGTACCATACTTGCCATAAAAGAGGTGTTGCAGGAATTCTGCCATAATTGCAGAATGGCTATTTTTGCATTTTGAAGATACATCACGCAGAGGAACGGGGACACAGAGAAAAATGGGTGGATTTCAAATTTCAACCCCAAAACTCTCTGTGTCTCTGTGGCTTTGTGTGAGAAATGGTCCAACAGATCCTTTGGACCCCAAAAACCTAACCCGACCAAAAACATGGCATTTTACAGGGCTTTTTAGGGGCAAACTTCGAGAACCGTGCCTATCGCGCTTTTTCTTGCAGTCATGCTTTTTGAATGTAACGGTTTTTGAGACAATGAAGCGATTCTAGTCGGCCTATAATACGTGTGGGATGCATGTTTTGTCTGGGTGCCCGAGCGTCTTAGACTGGGGTGTACATGCGTCTTTGTGGGGGGGTAAGAGCGTCCTACACCTAGGTGTACGTGCGTCTTAGTGGGGGTGTAAGAACGCCCTACACCTAGGTGTACTTGCGTCATGGTGGGGGTGTAAGAGCACCTTAGACTAGGGTGTAAAAGGGACGTGTACTCCGAGTGGTTGATGTCTGATTGAGGTATGGAGCGTCCCATAACATAAAATATGCCTTCAGGGGTAAAACGCGCTTTTGGAAATTATGTCATTCGCTTCATCTAGAATGTTGCCGTTTCCATGGGGCGCAAATTTGGCGCGTTAACCCGACTTTCCACGTTCGACCTAAGTTTCAACTTTTTTTCACGCTGATAAATAACTTCAAATGTTCGGCGGTTGGCACTGGATTCAGCCGGCTATCGCCGCGAAAAGCCGTGTAGTGAAGACTTGCCCCCTTGGGAAGACTTGCCCCCTTGGAAAGCCGTGCCGGATTGAGATAATACCGGCATGTTTCTTCGGGCCACAAAGAGATTCAAGGACGGCAAGGTCCACCTGTACTGGAGCATGGTGGAGAACGTGCGCGTCGGCAGGCGCGTGTTCCAGCGCAGGGCGCTGTACACCTCGGCGAGCGAGTCCTACCATGTGGTGGCTTGCCGAGGATGGCTCGCCATGTTGGGTGCGCCGCCAAGATGGCAGCGTTCCCAGTAAGAGTGGAAAACAGGATTGACCTGTTTTGCCACTACTTTGGAAATCTGAATTGAAATATGGCGCCGAATCGCGTATAATATGGGGCGTCTGGAGGGATTGTCCCGCCGGAGGAAGAGAAGGAGAAGTCCATGAAGAAGTATGTGTGCAAGATCTGCGGTCACGTGTATGACCCTGCGGAGAACAACGGCGTCGCGTTTGAGGACCTGCCGGATGACTGGGCATGCCCTGTCTGCGGCGTGGGCAAGGATCAGTTCGAAGAGGCTTAATTCAATGGCACAGGAGACGAACGAATACCGCGAGAACCGGCTGGCGTCGCTGAAGGCTCTCGCGGAGATGGGTTTTACCCCATACGGCCATGCGTTCCCGCACACGGACCTGAAGGTTGTCCGCGCCGAGTTTGAAGAGGGCAAGGAGGTGACTGTAGCCGGTCGCCTGTTGATGATCCGCCGCATGGGCAAGATGAACTTCTGCACGCTCAACGACGGCACGGACCGTTTCCAGCTGATCTTCAAGCGCGACGAGCTGGACGAACGTCTCTTCGCTGGCTTCAAGCAGCTCAACCTCGGCGATATCATCGGTGTGAAGGGTAGGCTTTTCACCACGCAGAAGGGTGAGAGGTCTGTGATCGTTAAGGAGTGGGAACTCCTCGCCAAGGCGCTCGAGCAGCCGCCGGAGAAGTTCCATGGCCTCGCCGACCAGGAGGAGTGCTACCGCCGTCGCTACGTCGATCTGATGACGAACGACGAGAGCCGCGAACGCTTCTTCACGCGTTCCCGCCTCATTATGGAGATCCGCAAGTACCTCTGGGAGCGCGGTTTCGTGGAAGTGGAAACGCCCATCCTCCAGGACCAGGCCGGCGGCGCCGCCGCCAAGCCGTTCTTCTCGCACTTCAATGCGCTCGACAAGGACTGCGTGATGCGCATCGCCCCGGAGCTCTACCTCAAGCGACTCCTCGTGGGCGGCATGAACAAGGTGTTCGAACTCGGCAAGGACTTCCGCAACGAGGGTATTGACCGTACGCACAATCCCGAGTTTACCGTGTGCGAGATATACGAGGCTTACGGCGACCGTGCCTCGATGGAGAACATCATGGAGGGACTTCTCCCGCATCTCTGCGATAAGGTGATCGGCAAGCGCGTGATTGAATACGGAGAGAACAAGGTTCCGATCGACTTCACGCCGCCGTACCGCCGCGTTGCGTACAAGGATCTCGTGAAGGAGCTGATGGGCGACGACTGGTTCGACCTTGACTTCGTCACGCAGCTTGAAAAGGCCAAGGCGAAGGGTGCAGAGACCGATACCAACCTTGAGCTGGACGGTGTCACGAACGAGTTGATGCTCACGCACGAGGTCTATGACAAGCTCATCGAGCGCAACCTGATGCAGCCCACTTTCGTGACGCGCATTCCGCACGAATTCGTGCCACTTGCCAAGGCGTGCAAGGATGATCCTTCGCTCGTGGACGTGTTCGAGTTCGTCGTGGCCGGACGCGAGCTGTGCCCCGGTTATACCGAGCAGAACGATCCGCTCGAGCAGCGCAAGGCACTTGAGAACCAGGCGGGCGAGGATACGGAGAAGATAGACGAGGACTTCATCAGCGCGCTTGAATGCGGTATGCCGCCGACTGGCGGACTCGGCTTCGGCGTGGATCGACTCGTGATGTTCCTCACCGGCACGGACTCCATCCGCGACGTGGTCCTCTTCCCGCAGTTGAAGTAGCGCTGCCACATGAAGAATACGCCGCCAGTAAAGGACATCGGTTTCGCCAAACTCGACTTCGCGCGCCGTACGCGCACGGGATTCGGCGAGACCGTGTTCGGCCCTGGCAAGACGCCGGAGCAGATGGTTGGCATCTTCAAGGCCTTCCGCGAACGGCGTTTGCCCGTCCTCGCAACGCGCTGCACTTCCGCGCAGGCGGACGCGCTTGCGGCGGCTGGTGTGCCGGTGAAGTACGATTCCGTTGCGCGCGCGATTGTCTCTGGCTGGGGACGGAACCGCAAGTTGAAAGGACGCGTGGCGGTGTTGACCGGCGGCACGGCGGATATCCCAGTGGCGGAGGAAGCCGCCCATACGGTGGAGTTCTTCGGTGGCACGGCGGACCGATTTTTCGACGTTGGCGTAGCGGGGCTGCATAGGCTGCTCTCGAAGATCGACGCCATCCGCAATGCGGACGTCGTCATCGCAGTCGCGGGAATGGAGGGGGCGCTTCCAAGCGTCGTGGCGGGGTTGGTGTCCGCGCCCGTCGTGGCGGTGCCGACGTCCGTAGGGTACGGCGTGGGCTCTGGCGGCGTGGCCGCCGCGCTCGCTATGCTCAATTCATGCGCGGAGGGAGTGTCGGTGGTGAACATCGACAACGGCTTCGGCGCAGCGGTCGTAGCCTGCCGCATGTTAAAGGCAAGATGATGTAGCTGTCAGATAAGGATGTTATACTAGTGTCATGAACTATTCAGCTATCAGAACATGCGACGTGGCGAACGGGCCGGGCGTGAGGGTGTCGCTCTTCGTGAGCGGCTGCACGCACTGCTGTCCCGGTTGCTTCAATCCCGATACGTGGGATTTCGCCCACGGCGAGCCGTGGACGGACGCCGTCCAGGAGAAGGTTCTCGCCTCCTGCGAACCGAATTGGATACAGGGGCTTTCCCTCCTCGGAGGCGAGCCGTTCGAGCCGGACAACCAACGCGCCTTGCTGCCGCTGCTGCGCGAGTTCCGCGCACGATTCCCGCAAAAGGACGTCTGGGCATGGACGGGATGCGTGTATGAGCAGGATTTTCTCAAGGACAGTCCATGGCGCTGCGAGGTGACGGACGAGATGCTTTCGCTAATCGACACGCTCGTGGACGGTCCTTTCATCGAGGCGCAGAAGGACATCTCCCTCCGGTTCCGCGGATCGTCCAACCAGCGTATTCTCACTTTGAAGGGCGGGCGCGTATCATGAAGAAGTTAACGTTGAATCCCAAGCGCGACTACACAGTTGTGCATCACCATCCGTGGATTTTCTCCGGTGCGGTGCGCTCCGTGGATGGCAACCCAGCGCCGGGCGAGACGGTCTGCGTGGAGAATTCGCGCGGTGAGCGTCTCGGCTGGGGCAGTTGGTCGCCCACTTCGCAGATTCGCGTGCGCATGCTTTCGTTCGACGATGGACGCGAGCCGGACGCCGATTACGTGGAAAGCCTTGTCGGCGCGTCCGTAGCGCGCCGTGCGTCGTTTTGGGTGGATGGCGCGACGAATGCGTTCCGCCTCGTGAACGCGGAGTCTGACGGCTTGCCCGGCGTGGTGGCGGATTACTATGCGGGAAACGTTGTGGTGCAGCTCGCGACAGCCGGCGCGGAATATTGGAAGGGCGTGATTGTATCCGCACTCCAGAAGTACGTGCCGGACTGCAAGTGCGTTTACAACCGCAGCGACGTGGATGCCCGTGCGCGCGAGGGACTTGAACCGGCGACGGGGCTTCTCGCCGGAGAGGAACCGCCGGAACTTGTCGAGGTGAAGGAAGGCCCGGTCTCGTTCCTCGTTGACGTGCGCAAGGGGCACAAGACAGGATTCTACCTCGACCAGCGTGACGCTCGTGCGGCGGTCGCCGCATACGCGCCGACGGCCGAAGTGCTCAACTGCTTTTCGTACACCGGCGGGTTCGGAATCATGGCGTGTGCGTACGGCGCGGCGTCCGTAACGCATGTGGACGCAAGCGGAGACGCCCTTGCGCTTGCGCGTAGGAACACCGACCTCATGCATTTCTGCGGCGCGAAGAGCGAGTTCGTGGAGGCGGACGTCTTCAAGCAGCTGCGCCTTTACCGCGACCAAGGGAAGACGTTCGATTTGATCGTGCTCGATCCGCCAAAGTTCGCCGATACGAAGTCGGGCCTAATGCGCGCGGCGCGTGGGTACAAGGACATCAACCTCCTTGCCATGAAGCTTCTGCGTCCTGGCGGGGTGCTCGCGACGTTCTCCTGTTCCGGGGCGGTCACGATCGACCTCTTCGACAAAATCTGCGCGGAGGCAGCGTTTGACGCCAAGCGCGATTTTCAGGTGCTTGCGCGTACGCGTCAGGGCGCGGACCATCCTGTGGTGCTATCATTCCCCGAGGGGCTTTATCTAAAGGGGCTCATCCTCCGCCGTGTATGACAGCGACGTGATCCATCGCGTTCGAATAAAGAACTTTCACTACTGGGTTCCGCAGGGGCGCGATTTTTGCTAAACTATACGCTTCATTCACGTGATTGTTTTGGAGAAAAAGAAATGGCTATGATAGACATGTTGTGTGCGGTGTCCCCCTTGGACGGCCGCTATGGATCGAAAGTGGAAGAACTTCGCGAGGTCTTTTCGGAGTATGGCCTCGTGAAGCGGCGCGTTGCCGTGGAGTGCGCGTGGCTCGCTGCGTTGTGCGCACATCCGGGTCTGCCGGAGTGTCCGGTACTCACGGCGGATGAGGCGGCCGCGCTTTCAAAGATCGCGGACGGCTTCACCGTGGTGGACGCCCAACGCGTGAAGGACATCGAGAAGACCACCAACCACGACGTGAAGGCCGTTGAGTACTTCATCAAGGAGAAGATCGCCGGTACGTCGCTTGCCGCACGCGGCGAGTTCGTACACTTCGGCTGCACGAGCGAGGACATCAACAACATGTCCCACGCCCTCATGCTGCGCGACGGTCTCAAGGCCCTGCGTGCGGCGCAGGACCAGGTGACGGACAAAATCGTCGAGATGGCGCATGCGTTCGCGTCCGTGCCCATGCTCGCCCACACGCACGGCCAACCCGCATCGCCCACCACGCTCGGCAAGGAGCTTGCAGTGGTTGCGGCGCGTCTCCGTCGCCAGCAGGAGGAGATTGACCGCATCGTGTTGCCCGCGAAGATGAACGGCGCGGTGGGCAACTTCAACGCGCATCTCTCTGCCTACCCCGACGTGGACTGGGAGGCGCTCGCGCGCGGCGTGATCGAGGGCTTCGGCCTCCGGCAGAACCGCCTCACAATCCAGATCGAGCCGCATGACGGCATGGCCGAACTTTTCGACGCGCTCCAACGCTGGAATACCGTGCTGCTCGACTTCGACCGCGACGTATGGACGTACGTGTCGTTCGGCTACTTCAAGCAGAAGACCGTGAAGGGGGAGATCGGTTCTTCCACGATGCCGCACAAGGTGAACCCCATCGATTTCGAGAACTCCGAGGGCAATCTCGGCCTCTCGAACGCCGTGTTCGGGTTCCTCGCTCGCAAGCTCCCCATTTCCCGTATGCAGCGCGACCTCACCGACTCAACCGTGCTGCGCAACATGGGTGTCGCGTTCGGCTACGCGCTCGTGGCGGCGAAATCTACTCTCAAGGGACTCGGCAAGCTCGAGCTCAACGAGGCGCGTCTCGCCGAGGACCTCGACCACAACTGGGAGGTGCTCGCCGAGCCGATCCAGACCGTCATGCGCAAGGTCGGCATGGACCATCCCTACGAGCGCCTGAAGGAACTCACGCGCGGACGCCGCGTGACGCCGGAAATAATGAAGGAGTTCGTCGAAGGACTCGACCTGCCGGCCGATGACAAGACGCGACTCCTCGCGCTCACGCCCTCCACCTACATTGGAAAGGCCGTCGAGCTCGCCGGCCTCGTGTGATGGCCTTCGGGGTTCCAGAATCAACCATTGAGGAAATCAGGGCGCGTACCGACCTTGCCGATCTGATTGCCTCGTATGGTGTTCAGTTGCGTCGATCCAGCGGCGGCTACGTGGCGTGTTGTCCGTTCCACCATGAGAAGACGCCGTCCTTCCACATCCAGCCAGACAAAGGACTTTACCACTGTTTTGGATGCGGTGAGTCTGGTAATTGCTTTACATTCGTGCAGAAGCAGGAAGGGATGTCCTTCATAGAGGCCGTGAAGAAGCTCGCCGCCGGATGCGGCGTGACGGTGGAAGAGAAAGAGGATCCGAATGCCGGGCAGCGCAAGCGTCTGCTTGCGCTCCACGAACAGCTTGCCGACTTCTTCCGCCGCTGCCTTCTGCAGGCGAAGGAGGCGGAACCCGCGCGCGCCTATCTCGCGAGCCGTGAACTGCCCGAGGCAATCGTCTCGCAGTTTAAAATCGGATACGCACCGCTTTCCGCCGAGGCCATGCGCACGTGGGCGAAGAAATACGGTTTCACCGACGAAGACCTTGCCGCCGCCGGGGTGCTCCTGCCTCCGAAGTTTGCGGGCGGATCGTGGTTCAACCGCTTCGGCGGGCGTCTCATGTTTACGATCACCGATCGGCAAGATCGAGCGATCGCGTTTTCGGGGCGTATCCTCACGAACGACAAGAAGAAGGCGAAGTACGTCAATTCGCCAGAGACTATTCTCTTCAAGAAATCGAACGTCCTCTTCGCGCTTGCCCACGCCGCGCCGAACATCGTCAAGACACCGGGACGTGAGGCAATCGTGTGCGAAGGGCAGATCGACGTGATCCGCTGCCATGCGTGCGGATTTCCTGTGGCGGTCGCGTCGCAGGGCACGGCCTTCACGGAGGAGCACGTGCGCCTCCTCAAGAAGTGTGCCGATTCCGTGGTGCTTGTGTTCGACGGCGACGGCGCGGGACAGAAAGCGGCGATCCGTACTGGCGGGGAGTTCTTGGCGGCGGGCGTGCCCGTGCGCGTGGCGACGCTGCCGGAGGGGGAGGATCCAGATTCGCTCCTCCGCACGAAAGGGCCTGAGGCGTTCCAGGCGTGCCTTGACGCGGCGGTGTCCGTTGCGAACTTCCAGGTGCACGCGTTGTTGGCTGGACACGAGAAGCCCTACAACATCCGCACGGTGTCGGATACGAGCAAGGCGGTGCTGGAGACCATCGCGAAATGCACGTCGGCGGTGATGCGCGCGACGCTCATTGACGAGTCTGCGACGCTTCTGGGCGTGCCATCCGCCGCGTTGCAGGAAGATTTCATGAAGGTGCTGTCAGCCGCGAAGAGCCGTCCCGCGCCGCCACCGAAGGATGTCGAGCTAAGCGATGAACCTTTTGGCGAACCAGACGGAGCCGATGAGGTGTCTGTGTCCTTCCCCGGCGAAGACGCAGCCTCTCCGCGCGTGAATCCACCGCCCACCACGGAGACCGCGTTCTGCGAGTTTCTAAAGGAACACGAGCGCAATGCTTCGCTTACGCCGCTTGTGTCGGAGTACGTGCCTGAAGTGATCCTCTCGCATCCCTTCACCAAGGCGTTCGTCAAGGCGTGGCTTGAAGGAATCGCCGATGGAACGGACGCTATCACGGCGCTGCGGGACAGTCTGCCGCCAGAGATGTGCGTGTGGCTCGACCACATCCTGCTTAACGAGGAGAAGTCCGCCTCATGCGAACTTTCCCCAGAGCAGATACTTCAGGGTTTTCTGCGAAGACTGTGGATGGAGGCCGTGCAGCGTCGTCAGGGAGAACTGCCAGCGGCGTCATCGCCGGAAAACGACATGGCGCGTCTCCGGTATTCAACGAACATCCGCAAATTACAGCGAATGGATTGGGAGCGTGCCAGAGCCCTTATGCGTACAGAAACCCTTGCTTGAGCTCAACCGTGAGGGGCTTGCCCCATGTCTGTCGCTGCTGTGATCTTATGAATGTGAGAGGATTTGGCCGCTCAGGTGAGTTTTTGGGGTGTATTCCGCGTTTTTGCGGAATTTCAGATAAAGGATTGATAAAAGCGTAAGGTTGTGGTATCATATTCAGCGACTGCAGTTTAAGGATGTTTAATGATGACAATCCGATCACTACTTGAAAAGTGCGCCCGGGACACCCCGGACGTCGTGGCGCTTTGCTCATGCGAGCAGAAGGAATGGCGTTCACGTACGTATGCGGAGTTCCTGTGCGATGTGCGCAGGACAGCTGCGGCTTATGGTTCCTCGTTCGGTCTGTGTCCGGGCGTGGAAAACGTCGCGTTGATTTTGTCGAACTCCCCCACGTGGATGGAATGTTACCTTGCGTGTAGCGGTGCGGGGGTGGCCGTAGTGCCAATCGACCCCAAGCTGCATAACGACGAGGTTGCCTACATACTTGGAGATTCTGGCGCGGTCGTTGTTACCACGGACAAGGCGCATCTGGACATGATGCGAGCCATCGTGCCGGAGCTGCCTTCCGTTCGCGCGGTGGTGGTTGTGGATGCGGAAACCGCATGCGATCCGATAGGGACGGTTCCAGTGCGGGGTTTGGCGGCGTTGCGCGTTGCTGTGGAAGACGAGTCGTGGTACGACGTTCACGTGGCGGACGAGGAAAGTGTAGCATCCATCATCTACACCTCTGGCACGACGGGCAAGCCCAAGGGTGCTATGCTTACGCACGGCAATTTCACGGCAGACGCGGTTGGCGCGCTTGATGCGTTTGGCGAGCATGTCGATAGCGACGACGTGTTCCTCGTGGTGCTGCCGCTGTTCCACGCATTCTCCTTCTGCACGAACTTCGTGGTCCCGCTGCTGACCGGGTCGAGCATGGTCTTCGTGCGTTCCCTCTACACCATCGGCGAGGACGTAAAACTCCTGCGTCCGACGGTGATTATGGGCGTGCCTCTTCTCGCGGAGAAGATGTTCGACAAGATTGACGCGAAGCTCAAGACGTCCAAGATGGCGAAGTTTCTTACGGCGATCGGGTTGCGCTCGCTTCTGCTAGGCGCGGTGAAGAAGGGACTTGGCGGGCGGCTGAGGTTCTTGATCGTGGGCGGGGCCCCGTGTCCGAGGCACGTGTTGGAGGGTTTCAACCGGTTGGACATAACCATGCTTGAGGGGTACGGACTTACGGAGTGCTCTCCGGTGGTGTCCATCGCCGGCCCGAAGTGTGCACGCGTTGGCACGATCGGCGCGAAGATCGCGAACATCGAGATACGCCTTGCGAACCAGAACGAGCAGGGAGTGGGCGAGCTTCAGGTTAAGGGGCCGATCACGATGAAGGGTTACTGGCACAACGACGTCGCCACGGAGGAGGCGTTCGACGGCGAGTGGCTCAAAACCGGCGACCTCGCGTCGGTGGCGGACGACGGCCTCATCACGATCTGCGGAAGGAAGAAGGCGCTGATCGTGAACCGCGAGGGGAAGAACATCTATCCCGAAGAGGTAGAAAACCGCATTGCGGCAGATCCGCTTGTGGCGGACTGTGTGGTGGTGGGATATACGACCGGTGGGATTCCTGGTGAAAAGGTTGGCTGCGTGGTGCATCCGAACATGGATTTGCTCAAGGAACGCAACGGCGGTAAGGAAGTGGCGTGGGAAGAAGCGATGAAAGTCGCGCAGGATCACGTACACGCTCAGTGCCACGACTTGGCGGACTACAAGCGGGTGCGCAAGGTCGTTGTGATGAAAGACCCGCTTGAGCGTACCTCCATACAGAAAGTCCGCCGCGTAACATATCAGGGAACCCTCGACGAGTAGCGGAATTGCTGGAAAACCTGAAGATGGTCAAATGACCATCTTTTGGTGAAGAACGCGCCATTCAGGTGGTGTAAACTTGTTGCATGTTTTTTCCATGCAACAGCATTTCCGTTTACGGTGGCCATGACCGTGGTTGCCGCGTACCTGCGTCCGTCGCGTCGCTTTCCATTGGCGTGCTGAGTTATCACGCCCACAAGACGCTGGCCAGCACGCTGGATTCATACGGGAAAGGCGGCTTGGTGTCATGCGCGAACGAGGCTTGCATCTTCTTCAATGAGCTCACGCCGGAAGATGAGCGGTTCTGCATGGAGCGTCCAGGCTGGCATTGTGTCGGTTCCCCGGTCAACCTTGGCCTGCTAGGTGGCATGGACGCCCTTGCGCGCACCATGACAGGAGATTACCTGCTGATGCTGCAGAACGACTGTCCTTTGGTGGCGGATGCCGTCGCCACGCGCCGTTACCTTGACGAGTCCATCGCTCTGCTTGCAACCGGGAAGGCGGACATAGTGCGCTGCCGTTCGCGTACGCTCCCAGGTCAGGGTTTCGCCGACTCTAAGAAGTTCGCGCGCTACCATGGGAACGGCCTGTTGCCCGCACTACGCCGAATCCTTCGCCCGAACAAGACCCGCCGCATGATCGGTCGTGCTCCTTATGCCATTCCGGACGCAGAGCTCAGATTCCCTGGCTACATTACGCGCGAGGGCGATTTCCTCGTCGTGGACTCTGCCGTAATCAACTTTACTGACCAGCCATTTTTGATTTCCCGACCGCTGATGCTAACCCTCCTTGACTGGGCTAAGGAGCATCCGAAGAAGCGCACCCTAAACGGATTCCAGGTGATGGAGATCAATCTCAACGTCCCCTGGTGGCGGCACAGCCACTTTAAAGTAGCGGTGGGCGAAGGCCTTTTTACCCACTCTCGGCTAGACGGAGGGTTCAGGAAAGGCAAGGCTCGGGAAGTTTTGGTATAATATTCCTTCGACATACCAATGAACATACTAATCATCGAAGACGATGCGGCTACGGCGGAGTTCGTCGCGGGCGCTTTCAAGCAGGTTGGATACGTCACCATGCACGTTGCCGACGGTGAGACCGGTCTCGCCGCAGCGCTGCACGGGTCTTACGATGCAGCCGTGGTTGACATCATGCTGCCCAAACTCGATGGGCTGGAGGTGATACGTCGTCTGAGGCAGTCAGGGCGAGGACTGCCGGTAATAGTCCTCTCCGCGCGTGGGAGCGTGGATGCGAAGATACGTGGCCTTGAGGCTGGCGGCGACGACTATCTCGCGAAGCCGTTCTCCGTGGCGGAACTAGTGGCGCGTGTCCAGGCGCTTCTGCGGCGCGCGAGTCGTGCGGAGGAGACGACCGTGCTCAGGGTGGAAGACCTGGAGATGGACCTGGTGACGCACCGTGTCACTCGCGCCGGCGAGCCTATCGACCTCCAGCCGCTGGAGTACCAGCTGCTTGAATACCTCATGCGCAACAGGGGGCGCGTGGTATCGCGCAACACGATTCTGGACCGCGTGTGGAACTACAGTTTCGATCCGCACACGAACGTGGTGGAGTCGCGGGTTTACCATCTGCGCGAGAAGATCGACCGCAAGTCCGCGCGTAAGCTTCTCCGCACCGTCAGGGGGTTCGGATATGTCCTCGGCTAGGGGAGCCCATTCGCTCCGTCGGCACATCGTAGCCGTATCGCTCTCGGCGGGGGCGCTCCTGTTTCTGCTCGTGGGTTGTCTGATCCTTTTCGTGTCATGGTCGTTCATGAAGTCTGAATACGAGGAATTCCTCTCACGGTGCACGTCCGACCTCGTGGGCGAATATGCCGAGTCGAAGGGCGACTTGAAGAAGATGCGGCACTTCTTCGACGAAGATGTGGAGGAGCACGGCGCAGACCGTATTTTCCTGATGATTACAGATCCGCATGGACGGAACGTACTTGACGCCTGCGCGGACAAGACCATCCAGCGCGCCATGGTCACACGCGCAAGGCGGGAACATGCTTCCTACCGCCTTAGCAAGGAAAGCGCGCTGCCGCACCGCAACCGCATCGTCCTACGCGTCAGGACTACGGTTCTGCCAGACGGCTTCAAACTCTCCGTCGGCCACGACGTGACTGCCGACGAGCAGTACCTGCTATTCCTCGCCATTGTGCTTGGCGGCGCGTTCCTGCTTTCGCTCCTGCTTGGCGGCTGGGTGGCGGACTGGCTGGCGCGGCGGTTCGTCCGGTCGTTGCAGAACGTCTGCGATGCCGCCAACCGCATCAAGGCTGGCGAATGGTCCACGCGGGTCAAGCCGTCTCATGAAAGCCGCGAGTTAATCCTGTTGGAGGACGCCTTCAACACGATGTGTGACCAGAACGAGAAGACCATCACCGAGCTCAAGACTCTCACCGACGACATCGCCCACGACCTGCGTACGCCGCTCACGCGCCTCCGCACCGCCGCGGAGTTCGCGGCCATGGGCGGCGAGTTGAAGCGTCCTCTGCCGGAGATGCTCTTCGAGCAGTCCTCTGACATGCTGGAGATGATCAACACGATGCTTGAGATATCGCAGGCCGGAAACAGGATCGATGGCACTCCGCGCGAGGACATTGACCTCTGCGCTTTCCTGCGTGAGACGGCGGATCTTTATTCGACCGTCCTCGACGACCAGGGTCTGAGGTTGGCGCTCAACGTGCCTGATGCGCCAGTTGTGTTTTCCGGGCACCGTGGCCGTCTGCAGCGACTCGTCGGAAACCTGCTAGACAACGCAATCAAGTTCACTCCTCGCGGCGGCACTATCACAATCGCGCTTGAACATGTACGGGATGCAGTCGTCCTTCGCGTTGCCGACACCGGCTGCGGCATCGCCGCAGAAGATCTGCCGCACGTATTCCGCCGCTTCTGGCGTGCGGATTCCAGCCGTTCGCTGCCGGGCAACGGGCTCGGTCTTGCTTTGGTGAAGGCGATTGTCACCTCATACGCCGGCACCATCACGTGTGACTCGTCGCCCGGGCGTGGAACAGCATTCTCGGTCTCGTTGCCGCATTTGGCGCTTGTTTCTTGTCAATGTCTGTGATATCATATTGACATGAGTTCTACACTTCAGAAGTATATTTTGCCTGGTGGCAGCATGTCATGGTTGGCGGCGCCACTTCTTTTTGCGATGTGCGTCACGGCGCTGTTCGTGACGTGGGTTGTGATGGAGCCGGCTGCGTTGCGCCATGCGTTCGACATGGACGGTCGTTCCACGTTCGAGCTGGCCACGATCCCGTTTTACGCCGCGATCATCCCCATCGTCTGGTGGAAGTGCCCGTTCACGGGTTCGCGCCGTCGTCGGACGTTGCTGTGCTTGGCGGTGACGTGCGTCGCGTTCATGGCCGTTGTCAAGGAACTAGACTGGCACCTTGCCGCAATGCAGCAGCTGTTCCCGTCGATCGTCGGGGCGGACGGCAACGTACACGGTCTCGTCAAGCCTAACGGTGCGCCGCTCACCGGCACGCCGTTCAAGATGCGTTTCCTTACGAACGGTGCCGTGCCTTTTGCGGCAAAGGCGTGTGTGCTGCTATACTTCGGCGCATTCTTCGGAGTGTTCGCGGTGTTGCTTGCGTACTATTCCGTGAAGTTGTTCAAGGGGTTCTTCCGGCTGCACCCGACGGCGTGGAGCGTGTGCTTTTTCGGAGGGTCTGGTGTGATGGTGGCGGTGATGGATCGCTTGCCGGCTTGGTATCGCCATGTGAACGGCTTGGGGAAGGATGAAGTCATTTCCAATTCCTTTGGTTCCTTCTGCACGTGTTTCGAGGAAGGCGGCGAGATGATGATAGCCATTTTCGCCATTCTTGCCATTCTCCAGGCGCATTCAATATATACGCGCCAGATAAAACCCCACTGCGAACTTTGACCGGAAATTTGGGGAGTCGGGTTATGCATATTGGCTGGTCGTCACATGTCTATCCGCTTGAGGCGGCGGATTTTGCCGACGTGCCTGACTATGCCGGCAATCCGATTCCCGAAAACGAGCTTCCTCCCGACAAGGTGATTCTCTTCATCCGCAAGGGATGTCCAGATTCGCTGGTGCGCGGTCGGGATGAGATTGCGCGGTGCGAGGGTGGCACGGTGGACGTGCGAGTGGTGTTCGAGCCGACGGTTGCACGGTGGAACCTGCCAGGCACTCTGGTGCGCGTGTGCCGTAACCGCTACCGTTTCCACGGTTCGCACGTGTACCATATCTCGGCTGAGTCCGTTCGGGACATGAAGCTTGAACGAGCCATTCGCACCATCGAAAACCCGCATGACCGTGATGGACAGGACAGGGTGGCGAGCATGATAAGGCTTTTGGAGAGCCTGAAACGTGAAGGCTACCGCGATGACAAGCCAATCGTGGTGATGCTCTGCCGTACGGGCGGCCTTGAGGATTCGCTCAGGCAGGGGCATCACCGCGTCAGCGCATGTCTCGCATGTGGCATCGATCGCATGGCCGTAGAATTCGCCGCAGCGGGTGTTGCGCCTTGGCAGCGGTGGGGTGTTTTTATGCGCGTTGCGATGCTTGCCGCCGTATTTGCAGTGTTTGCCGGGGTTGTGTCGGCGGCGTTGGCGTTATGGCCGTCGATACCGTGGGTGGCGACGATGGATGTGCGGGGATTGCCGAAGATTTCCCCGATAGGCGAGTTCATTCGTCCCCGCATTCCGGAGGAACTGAGTGGCATTACACACGTGGATGGCGACAGCTACTACGCAGTAAGCGATGACGGCAGTGGCGTCTGGCCGATGCAGATCGGCATCGATCGGACGACCGGTGTGATCACGAACTGCGTGATGGGGCGTAACGTGCGTGTGGGCAAGGACAACGAGGGCATTGCTTGGGACCCGCAGAGCCGCACCGTGTTCGTTACGGACGAGGCGACGCATGTGATCAGCGAAGTCAACCCCGAGACTGGACGTCTCGTGGCAGAGGTGCAGCTTCCAGAACACCAGTGGAAAAGTCGCAGAAACCGTGGACTGGAGGCGTTGGCCCTGTCGCCAGACGGGGAGTTCCTCTGGACGGCGAACGAGGAGGCACTTCCCGGAGACGGGAGGCCTTCGAGCGTGGAAAATGGGACTACAGTGCGCCTAACGCGGTTCCGCCGCATTGATAATGTAAAGTGGGAGCATGATGGGGAATGGGCTTATCTTACCGACGCCATTGGCGGCGGGAAAACAAAGCGGATGCGTTCTGGAGTGTCCGACCTATGTGCGTTGGAGGATGGGACTCTTCTTGTCCTCGAACGCGAGTTGAGCAGAAAGGGCGTCGATTCCGCGTACCGTGCGCGTCTCTACGCCGTGAGGCCAATACGTGAAACGTCAATTGACATGGAGCGTCCCATTGCCAAGAAACTCCTTTTCGGCGCGGACACAGGCACGGCAAACTACGAGGGAGTGTGTCAAGGCCCCGTGCTGGATAACGGCGACCATACACTAGTCATGGTTTCCGATGGTGGTGACGCCGACGATGAACGGCTGTACGTACTCCGCATGGCGGTAGTACAGGAGGTACGGTGATGAAGCGTAATTTCAACGACGCTGCCGTCCTCCGGGCGATTGAGGAAGGGTATGGCGTTTCGGTGCGGACGCTTAAAGCGTTGGATGGCCATGCGCATTCGTTCAACTTCCGGGCTGAGACCGCTGACGGAGAGGTTTTTGAGGTCAAGTGTTTTCCGGCGGTGCATGAAGAGAGGTTCAAGTGCCTGGTGGCGCATACGGCACCGTCGGACAATCATCTTGCCGCAACGCGACTCTTCGGTGGGAAGATACTTGGCTTCGACGGCTGGAAGGTGATTGCGCTCAGGTGGGTTCCAGGTTCAGAACTCGGCCCAGATGAGCTGTCAGACGAGGAGTTGGACGCTTTCCTTGCCGCATACGCAGAGTTCCTGTTGCACCTTTCAGACGATGGTGCGGTGTTGCCGGTCAGGGACTACCTCGCGCTCAAGCGGATGTTGCTGAAGCGCCTTCATGGAGGCAATGCGCCGGGGATCGTCCGTGAACTGAACGAGATGCGGGACGATATGCTCATCCTTGCGGCGGAGCATAGGCGCATCATCCACGGCGATTTGCACAAGGGGAATCTACGCTTCGACGCTGGGACCGTAAGCGGTTTCTTTGATTTGGAGGAACTGCGTTTCGGCACGCCGGCGGAAGACCTTGTACGTTATGTAGTTTGTCGCGAAGAGCATCGGAGGTGGTATGACCCGCTGGGACGGCGGAGGCTGATCGTTGCGTTTCGCCGTATACTTGCGCGGACGTCCTACTCGCGTTCCGAATGGATGTTTGCCATAAACGGTTATCTCCTTAGGAAACTCGCCAAAAAGGTAAAGTCGAACCGTTTGCCGGTTTGGCGGCGTATAAACCTACGCGCTCGGCTGGTTTTCTACCGTGCGTTGCGTAAAGCCGTTGAAAGAGAGGTTGCTAATGGCTGATCGTGTGAACGTGCTATGTGCAAAATGGGGAACGAAATACGGCGCGGACTATATAAATCGTCTGTATGCGGGGGTTGCGAAACATCTAAGCCGTCCGTTTCGGTTCGTCTGTGCCACGAACGAACCTGATGGCATACGTCCTGAAGTGGAATGTGCGCCATTGGACGCGAATCCGCACGTGAAGAACCGGGGCTGGCCAAACATCCACGCGAAGCTAACCCTTTTTCGGCGTGGGTTCGCCGACCTTGAGGGACCTACGTTGTTCCTTGACGTGGACGTTCTCGTGACGGGTCCCATTGACAAGTTCTTTGATTACCATCCTGGCGACTTCTGCATCATCCACAACTGGGTGGAACGGCGCAAGGCGTTGTTCCACCGTCCGAAAATCGGCAATTCGTCGTGTTTCCGCTTCGACGCTGGGTCGGATGCGGCGCATGGCGTGTATGAGTGCTTCCTTCGCGACAAGGACGATCCCTCGCTGGACATGTATTTCCGCAAAGGCTCGCAGAAGTTCCAGACGCGTGCGATGTTTGAACGTGGTAGGGTATGGTGGTGGCCGGAAGACTGGGTGTGCTCATTCAAGCGGCAGTGTATTCCGTTGTGGCCTCTGAACCATTTCCTCGTACCGCGCCCTCCAAAGACTGCGTCCGTAGTCGCATTCCATGGAAACCCCGACATCCCAGAGGCGATCGCAGGCTTCTATTGGCACAAGGGCAAGAAGATACCGACTCACCTTACTTGCCGCCCCACGCCGTGGGTAAAGGAGCTTTGGGAAAACCCATGAAATCAGAACTCCATCTGTTCGTGCTCTGGGAGAAGGCGCGCCGAGTCGAGTCGAGGATATTGGAAGACCTCGGGCGCCAGAAGGACATCGAGGTTATCGGAAAGTGGGAGTTTGCATTCTCCGGTCCGGCTGCGGTTGCGTATCCGGCGTTCTACGGCGGGAAGAAGCCATTGGACGGACGCCTCAAGGTGCGCAAGTGCGGCGGCGGCGGATTTCTGCTGATCGTGGTGCGCAACTTGAATCCCAGCTACGGTTCGCGCTGGGCCCGCGATGAAAAGTACTACATCGCCAACGAGTTGATGTATGATCTCAAGGTGCGATACCGCGAGTGGGCAGGACGCAAGCACCGCGTACATAGCACGACGAGCCAGAAGGAGTTCGCCCGTGACATCTTCCTGCTCACCGGTCACACGGCTGACGAGTGGGAGCGAGGCGTGCCGAACGACATCCGCCTCAACATTCCGGAGAAAGCCGAATGGAGGATGGTAGTTGACGGCGTGGGGGCGGACATGGGGCTTTCCGGTTGCCGTGTCCTCATGGAGAACAAATACATCAACGACGTGTTCTTCGAGGGGCAGTTCAAGGGGCGCGATGCCGTAATCAAGTGCTCTTCAAAGTGTGCGTGGTCGATTGGAAACGAGTTCCGTCTCGCTTCGCGCCTTTTCGCCGCCGCGCCGTCAGTCGTTGCCGAGCCGCTTGCGGTTTGGACGTCGGACGACGGGCGTAGGGCGTTTGTCGTGACGGAAAAGGTGTTGGGGTCGTCGCTCACGGAACTTTTGGAGCGAGGCGTCACGGATGCGCAGGCGGATGGTTTCGCAGAGGATATCCTTGCGCTGGCGGGAGCGCTTGAGCGTACGGGCATCCTCCACCGTGACATCTACACCGACAATTTTCTCCTTGGAGCGGACGGACATTTGAAGGTGATTGACTTCCAGATGTCCATCGACCGAAACGACTACCGCGAGGATCCATGGGTGGCTTCGCACCCGAAGTTCCTCTACGTGGTATTCGGCGTGAACCACAATACGCCCTGCGGATGTTGGGACGACCGTGCGGCCCTTGATGCCGTTCTGGCTCTTTTACCGGCTACCGATGCCGTAAAACAGGCGCGTCGCAAGTTGGCGTCGATGCCGGAAATTGCGTTCACCGCACGACCTCCGCTTGAAGCGCGATTGACATTGGGCGCGTATGCCATCAGCCTAATGATTCAGTCGCACGTGCCGTGGCGTTCGCGCAAGCGGCGCAACCAAGCGCGCAAGCGCCTCGATACCATACGTGCATGTGGCGGCACGGACGTTGACGGACGCGATCCAGATGCCACGTGTGCAGGGAAGGCGGCGCCATGATTTACGCAGCCATTATTTTCGTTGTGGCCGTGGCGATCTACGCACTCTGCAAATGTACGTGGTGGTGGCCGCGTTGGCCGCGTGGCGTGCCGTCGTTCCTGATGCTCCATTCCGTTTCAGACGAGGTGGTGGATGCGTCATGCCCCAACAACACGATCCGGCCGCATGAGCTGGAGGCGTTGATCGTCCGGCTGCTCAAAGGCGGCTACCGGTTCCGGACGTTCGCGGATGCGGCTACCGATCCTGGACCGCGCGACGTTGTCCTTACGTTCGACGATGGCTACGTTGACAATTACGTGGAGTTGTTGCCGATCCTGAAGCGCCGCGGCGTTCCGGCAACCTGTTTCGTCACAAGTCGGTTTGACGATCCGCGATTCCTGTCCCGCGAGCAACTGCGTGAGATGGACGCTAGCGGTCTTGTCGAGATTGGGGGACACACCTCGGGGCATTGCGTGCTCACGTCCGTCGGCATTGCCGAGGCGCGCGAGCAGATTCACGCGAACAAACACGACCTCGAGTCGATCCTTGGGCATCAGATTGTTTCGTTCGCCTATCCCTGCGGTGGCGAGAACGATGACATAGTGGCAGAGGTCAGGGGGGCGGGATACAGATTCGCCGCCGCGATGGTTAAGAAGATGCGCCCCGTGGGGACAGATCCCTACCGAATCCACCGTCAGATCATTCCGCGCGGCAAGAAGACGTGGCAGTCCTATTTGTTGGCCACGCGGGGGAGGTACAAAATATGAGAATCGCTGTTTATAAGGATACGTTTGCCGCCCGGCGCGGGGCGGATATGGCCGTGCAGTTCCTAATCGACGGCCTGCGCGAGCGCGGGCACGACGTGGTGGTTGTTACGGATGAGGATGTTGATGTGCGGGGACGCATTTCCGGCTGCGATGTCTGCATTGCCGCTGGGACGAACGAAATACTGTCGCTGACGGATGGCGGGCGGAATCGTCCGCCAGTCAAGACGATCCTCCAGTTACACACGCACCCGCTCTATCCCTTTCGTCATTGGCTTCGTCGGTGGCGGCGGTGTCGCGCCATCCGTCGCGCGATTGCGCTGGCCGACGCGGTGCAGGTGCTTGTGCCTTCTCATGAGGACGTGCTTCGGCGGAAGGTAGGGTATCGGGGGCGCGTGTACGTGATTGGCAACGCCTCGCGTTTTGGGACGTGTATTTCGTCTTCTGATGACGGGCAGACGATTATCTATCCCGCCGCACTGAACGCCGACAAGCGCCAAACCCTCCTGATCGACGCCTTTGCGCGTGTGGCGGGCGATTTCCCCGGGTGGCGCGTCGTTCTTTATGGGACGGGGAAGGCATCGTATGAGAAAAAGCTCCGTGCGCGCGTGGCGGCGGCGGGGCTGGGAGACCGAGTCGTGTTCGCGGGGTACTGCAATGATCTGACGGCGGCGTATTCTTCTTGTTCATTTGTCGCTTTCCCGTCCGCCAACGAGGGCGGCCCACTGACTGTCGTCGATGCGGGGGTGTTTCGCAAGCCGGTGCTTGGTCTCACGGAGACACCGGCGGTTGCGGAGATCATTACTGACGGTGAAACAGGAATGCTGCGCGAGGGGACAGTGGCGACATACGCGGAGGGTCTGGCTCTGCTGATGCGCGATGCGGATTTACGTAGGCGGTTGGGAGAAGCGGCCCAATGCCGTTTTTCGGCGCTCTATTCCCGCACCGCTTTCCTTAATAGCTGGGAAAACGCCTTGAAAGATGTTTGCGGAAATGGAAAAGCAATAGTTTGATGTGGCGGTGCAGACCAAAATAGGGTATAATAACGACGGTTTGCCAAAGTAAAAGCCTAGAACATGTCCGCAAAACTGACAATCATACGTCTTGTGACCGCGCTGATTCCCGTCAAGCGCGTCCGGCGTAGGTTACGCGACCGCTGGATGGCCGCGGCCCGTGAGCGTCGCCTTGAACGCACGCTGCCAGTGGTCCGCGCGCGTTACGCGGCGCACGAGGCGGAGTGCAGGGCGAAGCTTGCGCGCGGAGAGCGACTGCGCGTCGCCTTCCTCGTTTGCGATGCGTCGATGTTCTCGGCGGAGCCGGTCTTCGTTCAGATGAAGGACGACCCGCGATTCGACTGCTTCATCGCGGTTGCGCCTCGTGTCACCCGTGGTGACGCCTTTCTGCGCGACACGTTGAAGAAGACGTTTGACACGTTTGACAAGCGTTATCCGAAGCAGGTGCGATCGCTTTATGATCCCGATTCCGGGAAGGCGATGCCGCTGGAGGCGGACGTATTGTTCTCCACCGTGCTGTACGAAGACCAGACGCTTCCCGACTACACGGTAGAACGGTTGTCCAGGCGTGCGTTGGTGGCAATCCTCTACTACGGCTACGGCGGGTTGTTTTTCACGAACGAGAAGAAGACCCCGTTCCTCCCTAACGTCGTGTTCGCATGGCGGTACTTCGTGTCAAACGAAGCGACGCGCACGATGAGCGTGGCGAGAAATCCGGCGCTTGCCGGGAACGTGTGCGTTGCGGGGTACTGCAAGATGGACAGGCTCGCGTCGCTTCCGCAGAGGCGGCGTGAACGTAGGCGCGTGATACTGTGTCCGCACCACACAATCGACAAGGAGACGGATGGACTTGCGCTTTCGACGTTCCTTATCCATGCTGATTTGTTCCTGAAGTTGCCGGAGCTTTTTCCGGAAATAGATTTCGTGTTCCGTCCGCACCCGCTGCTCTTCCCGCGCCTCGCGACGGCAAAGTGGTGGGGGGCGGAGAAGACGGAAGCATACCGAGCGAAGATGGAGTCGTTCCCCAACGTCGAGTTCCAGCAGGGTGGAGACTACTTCGAGACGTTCGCGGATTCCGACGCATTGATCCATGACTGCGGTTCGTTCCTAGCCGAATACTTCTACACCGGAAGACCGCAGTGCTATCTCCTGGCGGACGACAAGACGGTTGAGCAGCAGTTTCTGCCGTTCAGCCGCACTCTGCTGGAGCACGTGGAAAGGGCTTATACCGACGACGACGTTGTGGCGTTCATCCGCCGAGTGGTCGTGGAAGGCAACGATCCAGGCAAGGCGGAGCGCGATGCGTTCGCGGAACGCGAGGTCTGCGTAAACCACCCTCATGCGTCGGACGCGGTGCTGGCGGCCGTGATGGATGGAATTGAAAGCAAGGAAGGAAGCAAGACAAAATGAGCAAGACGATAATCGGATACACCAGTGGGGTTTACGACCTCTTCCACATCGGCCACTTGAACCTGCTGAAAAATGCGCACGGGCTTTGCGACAAACTGATCGTGGGCGTGTCGGTGGACGAGCTTGTGGCGTACAAGCACAAACGCGCGGTCATCCCGTTCGCGGAGCGGCTTGAAATCGTCCGCTCCATCAAGTACGTTGACGCGGCAATTCCCCAGGACGACCTCGACAAGTACAAGATGTGGGAGAAGCTTCACTTCGACGTTCTCTTCGTCGGCGACGACTGGTTCAACACGCCGAGTTGGAAGGAGATGGAGGCGAAGTTCGCAACAGTTGGCGTACGTGTCGTGTATTTCCCGCGCACGAAGGGGACGAGTTCTACGCTTCTTTCCGCGACGCTCAAGAAACTGCGCGAGGGAGGCGTGTCATGAGTCTGCTCACCCGCAAGTACGAGAAGGGGCGCCTTGTCACGCGGTTTTGCGGCGTGCGCGTGTGGCGCGCAGCGGACGATCCGGGGCTTTCATTGCAGTCGCAGTTGTTGCGGCGCGAGCTGTTGATGGCCGCAGACGTTTCCAACATGCCGCCGGCGCACGGTTATGCGCGCGACGTACAGCTCGCGGGCGTTGTGCTTTTGAAGGAAGTCTTGCGCGTTGCGCACGAGAACGGATTTCATCCATGGACGATTAGCGGAAGCCTTTTGGGGACAGTGCGGCACGGAGGCCGTTTCGTGCCGTGGGACGATGACGTTGACCAGGGGATGATCCGCGATGAGTACGACAGGTTCTGCGAAGTGTTCAATGAGAAATGCCGTGATGGCTATTACGCCTGGCGGCGTTTCTCTCGCAAGTGGAACCAGATCAAGGTGTCACATCGCGAATTGCCGAAAGACATTACGTCGTCTGTGATGTCGTACGATCTCTACCACTCCCCGTTGCCGACGCTGAAGGAGAAGCACGCCCTCTTCATGAAAGTCAAGGACGCGCAGGAGCGCAATGCGGCGCGGTTCGATCCGCAGGCCGATGACGCTACGCACCGTGCGGCGCTTGATTCCGCGCGCCGTGACTGGATCATGGACGGAAAAGAACCAGCGCCCCCGGAGTCGAAGCCGGCGGTTCTTCGCGGCATCGAGTTTTCTACTCCTGACTGGGTGAAGGAAGCGGTCTATGACTACGACGACATCTTTCCGCTTCGTCCCGCGACGTTCGAGGGCGTACCCGTGATGGTGCCGAACGATCCGGAGACCGTCTTGACCTACAACTACGGCGACTGGGCCGGTTGGCCCGGACGCCTGCAACCGCATCATCCGGCCTCGCGGTTCAACATGGAGAAGGCACTTGCATTGCGCAAGTTCCTTAAGAAGCACGGGGAGGTCAAGTCGTGATAGTTGGCTACACAACAGGCGTGTTCGACATGTTCCACGTAGGGCATCTCAATCTGCTTGCGCGGGCGCGTGAGCAATGCGACCGGCTTATCGTGGGCGTTTCAACGGACGAGGTGGTGCTCGGCTACAAGAAGCACGCGCCCATCGTCCCCTACGCGGAAAGGGTTGCTATCGTGAAGGCGATACGTTACGTAGATGAAGTCGTGCCGCAGACGTCGATGGATAAATTCGCCGCGTGGGAAAAACTGCACTTCAACCGCCTCTTCCACGGTAATGACTGGAAGGGGAGCGCGATGTACAATGAAGTCGAGGCGAAGTTGAAGTCCGTCGGCGTGGAGGTAGTCTATTTCCCCTACACGCAGGGCACGAGCTCCACGCTTCTCGCCGAGCGTTTGAGGGGCTAGATGGTGGTGCGCCTGAGGGCAATGTTCTGTGGCGGAGAAGGGAAAAATCTGCGATGATTTTTTTTTCATTTTCCCCTTGCATCTGGAAACGCGATATGATACAATATTTGCGCTTTCGAGGAACTAGGCGGGTTTCGGACATTGTGTCCGGGCCTAGGAATAACCGGGCTCAATGAAAGTTGACCCGCAAGACGTTTCAAGGAAGTGAGTGGTGAGGAGCGCGAAACTCAAATCGTTCCAATCTGCTGAATGGCATAACATGTGTGCCGACCGTGTTCACGCGGGTGCAATAAAGTGAAGCGGTACGATACCACCGGAAAGAACGGATCAACCGGGTAGCTCCGGTCGGAAGGGTGCGGAAGTCCGCGCCTAGAAGAGAAAAGCCAAAGGAAAAAGAACAACAATGAAGAAACTCATTATTGGTGCTGCTGTTGCAACCATCGCTGCTGGTGCGTTCGCGGCGGCATGCAGTGAAGTTAAGGATTGTGCGGCTTGGGATGTGAAGTTCAATCTCAAGACGCTCACCCCCAAGAAGACCAATTGCGGTAAGGATGCATGTGGTGAATCGCTCGGTTCGGTTTACTACCTTGATTCTGTTTCTCGCAAGATTGAAGGTTACATGTGGGCATGTGAGTATGATTGCGCGGAGAGCGATGAGTACTACATCACACTGTGGGATAAGAAGAACAAGAAGGCTGTTGTCGCTTATAGCGCAGAAGAAACTCAGACTGTTCCTGTCCCTGCCGATGATCTCCTCGTTTATGGCAAGAAGGCAACCAAGGTCGCTGGCACGTTCGTGTTCGAGGGGCTGATGGATGATGTCGGCGATGAGGCGTTCAACATTACGGCCGCAGGTATCAACGGCAAGTTCCAGAAGGGTGATAAGTGCTACATCAAGTCGCTGTCTGGCTATGCTGCTGGTAAGGTGAAGCTCTATGTGCCTACTGCCAAGACACCGAAGGGTTCGAAGGGTACTCTCTGCGAGGATCCTGAGCCTGTTGATCCTTGCGAGGATGTCCTTCTTCGTGCGGCGACCTTCTGCGATGCGTGCTGCTGGGAGACGTGGTGTGATGACACTTACGACTACGGTGAGACGCTTGTTCCGGCCGCTGGAACTTGGTCTATGAAGTACAACAAGAAGGTGTCCAAGGGGACGAAGTCGATGTCCCAGTTGATTCCTAGCTATGCTCTCTAATGAGGGTGTAAGGTTGTAACTTACAAAGTGGGGGGAGGTGGCAAAGGCTACTTCCCCCCATAATTGTAATACCTACAAGATACGCACATGTTAAAGTTACTCACGACAGGTATTGTTGTATTTTTGATGTTGTTTGGTAGCGTGGGAATGGCTGCGCCAGTGCTTGAGCGTTTTATTCCTGTGAAGCCATCTTCTGGTATTGTTCTAGTACGTGTAAATGGGGTTGATATCACTCGAGCACAGTTGGACAGAAAACTTGACATGATGGTGGCCCTCTTGAAGAATAAAAAGAAAACTATGACTTCAGACGAAGTGGCAAAATTTAAGAAGAAGAATCTAATACCATTGAGTAACGCTCTCCTCTACCAGAAAATACTTGAAACTAATCTTGCCAGTTCAAATATAATATCAAACGCGGCAGCGGAGAGAGAGGTGAAAAATGAGTTTCTTAGAAAATTTGGTAAACGAAAGCAATCATGGCAGGATTTGGTTGCGTATGTAAAGGGAACTGGGTTTGATAAGGATTTCAATGATAGATTTGCATTTGAGATTCGCCTTCGCAGTTTCTTTATGACAGTACATTCGAATCAGTATTATGTGACTCAGTCGGACATTGAAAAAGTAAAGGCAGATGTGTCAGCTTATAATAAGCGAGCAGCAGCGACAAATAAGGTAACACTTGCCTATGCCCAAAATATCTTGAAGAAGGCAAGATCTGGTGAAGATTTTGCAAAGTTGGCCAATCATTATTCACAAGACAAGGATCAGAATGATGGGGGAAGTTTGGGTGATTGCGATGAATCTGATTTTCTCGGAGGCGATCAGTATGTTTGGAAGATTTTAAATTCATTGAAAGTTGGGGATGTCAGTGATATCTTGCAGACGGAAGAAGGATATGTGATTTATAAGGTCGTTCGGCGTAACACGGCAGAGCAATCTCAAACTGGAAGCGCATCTTTGACATTGTCTAGAATCTTTTTTCGATGTGCATATTTATTTCCCGAGCAGACGGATGAAGAGTTAAGGGATGATGTTGAAAGAGAGAAGCGAGAAAAGTTGGCAATTGATGTTTACAAGGCGTTTCGCGCCCAAAGCAAGGTTTCTTATCCAAATGGCCCAGTAAGGGTAAAATGAAAGGTAAAGCTAAATGAAACTGAAAACGGTAATCCTGACAATTGCATGTGCGGCTAGTAGTGTCGTATCTGCAGCATCCCTTAACGACGTTCAGTCGAATGTTGTACCTGGTGAATGGACAAGCAGTTATTCTGTAGCAAAGAAATATGCAGAAGACAATGGTGTGCCAATGCTTGTTTTTTGGTCCAGCCCTGGATGTGCAAAATGCAGTAAAATGAAGGTTGCATGTAATACTGCTGAGTTTGTCACTTGGCGAAAAGCGAGAAAGTTAATCATGGTGTTTTCAGAGGGGGATTCGACCGTAAAGGCTTTTGCTAGAAATTCATCAGGGGATTATCCATATATGCGTCTTTATTGGCCTAAAGGTGGCGTTGATCTAAAGTTTACAGGTCGCTCAACCTCAATAAGAGCTTCGGGAAATACTTTACAGGCTCAACTCATGAACTACGTTGATGCAAATGTCAAGGCATGGATTAGTGGTGGCGGTGATGCTGGTGGGGGCACAGAGGTGACACCAACTCCCACGCCCACCCCCACGCCCACTCCAGCAGATCTTTCTGCGTGGAAAAAAGCCCGTTTCCTCTACGGTTCATACTATACTAGCAATGGTGCGTTCGCTGGGCGCGTGGTGCTTACGGCTGGAAAGATTAATGCAAGGGGGGCCTCTAGAATCAAGGCTACGGTGATGGGATTCGATGGCCGGTCTAGGACATTTGGTCAGAAGTCTTTCACGGTGACTGGTACGACGACTGGTACACTGTCGAGTTCCGTAGGGACGTATGCATTCTCCATCAACGGTTCGTCGATTTCTGGCACTTTGACACGTGACGGCGTGGCATATTATGTAAAACCCGTGAAGACTGGGGGGACATTGTCTGATGGGGCGTTCACCTTTAAACTCATCGATTATCCTGAGAAATGTGAAGGGTATCCGCTTATTCATGGTGCAAGTTATCTACCGATTTCGCAGTCCTTCACGTCCCGTTCGTCAAAGTGGTCTTTCGCGAGGCGGGGGGCGTTGCGTTACGTTACAAAAAGCGGCGACTTTGTCATGTCCGCTACGGATAATCCTTCTGGCCTCAAGTTGTCATATAGAAGCACAAACGGCTATTTCAAGGGTACGTTCACGGTCTATGCCGCGCGTAATGGGAAGTATGTCAAGCGTTATTCAGCAAAGGTATCTGGTTTTATGGTTGGCAATTCCGGTGAGGGTGTTGTGACCATCAACAAAGTGGGTACGTTCAGCTGTACGATCACGCGCTGACAAATAAATGGACAGAAGGTTTATAATTCTGTCGCTTTTGGCCGGTTTGGTGCTATGCACCATCGGCCAGGAGTCGTCTTTTGTGCCCGTCAATGGGCAGATGTATCGCATGCGGCAGCCTGACGGTGTTGTGCGCATGTTTTTGCGCGACAATGACGAGCCGAATCTCCTTCACGGCGAAGGAGGTTGGACCGCCGAGCTTGACGGGCGAAAGACTTTGGTAATGAACGATGCCGATCAGGATAAGGATCGGCGCGGCTTTTTGTTCTTGAATGGTTATTTGCGGAAGCAATTGGTTGGCGACCGCGAGATTGACGTTCGAGTTCCGCCTCCTGGTAGCGATGCTAAAGCACTTGCAGAACTTTGGCCAGTAAAGGAGGCACGTTTGGTCGCGGCGGAAGCGCCGGACATTTGGAGCGGCGGTCCGCGCATTCGGCTGTGGTTTGACAATCCGAACAAGGCCGGCTTCCTTTTTGCGGAGATTGCGCTTGCGGCTCTTGCTCTGCTCTTTTGCAGGCCGGTTTGGCTGCGGATTGTCGGCGCGGCCGTATCGCTTGCGTCGTTTATCGGATTGGTGCAGACGTCTTCCCGAGGGGCGCTGCTTGCGTTCCTGTGCGGTGTCGCAGCAATTGGCGCAGTGCGCTTCAAAAGTGTGTTCACAGCTAAAAGGTTGCTTGTTGTCGCCGCTGTGATTGGCGTGGCCATTGGATGTCTGTTCGCCTCTGGGCAGTTCGAGCGTCTGGGCAAGAATCTTTTCAATGAGGGGCAACGCGAAACGAGCCGCCTGACGGTGTGGAAGGAGGTTCCGCGTATGATGGTGGATGCTCCGGATGGATGGGGATTCGGACAATCGGCAAGAGCATACATCGATTGGTATCAACCACAGAGCGTATGCCTGCTGAAGAATTTGATCAGCGACCATCTCACCTTTCTCGTGGAAGCTGGTTGGCCGTTGCGCTTTGCATACGTATTTCTTTGGCTAGCAATAGGTAGTGTGCTGGCATGGTTGTCCGTGCAAGGTGCATCGCCAGTCCCGATGGCCATTATTGCGGCATTTGCGGTTGCGGGCTGCTTCAATCCCGTTGTTTTTGTTCCAGAACTATGGGTGATTCCGGTAACGGCCGTTGTGTGTTTGGCAATATTTCGTTTTCATGACTGGTTTGCCAGGAAAACGCTTGTGCCAGTAGCCATTGCAGCTCTGCTCACGATGCTTGCCGCCGTTGGCGTTTACATTTGGGGATCGGCGGTATCTCCGAAAGTGTCCGTTCACAAGACGGGTGGAGCCGTTTGCTTAAATGGCGAGAATCCGTCAATCTGGGTTGTTGACGACGACTATGTGTTGCATGGTGGCTATTGGTGGTTGGCTGGCCGCGAACTGCGTGATTCGCTTGAATCGCTGAAGACTTCTTCTTCGCTTGGGTACGTTCGCTCCGTGGCCGATTTGCCTAAGGATACAGACGTGATTGTGCTGCTTGGTGAGGCTGGCCGTGATTTCCTTGAACTGCAAAGCCGACCGGGTGCGAAGAAGGTTGTGTTCGTTTCGCCTCCATTTCCATGGCAGACCGTTCCTCTGTCGTTGTTGTCCACAAGCGAGGTATCGTTTGTGCTTGGTGGGGTAGCGGCGCGGCGTATTGCGGGAGAGGCATCGCCTCCTTCGTGGGTGACGATTGTGCCAGGCTCTGAACTTTATGTTCCCAACTGGCTCAAATTTGTGCTATAATATTAGTCGACACGCCCATGTCGGGCGTGACAAAAGAAAGGAAATGAGTAAATGAAAATTAGAAAATTCGTTGTGTGGGCGATGGTTGTTATGCTGCCGATCGCCGTTTTCTCGAAATCCTCGCTTAAGACTTTGGTGCTTGGCGATGATATCGTGTTGGAGCCTGAAAGTTCCTTGACGTTTACTTTGGCTGGAGACTTGGAAGACCTTGCATTCCCCTACGAGTTGCTTCCATTCTCGCCCGACGGCGTTGATGTGGAATGGACCGGCAAGAAGTTCAAGACGCCCAAGGCAGGAAAGGTTAAGTACATCAAGAGCGACGAGGACTTCGGCGACTCGAAGGATTCGGACAATCCGTGTGGGCTGAAGATCAGCATCAACAAAAAGACTGGTAAGGTGAGCGGCTCATTCAAGGTCTATACGGCAAAGACTGAAAAGAAGCTTAAAACTTACACTGCCAAGGTTTCAGGGTATGTTGGGAGTGAGTCGCTTACGGTAACGATCAAGAAGATCGGGACGGTTGCGGCTTCGCTAGAATAGTTTTGTTCCAACGTTCAAGGATTGACAAATGCGGTGGAGTTGTCATCTTTTTGCGATTGTTTTTCTGACGGCGCTATCGTCGGCTGCTTTCAGTATTCCAATCTCATGCGGGGAAGTTGTTCCGGGTGAGTGGAATGCTGATTTTTCAGCCGTTCTTGAAAGGTCCAATCGTGAGCATTTGCCAATGCTGCTTGTTCGCGCCAGCGAGGGGTGTCCTCTTTGCGCGCGATTGAATCAAGCGTTGGACGGGGAGGCCTTTTCGCAATGGCAGAAAGACCGCAAGTTGTTGATGGCGTATATCCGCACAAGTGGCCAGAATGCAGTCTCTAAGCGGGTGCAGAACTTCATCAAGTCCGTTTCGGGGGAGTTGCCAGAATTCCCGTATGTATGCGTTTACTGGCCCAAAGCCGATGGTACGACGAATAGTGTAGCTTTTGCCGGACGTCGCGGCGAGATGGGAACTGAACGCAAGGATTTGCTCTCCGTTGAGTTCATGACGGCCGTTGATAGAACTATTCAGGATTATTTGGCGCAGGATTCGCAGCATGCAACGATTGAACAAATCCTCGCGAAAAGCGTAAAGAAAATTGCCTGCGCAAAAGCGGGGGCAGCGGGTTCCGTGGTCATGCGTCCCGAATCTGGAGTCTTGAATGAAGGAGGGAAAGTGATCCTTGAGGCACGGGCGGCTTCGGATGCGCTTTTTGTTGGATGGGAAGACCCTCAGGGGCGTTTTGTCGAATGGAACTATCGTCTGGTCGTATCGGGGCGCATGCCTGCCGGCACTTATACTGCGCGTTTCCGTCCAAAGGAGGGATGCCCCCCACCGGCATTGACAACAGTGACGACTTCCTTGTGTGTGCAAGTTGGTCGGAGGTTTAATTTATCGGTACCAGTCGATCCGACCAGTCGTCCGGTTCATTTCCGTGCTGCCCAGCGCTTGCCTAGGGGGGTGAAGCTTGACAAGGTTACTGGTGAACTTACCGGCTTGTTTCATAAAGAAGGTATTGTGCGTATTACAATTCTGGTTGTGGGATCGGACAAAGCAAACACTACAAAGTCCTATTCTGTCAACTTGACGATAGCCCCGAAGAGACGGCAATCCGTTTCAACTGCTATTGTGGACGAAAAAGCGGTGATGAGTTCGGAATGAATACACGCCAATGAAGCGAGTGTTTCAATATTTTAACTGGTGGGTCGTGATGGGTACCATCGCCATTGCGGTGGTTTTGGGCATTCTCAATAATATCCGTGTGTATGAGGAACAACGGGTGAATTGGTTTGGTGGCCCAGTTGTGGAATCAGAGGAATGATATGTGGTCGGCGGTACTAGTTTGGCTAGAGCGGCTGTGCCGCGTTGGATTAGGTAGCATGTTTGTCTATTCAGCCTGGGATAAAATCGCGGATCCAGGGCTGTTTGCCACGGTTGTGATGCGATACGAACTGCTGCCCGAAGTTGCGGTAGGGATGTTTTCGCTGACGCTGCCAATGCTAGAGATGTTAGTGGGGCTTTTGTTTTTATGCACGAAATGGTTGCGAGAGGCGGCATTGTTGGCAACTGGCATGTTGTTGATGTTCTTGGGCGCATTGACGATTGCCATCGCACGCGGGCTGGAGATCGATTGCGGATGTTTCGGTATTTCGGGGGGAGGCAGGGCGGAATTGGTTCAAGCGGTAATACGCGACTTGGTGTTGTTGATGCCAACGGTGTGGTTGATTTTTCGACGTGAAAATTGGTTGTGGAAATAATAAAGAAAGAAGAAGTAAAGTCAAATGATATGTGTTTCTAAAAAGGTTTTCGCGGCGTTGGCAATTTGCCAGCTGTTTGCAGTCAACGAGTATGCCATGGCATACGGCATTGCGGAAGTGAAAGACGTGCGCGTCGCACCGCTTGTTTCCTCCAAATGGTCGGTTGGAGATTTCGGCGGGGCAAATGCGTTCAATTTTTATACTCCAAAGAACTATTCTTGCGGGTGTGGAATTACGGCGTATGCACAGATTATGCGTTTTTGGCGTGCGCCAAATGCGGTAGCCGCGAAGAAATTTCAGTGCTGGCTTGATGGAGTCCCGGGAAGTTATTCGACTAGAGGGGGCGCATACGCTTGGGACGAAATGCCTTTCACGGGCGAAGAGTGCGTCAATGACGCCCAACGCGAGGCGCTTGGACATCTTGCTTTTGATCTAGGAGTGGCTTCGCATGTGTCATGGGCCAATATAAAGTATTCATATAGTTATGGAGTCCTTTCGGTAGCCGCATTGCAAGATTATTTCGGGTATGCGTCGGCTCGCACTCTTATGCGTGGAGCCTCTAATGGAAACATTTTCAAGGATGAAGACTATCGGAATGCTTTGCTTGCGAGCCTTGACGCCGGTATGCCTGCGGTAATCGGAGTTAGGACCGTTGACAACCAAGGGCATCAAGTAGTCGTTGACGGGTATGGGTTTGACGATGCAGGCAAACTATTATGCCACTTGAATTTTGGGTGGAATGGAGCCGCTGACAATTGGTACAATCTTATGGAGAATGCTTTTGCCGCAGGTGACGGCATTGATGAGTTTGTATTCGCCCACATTGACGAAATAGCCTACAACATTCATCCAAGCAAGAAGGGAGAGGTTATTTCGGGACGTGTTTTGGATAAGGCTGGGAATCCTGTCAAAAACATTTCAGTTAGATTTGGACTGGCTGGGAAGGCCTCGTCGGTTGAGGAGACGCTTACGGATGAGAATGGCATCTACAGTTTCCGTTTTACAGGGAAGGGCAAGTATGTTGTCTCGGTGGCTGATGAGAATCTAGGGCAGGCGGAACGAACGATTACTATTTCAAAGGATGGAGCAAGTGTGGCCTTGGTTCCGTCGTTGGACTTCTCCGTCCCGTTCACCAGTTTCAAACTTTACGCAAACGCCATTGGTACCGTAGGTAACCGATGGGGAGAGGATCTGGTGCTTAAGGAAGGCTCGTCTGCACCCATTCCCCCGCCTACAACCGGTCCCATTTTCAGCGCCGCTGCCACAATTGATGGTTACCTGACGGATGCTGGCGGAAAAATGGCTGGAACCATTCAGGTGAAGGCGGGAAAGGCCGACAAGGCCGGTCAAAGCAAGATGACGGCTAACGTCATGATAAATGGACAGGCAAAGAAATGGTCATTCAAGGGCGTTATGGCGGCAGATGGTTCGGCAAGCCTCTCTTGTGCGGGGCAACCGGCTCTGAATCTTGCGTTTGATGAAAAGGGAATGAGCGGTAAGCTTGGAGGGCGTGATGTCGTAGGCGTGCGGAATTTGTTCGCATCGAAAGTCAAGACAGAAGTCAATGAGGCCAATGCAGCACTGAAAACGTTGTTGGGTACGTTGAACGTAGCATCGGATGGTACGTTCCTGACTGTGACGATTGCGGCCAAGGGCAAGGTCAAGGTGACCGGAATGATTGGCGAGAAGAAGGTTTCGACAACAAGCCAGCTTCTGCTTGGTGAGACCCAGCACGTCATACCTGTGTTGGTGACGAAACCTACTATGTTGGCGTTCCTTGTCAACATGGCACCGAACGGGAGCGTGATCAGCGTAGAGGGGTTGAAAACATGCAAGGCTGGCAAGGTTGTTGGTTTGCGTTCAAACGCCAAGTTCCATGTGGATACTTCGGCGGAACTTTGGAAATCGTTGCAGGGGAACGTTATTACGGGGGTGTTGCCTGATGGCCAGCCTGTGCCCGTGTCTGGCAGTAAGTGGATTCTTGACAAAGCGGGGAAGGTGGTGTACAAAAAAGGCACGACTGATTTGGATGATACGAAGTTCGGCAAGAACCCTTCTGCGTTGAAACTGACCTACAAGGCGAAAGACGGGACATTCAAGGGGGCGTTCAAGGTATATTGTGAGGTGAAGGGTAGGCTAAAAGCAACGACCGTTAATGTGACGGGTGTGTTGATTGGCGACAGGGGTTATGGTTCGGCTTCCATCAAAAAAGTTGGGAGTGTGCCGATAACGGTTGAATAGTAAAAAGTGCTTTGGCCGCACTTGACTTTGCAAGTGTTTTTAGGTACAATACGCGCCAAGCCTAAAAAGGAGAAATCATGAAAACGATAACAGTGTTTGCAGTTGCAGTTCTTTCGACATTTGCCGTCTTTGCTGACGCGCAGGTGTATGAGATGACGATTACTCTTAAGTCCACAACTGCCGCATCTGGTAAAATCACGCCAATAGTGTGCGATACGCCGAAGCCGGAAGTCAATTTGTACCGCAAGCAGTCCACCGTAAAGATAAAAGGGGTGTTTTGGGGATGTGATTGCGAGACGATTGCCGAACCGCAGTTTGTAACGTCTGCGGAGGCTACCTATGGTTATGTCTTCTGGAATGAAACGACTCACAAGGTTCTTGATGTTGAATTTGGCTGGCATATACTCAACCGCATTGACAAGAAGCTGAAGAAAGCAGAAGGCGCATGGATGATCGGCAGTTTGGATTCAGATGTTTTTCTTACGGGGGCTGGTTTCGGAACGGTCAAGGATGATGTCGCCAAGGCGTCGTGTACGATCAATTCCGTTATTCTAACACCCATGAGCGGTTCCTGCGCTGGTTGGTTGTCGCTTCCTTCTGTCACAGTCAAGGGAACGGCTGAAGATTGCCCTAAATGTGGCGAGGTTACGCCTGGTACCGATGATGTTGAGACTGTTGCACCGGCTTGGTCGTTATGCGAATGCGCCGAAGGTGGCGAATACACTGCTGCATCAGGCACATGGAAACTCAAGTACAATGCAGCGGCCTCAAAGAAGTGGAAGAATGCTGATGCATCTCTTTCAATAACGAAGGCATATTCATTCCCGTCATACGTTAAGACGTTTATAGAATCGTTGTAAATGGAGCATTGCAAATGAGAATCGCTTTCAGGGCATCGATCATGGCTGCGGGCGCGCTTGTCGCGTCCGTAGTCTGGGGGTTTGAATACAACGTGCGTCAACCGTCGGACTACCTTAAGCCGACGTGGCATTCGAAGGATACGGCCCCTGGTGTCTGGACTCTCAATGTTGATGATGCCTTGGCTCGTGCCAAGGCCGCTGGCAAGTGTACGATTCTCATGATGACGGCTTCGTGGTGGTGTCCATATTGCGAGACGTTTGAGGACATGGTTCTTTCGTCGAAAGCATGGAAGAACTATGTGGCGGAGAAAGGGTTCTACCTCGCGATGCTGGATTTCCCGTATCGCAATGACGTGCCCGCAGGTCAGGAGTGGAAGAGTTGGCGCCCCGATCTTGGAAAGGGATGGGGCTTCAAGTGTTGGCTTATGAATCAGACTTATCTTGCGGAGATTGGCCTTACGCAAGAGGAAGGTCTGGACGCAATCATGGATCTGTACAAGCGTCAAGGTGAGCTTGCCACGGAGTCTGCACAACTGATAACGATGAAAAACTGGAGGCAGACGAAAGAGTTTACATACGGCAAGGTCGGTTATCTATCCTTGATCGTAATTGGACCAGATGGGAAAGAACGTGGGCGCATGTCGTTCCCGTGGTACAAAACAGAGTCTGTGACTGTTTCAGAGGCGCAAGAGTACGTCTTTCAATCGCTTGAGCAAATCATGGCTGGCACGTGTGAGATTTGCACCGATCCTGCTGCAGGCGTCCCAGTTACTGACAAGGCACAGGAGTACGACGGCTGGTTGGCCGATGGTTCAGGCGCGATTGCAGGCTTCGTACAGTTCAAGACATCGCGACGCATGGCTTCTGGCGCGGTTAAGGTCAGTGGTAGCGTTACAATCTCAGGTAAGAAGACTACCTTCAAGCCAGTAGTTGCGTTCAATTTGAACCAGCCGATCGTTCTTGTGAATAAGGGTAAATCTGTAAACGTTTCGTTTGGCGAACTCGGTCTAAGTGGAGACGTGATGGTGGATGGCGTCCGATACACGATTGGAGGAGGAGGACGGAACGTGTTCAAAGCTAAGGATACTGCGGCTATGAGACGTCGGGTCTCAGCGCCGTCAGGCAATTGGAGTGTTGTCCTTAAACCTTCCGACAAGGATGCTCCGAATCGATACGCGCGCGGGTATGGCTCATTGACGGTGCAGTTGCGCAGCAACGGTATTGGGAAAATTATTGGTTTTCTTGGCGATGGTACAAAGGTGAGCGTCAAATGCCAGGCAATTGTCGGCGACGATGGCGTATCTTGCTTGCCTGTATGTGCAAACCTTTACGGGAAAAGGGGTGGTCTGGGTTTCGTGTTATGGTTCAAGAACGGTCGTTTGCTCACGGCAACGGCTATCAGGCCTTGGAAGGCCGTTGGTCGCTATGCGTCTTTTATAGCAAACTACGTCCCGAATTTCACTATGTCATCAGGTATTGGCGAGCCGTTGAACGAGATGGATCTGACGATTGAGGACTTTGACGAAACGGCGCTTCTACGTGCGCTTCCGCTCGCTTGGTCTCCTTCTGAAGACATTGTAGAGGTCAAGGGAACAAAATGGATTGGCACAAAGGCGTCTTACTTTTCGGCGAGGTGTACGGTGAGTTCGGGCCTGTTGAAGGGCAATATGACATTTTCGACGGTTCGTCCGAACGGGGCGATTAAAAAGGTTAAAGGGACTTTTACCGGTGTAATAATGGGGGGATCTGGATATGGTACGGTTTTTGTGGCAGGAGAGGGGACTTGGGCCGTCAAAATCGCCGTTTGTGGAAGTTGCAGCGAGTAATTGGGGATTATTGCCATGAAGAAGTATGCAGTTTTTATATTGATTTCGCTGGTTGCGATTGTGGCTGTGGTGTGGTTTGTGGCGCTGCCGCGTGGCGCGGAAGAGACGCCGCAAACAGAACATGTCGATGGCATAAAGAGTGGACGGCGTTTAGTCCGCCGCACTGGGCGGAATCCGACCAATGTGCGTGAAAAAGTGCGAGGTATCGTTTCAACCGAACCCAAGAATGGGCGCCGTCGTCCACGACCAGACGCGGAGATGTTTGAACATCTGCGCGGGGTGGATCGTCGGCTTGCCGAGAGTATTCAGAAAGCGCTGGATGACGACAATTATAGTGGCGTTATGGAATCCGTTGATGCCGCCATGCGTTCGAAGAATGCCGAAGTACGCTCGCACCTAGTCGATGCCTTGGGTTGGTTTGGGGTCGAGGCGTTGCCCGAGCTCACGGTGCTGATGGCTGATCCGGATGATGAAGTGGCCGAATCGGCGCAAGCGCAGTGGACAGTTGCCCTGGCCGAAATTGAGAATCCAGGCAAACGCATGCAGATCGGTTTATCGGTGCTTGGGACGTTTTCTAATAAGGACATGTTGGATGGTATTATCGGAGAGGTTTCTAACGCCGCCGTTGAATACATTGAGGAAGAACCGGACGATTCAGATGAAGCGGAGAATGCAGAGCGTCAAAGTACTAGGCGCATAGAGGTGGTTCAGGCTCTTCTTGATATTATGAGTGGCGATCTGCCAGTATGCGCTAAAGCCGCTGCCGAGGCATACGAAGATATTACGGGACACGAATGGATCAGCATTGACGAGGCAGAGCTTTACTTGCAGAACCCTGATGACTATGAACTGCCCGAAGATCGTGACGATGACGATAATAAACGGATTCAGCCGCCAGTTGAGCCGCCAGTCGAACAGCCCGCTGAGCAGCCTGTTGAACAGCCAGTAGAGCAACTCGGCGAGCAGCCAGTAGTGCAGCCCGTTGAGCAACCCGTTGAACAACCAGGTGAGCAGCCTGTTGAACAGCCCGTAGAGCAGCCCGTTGAACAGCCTGGTGAACAACCAGTGGTGCAGCCAGTAGAGCAACCTGTTGAACAGCCAGGCGACCAGCAACAGCCTGTTGATACGCCGGAGCAAGACGACGATGACGATGGTGTTGTTATAGGACCAGATGGCAAACGTATTGGTAATAGGTAATGAAGAAAACGGTCATTTCTTGCCTCGTAGGCCTACTTTGCGTGTCGGCGATTGTTATTGTCGTGTTGCGGCACGATGGCGCGTCAAGTAAGGCAGATATTGATCCTGGTGACCGCGATGAAGTTTCTTCGCGCAACCCAGGCAAGAAATTTTCAGTGACTCCGGCTTCATCGCAGCGTAAGCGCCATAAAGTGGCTAATCCGTCAAAACCGGTTTTGGATTTAGGTGTTGATGATGACGATGATGAGGAAGACAGGCGGACGCCAGCCGAGAAGGCGCTTGCAGAACGCATAGAGAAGGCTCTTGACGAAGAAGATCTTGAAATGGCGGTGTCATGCGCAGACGAGGCCCTGTCATGCGCGGTCACCGAGATTCGTCAGGCGATGGTTGAAACACTTGGCTGGTTTGGCGAGAAAGCGCTACCTGAACTCACGCCATTTCTTGCGGATGCCGATGAAGACGTTCGCGACAGCGCGATGAACGAATGGACAACGGCATTGTCATCCATTGAGGATGAAAAAGCAAAAATCGGGGTTGTGGAACTTGCGATGGGCGTCCTTAAGGATGAGGATGCATTGGAGTCGATTTCGAGCGAATATATCGGCGTGGACGAGAAACTGGCCGTTGAGTCGCTGTCTAGGATCATTACGGACGGGAAGTCGGCTGCTGGCGTCGAAAAGGCCAAGGAGACTTACGAGTTTGTAACTGGCGACGAATGGGCGGGTGTTGATGAGGCCGCACGCTGGATTGCCGAAGAATACGAACCGCCAAACCAAGCTGATGCTTCTGGTGGCAATCAACGGTGACGGATGTTCACTCAGGGCAGAATAAGGGTAGTGGCGCTGGGGATGGCGGATGCAGCGTGCATCGCCTCCGTATGGATGTTGTCCGTTCTCTCGTATTGGTGGCTTGGCGGAGACTATGACCCCGCGCTGTATCTATCTTTCTGGCCTGTGGTCCCGGCGTTTCTTCTGCTGAACGCGGTACTTGGACTATACAATGGGAGCTGGATGTACCCGGCCGCACCTTTGTCGCCGGTCGAGGAGATGCGGCGGCTTTTCCTCTCATCGCTGATTGTGCATCTGGCCGTTGTCGCCTTTCTCGTCATGTTGTTCCAGACCACGCGGGGCTATTCGCGTGTCGTCATCGCGTCCGCTGGCGTATTGACCTCGCTGCTCTCGCAGTCGTTTCGGAATTGGATGAGGTATGCGTTGTTCAAGCTGAATGCGGGGCAGATACCCGTTCTGCTTGCAGGTGTGGGCGAGGCGGGACGGCGGCTGGCCGTGATTCTCAAAACCGATCCCTACACTGGCTTTAAAATCGTCGGCTACTTCAACGGTGTTCGCGAGGTGAACCCCGAATTGGATAGCAAGGAGATCCCGTGCCTTGGTTCGTTTAAGGACATCGTACCAGAGGCGAAGAGGCTCGACGTCAAGATACTGATTGCATGCCAGGACGAACGTCTCTTCCGTTGCCAGATGAAGGAGTTCTCAGCCTGGTTCACGTACATCGAGTTTCTGCCCACGGCAAGCGCATTCCCCGTATTCGGCTCAAAGGCCGTTGTGTTCGATGGCTTGGGCGGGCTTGAAATGGTCAACCAGGCGCGCAAGCGGGCGTTGCGATTCCAGAAATGGTTACTCGACAAAACACTCGCTTTGATCGCTTTTGTGGTGGCGTTGCCTTTCTTCATCGTCCTGCCTGTCCTTATAAAGCTGACAAGCCGCGGTACGGTATTTTACAGGCAGGAACGGCTTGGACGCTACGGAAAGCCGTTCCGCGTGTGGAAGTTCCGTTCCATGTACGCCGACGCCGATGCGCGCCTCAAACGCCTCTGCGAGGAAAACCCTGAATTGGCGGCAGAATGGGAACGTAATTACAAGCTTTCAAACGACCCGCGCGTGACGCCGTTCGGACGTTTCCTCCGGCGTACGTCCCTTGATGAACTTCCCCAGCTCATTAACGTGCTTTGCGGCGAGATGGCGTTGATTGGTCCGCGTCCAATTGTTGCGGGCGAAGTGAAATACTATGGCACTTCCTACGAAACGTTTGCGTCCGTGCGTCCTGGCGTTACGGGGCTTTGGCAGATTTCCGGACGCAGCGATACAGATTACGACCGACGCGTCGCGCTGGACACCTATTACGTGTTGAACTGGTCGCCGTGGATGGACTTGTGGATTCTCCTGCGTACCGTCCTCGCCGTCGTTCTCATGCGCGGTGCGCGATGAGTTGCGCCGCGCAGAAAACGCAGTAGTGCAAATAATGCTCAATGTGTCATCCACGATGCCGCGTGTTATGGTATAATATGCGCAAAGGAAAATACTGTCATGCTTTATCTATTAGCGCCATATCTTGAGAATGTGTGGGGGCCGTTCCGCCTTCTGCGGTCGCACGTGCTCCTGCTAGCCGCCGGCACAATGCTTGCGGCCATTGCCGTTTTGCTGTTGCTGCCGAAGCTGCTGCGGTTCTCCCCGCACGACCACGGCAAGGCCATCCTGGGCAAAGACGGGATGGTGTCGGCCGGCAAGCCCACGGGCACTGGTTTGTGGGTGACGCTGCTCATATTGCCTATCATCCTTCTGGTGATGCCGCTCTCGGTGCCGGTTCTCGGCATGCTCTTCTGCCTGTACGTGGCGATGGTGTGCGGGTATCTCGACGATCGTTCCGAGAAACCCTGGGGTCAGCTTAAGAAAGGCGTGCTGGACGCCTTGGTGTGTCTGGGCGTGGCGTACTTCGTGTGGTCTGCCCTTGACGGACAGGTGTGGTTGCCGTTCTTCAAGGGCGAGTGGACGATGCCGTGGTGGGCCTACATCCCCTGCATGGGGTTCGTGCTGTTCGTGACGATGAACGCGACGAACTGCTCGGACGGCGTGGACGGCCTTGCGGGATCGCTCTCAGTGATTTCGCTCGTGGCTCTGGCGGTGTTCCTGTACGCGGTGATCGGCTACCGTCCGATGGCGGACTACCTCCTCGTGCCGCACAACTACTTGGCCGTGCGCTGGTCGATTCTGTTGATGACTGTTGCCGGTGCCTTTTCCGGCTATCTCTGGTGGAACGCGGAACCGTCGCGGGTGCTGATGGGTGACGCGGGGTCGCGTTTCCTCGGACTGCTGATCGGCGCTGCCGTGCTGGTGACGGGTAACCCGGCGCTTGTGCTCGCCTTTGCGCCCGTCCTGCTCGTGAACGGCGGCGGTGGCATGGTGAAGATCCTTCTGCTCCGCTTCTTCCGCAAGTGTGGACTCGACGTGCGCCCGCCGTCCGAGCTCAAGCCGGAGGAGAAGAAAAGCCGGAACGTCCTGGTGAAGGCGGTGTGGAAGGTCCGCTTCCCGCTGCACGACCACTGCAAGAAGGAACTTCACTGGACGAACGCGCAGGTGCTTATGCGCTTCGTGCTTCTGCAGGCGTTCCTAATGCCGCTGGTATTCGTTCTCCTCGTAAAGATTCGCTGATGCTCAGTCGCTGTATCTGAAATGGAAGGCGCGTCTGTGAAGTTCAAGGCCCACATCCCAGCTGTCGTTGCGGCGGCGTTGAGTGCCGCACTGCTGGTTTCGGCATTTACGCCGTTCGGCGAAGTGGCGTCCGTTGCCGTGGCGCTTGCGCCGCTCCTCGCCGTGGCGCGGCTTGCGTCGCCGAAGAAATCCGCGTGGACTTGGTTCGGCGGCGGATTCGCGTTCTGGTTCGCGACGCTTGCGTGGATGCCGGCGATCTGCAAGAACAACGGTCCGTGGCCGCTTGTGGGACTAGGCTGGTTCGGGCTCGCCGCGCTTTGTTCGGGCTACTTCGCGCTTTTCGGCTGGCTAGACTCCCTCGCGTGGCGGCGGTTCGGACGGTGGGGACTAGCCTTCGAACCCGTCCTCTGGGCCGGCGTCGAGTGGTTGCGCGGATGGCTCTTCACCGGTTTCGCCTGGAACTTCCTCGGCACGGCGCTTGGCCCCGTGCCCGACTTCCTCGCGCCTGCGCGCTTAGGCGGCGTGTATCTCGTTAGTGCCTTGGTGGTAGCGGTGAACGGCGTATTCGCCACGCTTCTCTGTCGTGTAATCGCGCAGATGCGAAGGGAAACACCGCAGTGCCGCCGCTGGACACGTTCCCTTGAAACGGCACTGCCGCTCGCCGCCGTTCTGCTCATATCCAGCCTTTCTTCATCCACACAAACCACGAACCACGAACCACAAACCACGATCCCCCTCCGCGTTGCGCTTGTGCAGCGCAATGCGCCGTGCGTGTTCAATGCCGGACGCAAACGCGAGAATCCGTTTGTGGTGTACAGCAGGCTTATCGAGACTGCGGCGCTTGCGAATCCGCATCTCATCGTATGGGGCGAAAGCGGAATGGTCGAATTCGGGGGACTGGGCAGCGATGGCGCCAGACAGGTCGCTGGCGTGTTCGCGCGTAGCGCTGGCGGGGCGTCGCTGATTGCGGGCGGCGACTACATGGTGCAGACGAACGGCGAGCGGCGCGTGTACAACGGTGCCGGGTTGTACACCGTGGACGGGTCGAACGTGACGTTGCAGGTTTACTGCAAGCAGCACCTGGTGCCGTTCGGGGAGTACATCCCGTTCGACAAGTGGATCACTCCGTTGCAGAAGCTTTCTCCGATAGGCGTGTCGCTTCATCCCGGCGAGGCGAAGGTGCTCGACGTGCCGGTTGAAGGCGACAGCGTGAAGGTGGCGCCGCTGATCTGTTTCGAGGATACGGTTCCGTCGCTCTCGCGTAACGGCGCGAAACTCGGCGCACAGGCGATCGTGCTCATCACGAACGACAGTTGGTTTTCCGATTCGTGGGAGGCGGAGCAGCACGCCGCGCAGGCCGTGCTTCGCGCCGTCGAGACTGGCCTGCCCGTCATTCGCGTCGGCAATTCCGGCGTGACGGGCGTTATAGCCCCTTCAGGTCGTGCGCGTTGGCTTACGGACGGCTCTGGCCGTCCGCTCGTCGATGCGCCTGGTTGTCAGCTTGAAACGGTTAAGGTGAGCACTGGCCCCCGCCTTACGCCGTACACGCGGTTCGGGGACTGGCCTCTGCTGGTTCTGTTCGCCGCTTCCATTGTGGGCCTGTTTTTGGTAAACTATCGACATGCAACCAACAGATAATTGCCCATGCGCCTCCGGCAAGCCTTACGGCGAATGCTGCGAGCCAATCATTAAAGGCACGCGCCAGGCCGCTACCGCGGTCGAGCTAATGCGCGCGCGCTACAGCGCCTACGCCGTAGGCGACGTGAAGTTTTTGTACAATTCCTCCGGACCAAAGGTCCAGAGCGAGTTCGACGAGAAGAGTACCCGCGAGTGGTCGAAGTCCGCCACCTGGAACGGTATCGAGATCACCGAGACCGAGCGCGGAGGAGAGTCGGACGCGGACGGCTACGTGTCGTTCATAGCGCGCTACACCGCGAACAACCAGGCGTGCGAGCACCGCGAGCGCTCCTATTTCAAGAAGATCGACGGCGCGTGGCGCTTCATCGACGGACAGATCGATACGGGCCAGCCGTGGCTTCGCGAGGAGCCGAAGATCGGCCGCAACGATCCGTGTCCGTGCGGAAGCGGCAAGAAGTACAAAAAGTGCTGCGGGAAAGATAAATGAAGCCGGCTGCGTTTCTGTTTGACCTAGACGGGACGCTGTTGGACACTGAGTCGCTTTGGGTCAAGGCTATTGTCGAGTGGCTCGCCGACCGCGGCGCTGCGATGACGGAGGATGTGCTTGCGCCGATTGTCATCGGACACAGCTGGATCGACATCCAGGACACCTTGCACAAGACGTTCCCGCAGCTGCCCCCTGCGTCGGCGGTGGAAGATGCGAAGACCCTCCGCCCGTACTACGCACGGCTCGCCGTCAATCCGCGCGACCAGATTATCCCCGGCGCAGTGGAGTTTTTCAAGAAGGTGTCGCGGATAGCTCCGTGCGTGATCGTGTCGGGCTCGCCGCACGACGACGTGGTGAAGGCCACAGAGGTGTGCGGCATCGAGGACATCGTGCGCTTCGTCCTGGGCGCCGAGGAATACGGACGCGGGAAACCCGCGCCGGACGGCTACCTCAAGGCGGCGTTGATGCTCGAAGTGGACGCCAGTGAGTGCGTGGTGGTGGAGGACTCCACCGCCGGCGTACAGGCCGGACGCGCTGCGGGGATGCGTGTGATCGGAATCAACCGCAACCCCAGCGTGCCGCAGGATTTCTCTGGCTGCGAATGGCTTGTGCATGACCTCTCTGAACTGGACGTGCGCGCCGTTTTTGGAAACAATGACGAATGAAGCGTGGCGTTCCACGCATGAAAGGTGAGTTCAATAGATGTATGGTGTTTTGATTGCTTTGGTGTCCGGAACCGCCGTGGGGACGGGGCTCGGTTTCAGCGGCGTGTGCGGAATTGGATGGAGCGTCACGCTGGGAGTGCTGACGTTCGTGGCCGTGAACATAATCCTCGGCCGCATCGTCCAGAAACGCGTGAAGGCCGCGATGGACTCCGTGCAGAACGTTCTACTGGATGGGCAGAAGCGCCTGCAGGCTAAGATGGCTCGCTGGCAGATGCGCCCGCCAGGTTCAATCCAGGCCGCACAGGCAGAAATCGCCCGCGACCAGAAGGTGTTCGTTTGCGAGGCGCTTGAACGCACCGAGACGCTGCACCGGTTCGACAACTGGGTTCCGATGATGAGGCGGCAGATCGCCACGGCGCAGTTCCAGCTGTACTGGATGATCAAGGATTTCAAGAAGGTTGACGAGCTGATGCCGAAAGCCATGTTCCTTGATCCGACGATGAGCGCGATGAAGCTCGCTCGCATGTACATGACGGACAAGCCAGTGGAGGAGATGGCCAAGGTTTATGAGGGAGCCGTCCGCCGACTGCGCTACAACCAGAACGTGCTGCTTGCGGCGGCGTGGAGTTGGATTCTCATCCAGAAGAAGGACGTGGACGGCGCCTTCAAGGCGCTCAACGCCGCCCTTGAGAAGAGCGACAACGAGACGCTAAAGGCGAACCGCGACCACCTCGCGAACAACCGCGTGGCGCACTTCTCCAACACCGCCATCGGAGACCAGTGGTACGCCCTCCAGCTGGAGGAGCCACGCATCCGCCAGCAGCGCCAGCGCCCCCAGTGGCGCTGAACGCGCAAGACACTTCGTAGCCAGTTTACGTCATGCAGCCGCAACTGGACAAGCTTGAGCAGATGCGTGCAGCCGTGGCGCGGCTGAATGCGGCGGCCGATGCCTACTACAACGGCCAAGCCGAGCTGATGACCGACTTCGAGTGGGACGCCCTCTTCGACGAGGTGAAGGCCCTTGAAGTGGAAACCGGCGTCGTGCTGCCAGATAGCCCCACGAACCGCGTCTCCGCCGATACGACCGCCGGAGAAAAGGAACCGCACGAATACCCCGCCCTGTCGCTCGCGAAGACGAAGAAGGTGTCAGAAGTTGCCAAATGGGCAGAGGGGCGTCCGATATGGATTTCATGGAAACTTGACGGACTCACTCTCGTCGTCACCTACGACAACGGCAAACTGACGAAGGTCGTAACGCGCGGCGACGGACACATTGGCACCAACATCACCCATCTCGCTTCCGGCATTCAGGGAATCCCCCAGCGAGTGAAGGACGACGGTCACCTCGTGGTGCGCGGCGAGGCCGTGATTTCATACGCCGACTTCGAAGCATTCTGCGCCACGACGGACGACGAATACGCCAATCCGCGCAACCTTGCGTCTGGTTCGCTAACGCTTAAGTCCGTTGAGGAGTTGAAGCCGCGTCGCCTACAGTGGATTCCGTTCACGCTCGTACACTCCGACCGCGCAATATCCTCATGGGGCGAGCGACTGGCGTATCTAGAGGAGATTGGACTCGCTGCTGTGGAGCGCGAGCGCATTGACGCGCCGGACGAGGCATCAATCCAAGCGTCAATCGACCGTTGGACGTTGAAGGTGACTGACAAAGTTTGCCCGTTCCCAGTAGATGGCCTCGTGGTGGTTTACGACGATACGGCATACGCGCAGACCGGCAGCGTGACTGGCCACCATGCGACGCGCGCCGGGTTCGCGTTCAAGTGGCAGGACGAGACGGCTGCGACTGTGCTGGAGCGCGTGGAGTGGTCGTGCGCCGTTGCGTCGATCGCGCCTGTGGCGGTGTTCCGTCCAGTGCAACTTGAAGGCACCACGGTGAAACGCGCATCGCTTTGCAACATCTCGGAGTGTGAACGCCTCGGCATTGGCGGTGCGGGCACCGAGTTGAGCGTAATCAAGGCGAACAAGATCATCCCGAAGGTGGTGGCCGTTACGAAGGTAGTTGGTACGTTCGACGTGCCGTCGGCGTGTCCCGTGTGCGGTGCACCCACCCGCGTGAATGTTGCCGATAGCGGCACGAAGACGCTCCGCTGCACGAATGCGTCGTGCGCGGCGCGTGAGCTGCGCAAGTTCATGCGGTTTGTCTCGAAGGACGGCATGGACATCGACGGCCTCGCCGGTGAGACGCTCGCGAAGTTCGTGAACAAGGGCTGGATAAAGACGTTCGGCGACATCTACCGGCTCGGCGAGCACCGCGAAGAAATTGCGGCAATGGACGGTTTCGGCGAGAAGTCCGCCGCGAACATCTGCGCGTCCATCGAAAAGGCGCGCACGCGCGATGCGGTGCAGTTCATAGTGGCGTTGTCGATCCCGCTTTGCGGAGTCGATGTGGCGAAGCGACTGCTTTCGGCTTATCCTGTTGAAGAACTTTTCGCCAAGGCCGCCGAAGCGACGAATCCCGTTGACCTGTTTTCGCCGGGAGCGGAAGTGTTCGCGTCGATTGACGGCATTGGCCCCGGAAAGTCGGCTGCGTTCGTTGAGTGGTGCGGTGATCCGGCGCACCGGGCCGTCGTGGAGGACGTCCTGCGCGAGGTCACGCTTAACGCATACGTAGCGCCGAAATCTGGCGGCGCGTGCGCGGGGCTGACGTTCGTGATCACGGGCGACGTACACCACTGGCCGAACCGCGCCGCGCTGAAGGCATTCATCGAAAACGCTGGCGGCAAGGTGGCTGGGAGTGTATCCAAGGCAACGAGCTTCCTCATCAACAACGACGTCACATCCACCTCCGGCAAGAACAAAAAGGCGCAGGAACTTGGAATCCCCGTAATCTCCGAAGACGACTTCCGTACCCGCTTCGTCGGGACGGAGGCGTGATATTTGAAGAAAGGAATGGCATCAAATGAAGAACGGCGAGGCAAAACTTATCAACGGCAATACGAAATTGATTCGTTTGAGACAAGTATTTACATGGACACTGCTGATAGTATCTGCATTGAGTGTGTCGCGAGTAGAGGCTGCTTTTTATTATACAACGCACAGAAGTAGGGTTAATGGACCACGCAGTACAAGTTCAAGTGTTGGTATCGGTACTGGCACAAGTGATCGCTCAAAGATTCTGGCTACTGGCAATACGAGGGTGGTTGGCCAACTTTGTCAAGATGAAGCAGGCAATGTAATTGTGCAGTGGCCAACCTGGGTTAATGGTGGCGGAATAATCTTCGATGAAGATTCTCTCGCCATTCACAAATATAAAAGCGAGGCCGAGTTCCTTAAGGTGTACGTGGAAAAATGTCAGGAGAGGGATGATAAACCAGATGGTAAGCGGGTACTTGGTGCAGACTACGAACGGAAACGGGTGTATATGGCATCTGGCAAGAAGATGTGGGCTGCGCATCTTAAGGTATTGCAGGCTACTCGCGCCGTCGAGAAAAAGCTTCTTCAAGGACTTCCGTTAGAGTCGTTGTTTGGTATCAAGATTGGCAAACCAGTGGACTTGGCATTGTACGAGAAAACTGAGATTGAAAATTGTTATGTGTTTAAGCCAGCGAGGCAATTCAGGAAGTTTGATACGTATTCTTTCAGAGTGACGCCAAAATCCCATGTCGTGTATCAGATAAGGGCGAAGTCAGACGCTTTCGCCGTGCCGGAGGGGCTTGATGAAGAATGGAATTACGTGAGACAAGTTTTCATGAAGAAGTTCCTGAAAAAAGCTGTTAAGGAATTGCCAGACCATAATGGCTATTTGCTTTTATTCCCTGGAGCAGGTACGGGTGTAGAGCGTGAGATTGTAATTCGCCGCTCTGGTGATACGGCATCGATAATGGCAGTGGATTTGAAATTGGCGAAACAGGCAGAAGATGAGCGGACATCAATAGACGCGAAGAGACTTGTGCCTTCTGGCAATGACGTGGATGCACTTTGAATTCTAGCGGTCGTACCAGCTTTTTTCGGGTTAGGGTAAATTGCGTCATCCCTTTCAGGCATAACACCTCCTTCTTGGTCTTTACGATATGTTGGGGAATGTGTCGGAATAGGGTAAGGAAAATGTTGCAGGATGCACGGTACGTATTGTTACTGGCACAGATGTGATGGTGTTGTAGATCTCATCAATCTGGCCGAGCGCGGTGGGGGATCAGACGACGTTCATATCCCTTGCCTTTTACGGAATTGCTGCATAGTTGTTTTGTGGTCAATGTTATACCCCTCGTCGATTTCCTTGCGAGACTTGCGTACGGTGCCTGCAAGAAGAAAAACGTCCATCAGCGGATCGAAGTCTGCCGCACTGACGAGGACGGCATCGGCTCGTCCCTTGCGTGTGACGATGAGCGGACGGTGCGTCTCGTTCACGTGGTCGAAACAAGCGGCGAGATTGCCGCGATATTCGGGAAACGGCATGATGTCTTCGATGAGGTGGGGACGGCGTCGAGATGCTGTATGGGTTTGCATGTGTTTTTACTCCTTGATAGGATGAGGAGTAGTGTTCAAAAAAGTGTTCACCAAGTCAAGTCGGTGCGAACAATAGGGTTTATTCAACTGCGACGTTTAGGTTAAAACCTCAGTGAGCGGAGGTCAAACTCTCAATGAGACTCAAAAATCCCCCCCCCCATCCTAGGGAGAAGCGATGCCCCTTCTGGTGGGAAGCGATGTTCGTCTTGAGACCGTTGAACCTAAATTCAGCAGTTATTAGCCACAAAGAACACAAAGATCACGAAGGGAGAATTGCTAGGGATTTGAAGATTATTGTGATTGCTTTATGATACACGATTTTCATCAATATTACGGTGTGGGCTGGTGGTTGTGGGATAGCGGATGTTCCGCGCCGTAATATCGCGGACACACCTCAATACAAGTACGTACCAATCATACAGGGGGCAGAGATAAAAGGTGGGGTGAGGCGTCTCGCCGAGCCGCAAACGAAAGAACCAACTTGAAAGGAGTGGCAAAACTGGTTTTGCCACTTCTCATTTACCTCATTCACCTTGTGTTTTGACCAAGGTCAAGTCCTTTTGCTTCATGCCCCAAGGTACATAGGCCTAAACGGACATGTCTCTTTGGCGTAAACGGACATGTCCCTTTGGTGCAAGCAGACATGTCACTTTGGCGCAAACAGACATGTCTCCTTGGAGCAAGCGGACATGTCACCTTGGAGTAAGCGGACATGTCTCTTTTGGCGCAACGGACATGTCCCTTTAGACACGTCCACCTTGAAGGGTATTAACTTTGGACTTCAAACCCGATTTGTGGTGTCATTAGCGGGTTTGACCACTGTTTTCAGATACATTACAGCAGAATGCATAACGCGATAGAATTGCGCTTTTACGAAAAACCGCCTTGCGCCGTGGGGCGGATTTTGGTATTCTAACGGCGTTCTGCGGATTGGGCTTGAAAACCCTTTCCAAGGAGGATGCAATGTGTATGTTGGACGAGATACGCGCGAAGCGGGATGAGATATACGCTATCGCGAGGAAGCACAAGGCTGAAAAGCTTTGGGTCTTCGGTTCTTGTGCCCGCAAGGAGGAGCGTCCAGACAGCGATGTGGACTTCCTTGTGAAATTTTCTCCAGAGGTTGGTTATCGTGACTATGTTGCTATAGAACAGGGGGTGTCGGACATAGTTGGACGGGACGTAGATGTGGTGTCCTCACGTGTCTTGCCATCATCTCCAAGGTTTGCAGATCGGGTATGCAGGGAGGCTGTGGCAATATGAAGAACGGTGGTGCGGATTACCGAGACGAAGCCCGTCTGGAGCACATGATGCGTGGTGTTGTGCGCGTCAATGAGCTGAAGGCAGGATTGGCGCGTTCGATGTTGCGCGAAGGCGATAACCAGACCGAGTTGATACTCTACAACCTCCAGATTATCGGAGAGGCTGCGAACAATGTATCAAAGGAAGTATGTGAACAGCATCCTGAGATCGATTTCAGCGGATGGGCGGGACTTCGGCACAAGCTAGTCCATGATTACGCCGACATAGACTTTGACATCGTGTGGAATGCAATTTGCAACGATTTGCCGATTCTGGAAAGTGCGCTGAAGCCTTTGGTTGATGCTTTGCCCAAAGTTCCTGAATTGCCTGATAACATAGGGACTTTCCTTTGAACCTAAATTCGTCATTTCATTTTCCATGCACTCCGTTATATATCACGCAGAGGCGCAGAGAGGCAGAGTTTTAAGAGATTACGTCGCTTAATTGGACGAGTATAGGATAAAAGGTGGGGTGAGGCATCCCGCCGAACCGTAGTGGGCTGGGACAGCCATGCCTAGTCCATAGAATCGATGGTCGAGTCTCCATTGGATGGAGAGCTGCGTCTCCATTGGATAGAGAGGTGGGGTCTCCATTGGATGGAGAGTACGAGTCTCCATTGGATGGAGAGGTGGTGTCTCCATTGGATGGAGAGCCGAGTCTCCATTGGATGGAGAGGCGGGGTCTCCATTGGATGGAGATTTACAGGTCGGTTGTAGGGGCGTTAGCGGTTTTCTTCGATGGGCGAAAACGCCATTTCCCGGGACCGTTTGGTATGTCACCCGTGTTTGCGAAGTGGCAAAACCGGTCAGACCAATTTTGCCACTTCTCATCTACCTCATTCACCTTATGTTTTGACCAAGGCCAAGTCCTTATTGTGAATAATTTACAGAGGCTGATGACTTGTGAGCGATAATTGATAAATGCTGCGTAACAGAGATTGCAAGTTATGTTTTTCAAGCAGTTGGATTGATACGCGATATTATGGTGCGGAACGATTGAAACACGGCATCTGTAACTCATGGACGATAAAAGCCAGTTAAGAAGGGCTTTCCCCGAGTCGGGTAAAAAGATATCTGTTTTGTGTCGTTAGTTTCAATATTATGAGTGATTATGCCTTGTTTCCAACATTCAGGCATGTCCAACGGTACGTTTCCAAGGCAAAGAAGCCGTTCTCAGATGGTTGATCAAGGTGTTCGGCATTGCCACCCCCTACCCTGGCAACTGCCTACCCTCACCCTAGCAAATACCTACCCCTACCCTAGCAACTGCCTACCCCCACCCTAGACACATTTTAGGGTAGGGGTGTTTTGAGTGAGGTTACGGCGTAGATGTCAAATCACCATGTTATAAGTGATAAAAGCGACATCGACAAGAAATTCTGAATACTCACTTATAGAGGTAGTTACACTTGTAGAGGTAGTTACACATGTTAAGGATGGTGTCCCGTCCCGTCTACGGCGGTTGCGGGGCGACCGCCATAGGTTTTGCAACTGGCTCTACATACATAGCTCTACATACATATAGGGTATTCGATGGACTGCCACGGCGCATTATGATTACGCATACGATAATACGAACAATCACTTTCCTGAAAATACGCCTTGCACAGTGGGGCGGATTTTGGTATTCTAATCGCGTTCTGCGGATTGGATCATCCAAGGAACTGTTCCGCCAGCAAGGACGGACAATTGATCTTTGACATCGGCGGGTACGGCTTTTCGTGACGCGATTGCGCGGCGAAGAGCGGCACAGAGTACCTGCTACCGGGCCGATGTTTTGGTAGGGTGCGATCACCGAGCGCACCGCCGGAACGGAGGCCAGAACCTCGATTACAACCGCAACTGGTAGAACGGGCAGCTTGCCCGTTCTCGAAGAGGAGAAATGCGGCGCGACGAGGAGCTGGGGAATCCCGAAAGGATCCTGGCAACGTACGCAACAGCGTATGACGCTTATAGTGAAATCGCCAATTTCAAGTCAAGAAGCGAAATACGAGGGTTGCGCTACGTGGGCAAGTCCCACGTGGCGTGTCTTCGAATCATGTTTCTTGACGGGCGTTTGGCGATGCCTACTATAGACGTGAGAATGTAAGGCACGCCACTCTTATTTCCCGCGCCGAGGGTGTCAACGTGCTAACAAGAGGCGTGGAATAGGAACAGAGACCGAATGAAGAAGAGACAGATGATAGCGATAGTAGCGGAGTTGACTACCGCAATGCCGCTTTGGGCGGCGATACCGTCCTTTTCCATGTGCCGCCAGAGTGGCAGCAGAGGAAACGCCACTTGCGGCATGTGCCGATTTCAGGTGGAATGTAGCCTACAATTTTCGTAATCAGAAACAGAGACAATCTTGAAACCAAGGAGAACAGAAATGAAACACAAACTGATGGCCGCAATGGTTGCTGTGATAGGGATGACGATGCCGCTTATAGCGGCAGATAAGGTTGACGATGCGTTTCGTCAAACGGATGCGGCTGATTATGCGGCACGATTTGCTTTGCACGGACGGCCAGCTCCCGAAAACCATGCGGAGTTGCAGGCGGAAAGTCAAAAGCTATTGAAAAGATCTAAAGTGGCGAACGTGTCAGGTGGAGTAGGGACTTCATACCCAGAATCCGCTGGAGGAGACAAAAGCTACGAGTATATTTCATCGTTCACCGTTACGCCAAAAGACGGGTATTATAAAATCCGAGTCAAAGTGATTTGTCCGAAGCTGTACGATGCAGAGGGATATCCGGGATATGGTAGCGAATTGGAGTACGTCAATGTCTGGATTGACTGGAATGGCGACTATTCCTGGTCGGATTCTGAGTGCGTGATGGCGAAGAGTAGCGCAAACTACAAGAAGATTCTCGCCGACAACAAGATTCTCTACTTTGAAACAACGGTCAAAGACGCATCTACGGCGGGCGGCACATTCAAGGCGCGCGCCATGCTTGGCTACGGTTACAATCCAACCAGCCCTGGCACATATTCCTGGACTTGGGGCGATGTGATGGATAAATCTGTATCCTTTTCGATTGAGCCGCCAGAAGTTGCCGCGATAGCGGTTGGGCCGTATGCAGATGTGGCGGCATATGTGCAATCATCTCCAAAAGGTGCTGTCGTTGGGACAAATAAGGAAATCAACGGAAACAATGCGGTTATACTTGGACGAGAGAACAGAATATCTGTTGGAATAAAAGTTAAGAAATCAGACAGAGAAAAACCGGGATTCAATTATAAAGCGGTAATTGATATTGAGGGCCAAAGGCTGGGACCATTTAGTTTGGTTGATACACCTTATGACACCGCCGGAGAGTATGGGTATTATTATTTGAACGGTAAGGTGATATTCCCAACAGTAAAGGAAGAGGAAATTCCTACAAGCCCAAGCTCTTATGGAAAGAAAAAGCTTACTGTTCAATTGGATTGCACAGACCCAGGCGTTGATATGTGCAGTGTGCCTCAGCCATACTATTACTATGTTTTCTATCCTGCAAAGTGTGAAAAAAAAGTTCTGCAGACCTTTCATGTTAAAAACGATACAGGAGGATACAGCTTAAAAACCGACGATGTGTCTATGCCAATGTGGTTTATCATGTGGAGGGAATTTATCGATGAATTAAAACAGTTTGAATACCACGCTTCAATAGATGGGGGAAACTCCTTGGGAGACTGTGTGTCAACATACACACCTAAGGCATATGATAAGATTGATCCTGCTGGTACTACAAAAGAGGGAGATGTTTCTTGGAGCTTCTTCTATCGTATTAGTAAGGCGGCATGGGAAAAAATACAACCTGCTATCCCATTGTCATCAAAGTTTACGCAAAGTAAAGTGGACTACGAGATCGATGAGGTTTATCGTACTGTAAAGCATGAGTTGGAACATGGGAATGTAAAACTTGATTACAACAGATATCAGGCGTTTAAATTGAACAACGAACCAGGGAAAGAGTGGGTGTTTGCTTTCTTTGGTGATGACGAGATGAAATTTGAGAAATCCTCAAGCGGAAAATGGAAATATATAGAGGGCGATTTGTTGTCGAGTAAGAGGGAAAAAGAAATCGGTTCTCTTGATTCGCTCACGGATACATTCTCGATATCGAAGAAAGGGGGCTTGGCGGATTGGAGTGGATACTACTCTTATGGGGATCAGGAGTATTATGTACGCTGGATTGCAGATGAAAAGGGATCGGCGAAAAAGCAGAGAGCATCGAAATACTATTCTCAAGATTGGTCGTTTCCGGGATCTCAATTGAGGGAAGAGCAGCTTAATGTGTCGCCAAAGGCAAATTTAGGAAGCAAGACCAAATCTAAAGTGCTTGCAATGTCTTCTATCTCCAGCACCGAATATTCGTCGCGTTCTCTTTCCGAAAGTCTGGCCTCTTTTGTGATGAACAATGGCAACCAATTCCAATCTGGTTATGCCCCAGAAATTGTGTTCCTTTCGACAGAGGATGCAACGGGAGATTTTACGACCGAAGGTCTTTCCTTGGAAACTAGAATCGACCATTTGATGAATGGAGTACATACTCTCAACGCCTACCTTTTTGGCACAAATGGCATACCCGTCGCAATGGCGACAACGACGATGGATTTCGATAACTCGACAAAAGTAGTTAGGTTCGAGTTTCCTGCTGACATCATTGGATCTGCCAGAGAATATTACGAGGGACCATATGTGTTGGGGCGCATTTCATGCAGAGTGATAAACAACCCGATGGCAATCACTTATTCTGAAAAGGATATCTTTACGACAAAAGACTATTCGGCGTATGAGTGCAAGGTGACGAAGCCGATTGTTGGAAGTAAGATGAGCGATTATGCTGATGGCGAAGGGTTGCATGTCGTCATTCCTGTTACGGTACCGAGCGCGGGAACATATACGTTTTCGGCGTATCTTGCCACAACAAACGGCATGAACCTTGTCAACGCCACAACGAATTGTGTGTGTGCCGAAGGGAAGAACGGCATCAACGTATGCTTCTCGAAGGATGGCGTGTTCAACACGAAGATGTCTGGGCGCTTCTTGGTGCGAGACGTGTCCGTCACGCCAGAGGGCGGTGAGCCGTCGCTGTTCGTCTGCGATTACGAGACGAAGTCGTATAACTACTCGGATTTCGATTCTGGCGAAAAAGCCATTGTGATCCTGCCAAAAACAATTGAGCTGTCGGTTTCAAAGGATACCGAAGATCCCAATGCTCTTCACAAGGGAATCGCAATGCGTTTTACTGTCAAGAACAAGAGTAGCAGTGACTATACGCTTTATAGGGCGTCCGCGATTCTTGTGGATGCGAATGGATATAATGTCGCATACGCCGAAGAAGATTTCATCTTCAACGGCGAGTCGTCCAACGTCTTGTTCTTCCCCGCGCAAGACATTAGGGAGTCTGGGAAGAACGGCCCGTATTCTGTCAAAACTCTGCGAATAACGGATAGGGTTACTGGTGAACTGATAGACGGATGCATGGTCAGCGCGGCCAAGACGGCTTCACTTGCCTCGACGGAATTCAAAGGAGAGATGACGATTGATGAAGATGCTATCTCCATAACCCCTGTTGCTGCAAGTTCCGATAAGAACAAGTATGCCGGATTCCATTTGATTGTGCCTATCGATTCGCCGTCTTCTGGATATGCAACGCTGTCGGCGATTGTTGAATCCGAAGGCGGTGCTTCGGTTGGACGTTTTGAGGATGAGATTGAAGTCGGTTCAGGAGCCAATAAACTTACGCTGAATCTTGGCGGGGCGAAGTTCCTTGAATCAAAAGTAAATGGGCCATATGTGATAAGGGCGATTTCGGTTTCTCATTCTGCCAATCCTGACGCTATCGTAGAAGCTGTGAAGGTGTTGCATACAAGCAAGTACGAATATACGCAGTTTGTTGATGCGAGCATTCCTGCCATAATCTACTATACTGTGAAATTCGAAAAGAATGCAAGCGACGCCACGGGTAGCATGGCGGCACAGGTGTTCACGAAAGGCGAGGCGAAGTGTTTGAGCGCCAATGCCTTCTCGCGTGCGGGCTACACGTTTGCAGGGTGGGCCACGAGCGCGGGAGGCGAAGTTGTCCATGCCGACAAGTCCAGCTTTACGGTGTCGGAAGACACAACGCTGTATGCGAAGTGGATTCGCAACACCTATATGGTTGCGTTTGATGCGAACGGCGGCAGCGGGACGATGGCGGCACAGCAGTTCTCGCACGGGGTTGCGCAAGGATTGAGCCGAAATGTGTTTGTGCGCAAGCACTACAAGTTTACGGGTTGGGCGACAAGCCCGAACGGGACTGTGGTCTATTCGGATGGTCAGAGTATCAATGTCACTGCGAATGCAACGCTCTACGCCGTCTGGGAACAGGATGTGCGGACGCTTGGCGGTTCATCTGCAAGCGCGAATTTCTCGCAAGCTCTAACCTTCACCGCCTATACCTTGTCAGAAGATAGCGGCGAGATTAGTGGGCTGATTACAATTAAGACGAAGAAGGAGAAGGGAGGTGTTGCGGCGGCGACCGTGACGATTCAGCCTGTCGGTGGCAAGAAGCAGACGATCAAGGGAACGATATCGACTACGGACGGCATGGGACAGGGAACGCTTGCAGGGTTGACATTCACCGCTGGTGGCGTTACCGGCACAATAAACGGATACAGCGTCGATGGTGCGATTGACGCATCGAAGTCAAAGGATGCGGCAATGGTTGCAGTCCTTAACGCCTTCAAGGGTAAATCGTATGTGATGGCCTTGGAGCCAGAAGCGGCGACAGGAGGAAATGCGGCGATGGTTAACGGCATCGCCGGATTCTCGATCGTGTTTTCTGCGAAGGGCAAGGCGAAGGTGACGGGGACGATGCCGGACGGCACGAAGGTGTCGGTGTCGAGCCAGCTTATTGTCGGTTCCGAGTGGTGCTGCTTGCCAGTCGTTTATTCCAAAACTGGCAACAGCCTTGCGTTCCTGCTGTGGTTCGACCGCGAGGGGAACTTCGATTCTGTGAGTGGGATGACGGCATGGAAAGGAAAGGGATTTGAAGTCAAGTGGAATGAAGATGTGGCGGTGTCGAAGGTCGGCAACCTGTCCGGCACATCGTACTTCCACCTTGCGGACACGCCCGCCGAGATAGGCGGTGCGGAAATAATCCCAGAGTTGTTGCCGATTGATGTGGCGATTACGACCGCCGGTACGAAATGGAACATCGTAAAGGCAAAGGCGGTCAAACTGGATCGTTCAGGTAATCTGTCTTACGGAGCCAATCCGTCTGGACTGAAATTGACCTACGCCGCGAAGACGGGTATGTTCAAGGGTTCGCTTTCCCTCTACACGATGAACAGGGGGCGTCTCAAAAAGAACAGCGTCTCCATATCCGGCATAGTGGTGAACGGAGTCGGCTATGGGACGGCGACCCTAAAGAAAGTCGGATGTTGGCCGATTGTCATCAATGCTGAGGCGGCGAAGGCGGCTGACTTCAAGGCGAGGATTACAGGTGTTGCGGTTGTTGACGAACGTTCGTATGATGAAACATTCGCAAGTGTTACGTTCGTGCCGCCGGAAACAGCACTTGTCGTGCCGTATGGCAAGATGGCCGTATTCCGTACTGAATACGATTTCCCGGCAGGGTATTCCACGTACGTCTGGGTACGAGAAAGCGGACCTGCCGCCGAAAACTTAGGGTCAAGTGGATCGTATTTTAACAGAGGAACTGGTGTTGCTTATAACTTTATTATGTTTCAAGAAGGAGCGAAAGCCTGTACGCTCAAATCAGTAAGGCTTGAAATCATGCCGCAACCAGAGGTGGCTGGTGCGGATGAAAGTTGGGATGTCGGCACAATTGCCGTCAATCTTACCTTTATGGGAAAAGACTCCGCCGACAAGACGGAACTCGACCAGTTGAAGGCGCAATTCAAGGTTTCAGTGACAGGCGTGGCCGTTGTTAATGACTTTGTTTCCTACTATGACGATGCGGATGTTGCGGCTGTGACTTTCTTATCGCCACAGACACCTCTGGAGGTGCCATATGGTGCATCGGTTCTTATCCGGATGTCGTACGACTTCCCGTCTGGGTACGCGGCACAATTATGGACGTGTGCCGCGAAATGGTCGGCGGCACCTGGTGGAAGTTCTTATAATAATCCCTCCCTTCAACATGTAGGCAAAGGCACGGCATACGGCTTTATTGGGCTTGAGGGACATAGTGCGGCCTGTACGCTTGAGGCAATAAGAGTTGATGCTGGTGCGTATTTGACAGATGACGGCAAAAGGACAGAATGGGGGTTGAACATAACGCCTGTGAATATTACTTTTAGCAAATAAAACCAATTGTGCGTATAGACTGTGATATGTGGAATCTGTAATGGGTGCACGGTGGCGGAGGCCTATGCGCTGGGGCTTGATCCGGCGCTTGCCACGAACGACTTCCGCATTGTGTCCATTGAGATGGTGGATGGTGAGCCGAAGGTGGGGTGGGAGCCGAAGGTGAACCGTTGGACAGGTGCGGAGATACAGGCCGTGCTGAAGGGGGCGGCGACGTTGGATGGCGAGTGGAAAACGGTTGAAGGGGCGTCGGCGGCGGAGAAGGCGGCGATGCGGTTCTTCAAGGTGGTGGTGGAGGTGCAGTAGGGGCGCGTGGGGACAGCAAGCGTACAACAACAAGATTGAGGTTGGTGGGGCGAGGCGTCCCGCCGAGCCGTAGCGGCTCGCCCGGAGGGCTCGCCCCACCTTGCGGCGGTTTCATCGAAACCGCGTGGTCGCGACCAGCGCGGTTGCTCCCGCAGGCGAAGCAGATAATGCTAATACAAAATCG
>CACZDG010000008.1 GCA_902779865.1 uncultured bacterium
TCAATGGAAAGCCGTATGCGGGAAATCCGCACGTACGGTTTGACGAGGGGGAAGTCGCATCGGCGGCAACGCCGAGGCGTGGGTCTCTACTCTACAACAAGAGAAAACTGACATGGAGAGCCGCAGTCTCGGCGGCGGCAACGGTTGTGCTTACGGTGTATGCGGGGTTCGGCGCGATGCGCCCCACGCCGGAGTATCTGAAGAGTGCGGTGGTGTATCAGTTGGTGTTGCGCAACTTTACGCGGGACGGTAACTTCAAGGCTGCCACGGCGATGCTGGAACACGTGCGCTCCGCAGGCGTGGACGTGGTGTACCTCTGTCCGTTCGTGGAGATGGACTGTGACATGGACGAGAGCGGCTGGAGCCCGCGCCAGAAGCAGAGCGGGTACCACACGCCTAAGAACCCATACCGCATCTCGAACTACGACAAGATCGACCCTGAGTACGGCCACGACGCGGACTTCAAGGCGTTCAACGACCGTGCCCATGCCCTCGGCATGAAGGTGTACATGGACCTCGTGTACCTCCACTGTGGGCCGAACAACGTGATGAAGGACATGTTTCCTGACGCCTTCCAGAAGAACTCGGACGGGACGGTACGGATGACGCGTTGGAACTTCCCGTACGTCAACTTCAATTCAAAGGACGTGCGCAAGTACCTCATCGACTCGATGCTCCACTGGATGCGGCTTGGTTGCGACGGGTTCCGCTGCGACGCGGGCGACCATGTGCCGATCGACTTCTGGGTGGAGGCCGCGACCATCTGCCAGAAGGTGAACCCGGAGCTCGTGATGATCAACGAGGGCAACAAACCCGAATGGCTGAAGAAGGCGTTTGACGCCTGTTACGGGCCGTGGAGCTTCTCGATCCGTCACTTTCTCACTCCGTCCCTGCCCGGGCCCAAGAACAGGAGGCTTGACCAGAAGATGCCCGGTGTCCGCCAGTACGAGGCGAAGATGCCGAAGGATGCCCTGATGCTCTGCTTCATGGACAACCACGATACGGCGGCGAACGACTGGGAGAATCGCTTCGACCGCGTCAATCCCGTGGAGGCCGGCAACGCGGCGTTCGTGCTCACGTTCCTGCGGCGCGGTCTGCCGCTCATCTTCAATGGCAACGAGATCGCCGACAATTCGCTCAATACGTTCTTCGCAGCGGTCGAGGACGTCGGCCGTGCGCGCAAGACGGTCGATTGGGCGCGAGCGCTCCAGCCTGCCGGACAGAAACGCCTCGCGCTCATCCGTATGCTCTCGAAGTTGCGCCACGAGAACAAGGTGTTCTCCGAAGGTACGCAGGAGTGGATCACCGAGGGAGAACGCAATGGTGCAATCGCGTTTGTGAGACGGCTCGGCGACAAGGCCGTGTTTGTCTCTGCGAACCTGACGGGCAAGGATGTAAAGTTCAAGGTGAGAGCCAAGGGAGGCAGAGGTGTTTTGATCGCTGAACGCGGCGAACTGTCCGCCGACGGCACATGTCATCTGGGGCCGTATGGCTTCGTAGTGGTTGAATTGTAAAGCAACAAAAAGGAAGCAAATGAAAATGAACACGAGAAAACTGACTGGGAACGCCACCATCTTGGCGGCGGTTGTCGCGGCAAGTGCGCTGGCGGCGAACGCCGATACCTACAAGTACAAGGTGCAATACCTTGAATCGACGGGGACGCAATACATCAACACTGGTGTCCTACCCGCCACAACCACGGGCTGTCGGATAACGTACGAGTTCATATCCCTCGTTGACACGGCGGATTGTATCGACATGGTGGCGGGTGTCACAGACGGCAAATTGTCATGCTATCCTGTGGCGCTCATGTACACGAATGGCAGAAACCCGAAGACGAAAGATGTTCTCTGTGAACGCTACACGTATGGCGCCAATATCCCTTCAAGCGGGGAGAGATATGCATCACGCACACGCCACACGGCTTCGTTCAACGGTACGGGGAGAATGCTGTTTGTCGATGGCGCATACCTTGGTAAGTACACGGAAACGAAAAATGGCACGATGCCTTTTTTCCTCTTCGCATATAGCGACAAGGGCACGGTTAAGGGCCGTTCCGCCTCGCGCATCTACAGCTGCGAGTTTTTCAACAACACGACGGGCGCGGCCATCGCACGCTTCATACCCGTGATCGACAACAACGACCGCCCCGCCATGTTCGACGAGGTGGGTAATGTGCTTTACTACAATCTTGGGACCGGCGAATTTACGCCCGGTCCGCGCAAGGACGAACCTTGGTATTTTGTCGAGTACATCCAGTCGAGCGGTACGCAGTACATCGACACGGGCGTGATTCCGGCGCGAGGTACATCTTTTGCGGCGAAATATGAATACCTTTCCATGGTTCCTGGAAGCGTGGAATGCGACATGATCGCCGGCGTCAACTCCAACGGTGGCGCATACTATCCGGTCGGCATTGACTACAGCAAGCGAAATCAGGGCGCAAACGTCATTCGTTACGAGCGGTACGTCACACCCGGCACGACGCTGTACCTGACGCATCCAACGCGCACCAGCCATACGGTCATGTTCAACGACAGCTCCTACCGTGTGTTTGTCGATGGTGCGTATCTTGGCGTCATGTCAACTTTCAGCAAGACACTTGCCCATCCCTGCCATTTGTTCGCCTACAACGCAAGCGGCACCGCCACCGCGCTTGCGGCTGCGCGTAACTTCGGGTGCGAGTTCCGCAACAGCGGGACGCTCTTGGCGGAGTTCGTCCCCGCCGTCGCAAAGGATGGTAACGGCGCGGCCTTGCCGTGCATGTACAACAACTACGCGGGAACGAACCACTTAAACCAAGGGACAGGCACGTTCACGACAGGTCGCATCGTCTCGCCAGTCGTTCCGCTTGACCTTTCGGCGCGGACGGATCTCGCGCCAGGGCTGAAGGTCTTTGATTTCACCGTGCGCCCCTCGTACGGTACCGTGTTCACGCTTGATGCGGCGACGGCGGCGGACTACGACGTGCAGGTGCTGTCCGACGGCGTTTACCTCGCGGCGAAGGGCGCGGGCGGCGCGGCCGCGAACGTCATCACCGTGACCGGCAGCACGTCCGCGCAGTTCAAGGCAGGCGAGATGCCGACTTGCGCTTCCGTGGTTCTTTCCAACAAGGTGACTCTCGCGGCTGACTGCGACTGGACCGGCCTCGGCACGCTCGTCATACCCGACGGCGTGACGATTGACCTTGCCGGACACGACCTGACGCTCGCCGGAATTTCCGCGCCGCCCTGCGCGACTGCGGTGATTACCGATTCCTCGGCGGTGGGTTCTGGCGGAAAACTCAAGATCGTCGTCGCGGACGATGACCTCATTATGAACGACTGCATCGCGTTTTTCGGATCGCTCCGCTTCGTGAAGGACGGCCCCGGGCGCTTTATTGCCGCTTTGCCGCGCCAGCAATACACGGGTGGCACGGAGGTCGTCGACGGTACGCTCACGTTTGGTACGGATCAATATCCTCTTGGGCCGAAGAACGCAGAGGTGAAGGTCGGTCCTGGTGCAGTCTGCGACCTTGGCGGGCGCTGCAACACTACCAACTGCGTTTACAACTACGACCTTGCCGGAACGCTTCGGATGTCCACAAAGGCACGTGCGAACGGCTACAACAACGCATACAAAATCCTTGGTACGGCATTCTCGCTTTCGGGCAACGCTACGATTGAAGGCGAGGGCTTCTATTTCGCGAGCGCATCGACAAGTCCGCTGACGCTTGCGCTCAACGGATACGATTTGACCTTCAACGTGCAGGACATCAACAGCTCCACGCGGGGTTACATCGGCATGGGGGCATTTAACGATGATGGGAGCGGGGGCAAGTTGATCGTCGTGCATGGCGAGACTGAATGGCTTGGCGGCGGCGGGTTTGACCGGTCCGTGGCGGTGGAATACCGTTCACCTGCCTTTTATCGTGTTAGCGCCTCAGATGTCAAATTCTATGATTTCACGTATTCCTCCGGTTGGTGGTCGAATGGTTATACCTTTAAGGTGAAGCTGTATGGCACGTATCACGCGGGTACGATCCGTCCGCCGATTGAGGTACAGAACGGGGCAACGCTTGACCTTGCTGCGCTGGCTGCACCGCTCAATGCGAATGCCGTCGCGAACACATCGGGTGCCATGACGTTTGTGTCGGGCACAGCGGAGACGCCGTCGGTCGTGAACGTGAACCTTGCGGGGCGCACGGATCTGCGTACGCTTGTGAAAAGCACGAATCCGTATGTCGTCACCTGGCCGTCTCAGCCCGCGAACGTGAACTTCGTTCTTGACGCGCAGTCCAGGGCAAATGGCTACAGGATCTATTCCGAAGCTGAAGGACTGAGACTGAAGCGCTTCAAGGGTTTCATGATTCTCGTCAAGTAGTCCGCGCGCAACAACACGTTCTACATGTTCTACACGGACAAAAGCAACGGCCAAAGCAAAGGCGAAATCCTGTCAAACCAAAACCACATCTTTGTTTTGTCTTTGCGGCGGTCGCGCCGGGGCGCGGCGTGGGCGGTGAAGAAGGCAATTGAGACCAACACCGTGCGCGAACGCCGCACCACCCTCGCCGAGCGCCTCAAACGCTAATTCGTGGTCCGGAATTGAGCGACGGTTCCGTGTGCGACTTCCTTCCATCCATGATATCATAATCCCAAAAGTTGCAAAAGCCGATTCCGTTATAGTCCAAAAAGTTGCAGATTCTTTTAATCAACGAGTCCAAAAAGTTGCACATTGACAATCGTAATGAATATTTGGTATAATTTCGCCGTTTTGGAAAACAGGAGCTTCAATGATAGAACTCAGGCGAAAATTCTACGATTGGCTGATGCAGTGGAAAAACACACGGCATCAGGAGTGCCTTCTTGTCAAGGGTGCTCGGCAAATTGGAAAGACCTTCATCATTGAAAAATTCGGGAAGGAACAATACGAGAGTTTCATTGAATTCAACTTCATCCTGGATCCGGAAGCCTGTTCGATATTCGATGGAAGCCTCAAGGCGGAAGATCTCTATCGTAAGATTTCCGCATACGATGCGTCGAGGCGCCTTCTGCCAGGGCGGACGCTGATTTTTCTCGACGAGATACAAGAGTGCGCGAACGCTCGGACTGCATTGAAGTCGTTCGCGCTGGATGGGCGTTATGATGTCATTGCCTCTGGCTCTCTGCTTGGAATCAAGTACAAGAACAAAAAGAACCGCGATCGCCACGAACCGAAGTCCATTCCCGTTGGCTATGAGCGACAAGTTACGATGCACTCCCTTGATTTCGAGGAATTCCTCTGGGCGAGGGGCGTGACGGAAGAGGCCATTGAGGTTCTTAAGGGATACTGCGCACGGCGGGAGATTGTGCCCGACGCGGTGAACCGCAAGTATTTGGACTTACTGAAGGAATACATGATTGTCGGTGGCATGCCGGCTGTCGTGAAGACGTATGTCGAAGCCGGGGATTTTGGTCCGGTGCAGGAGGAACAGGAAAAGATACTTGCCTCATATATCGACGACATCCACAAGTATGCGGACACGACGGACGTTCCGAAAATCGAAGCCTGCTACCGCGCGATTCCGCGTCTTTTGGCAAAGGAGAACCGCAAGTTCAAGTATGCGGAGGTGGAAAAAGGCGGCAGCGAGCGTAAGTACGCATTCTCCGTGGATTGGCTCTGTGATGCATCGTTCGCCTCCCGTGCGCTTAACGTAACGGTGATGGATGTGCCGCTCAACGCGCAGATCCGCGATGGATGGTTCAAGCTGTATCTTTCGGACATCGGCCTGCTCTCGGCCCTGTATGGCACGGAAACAAAGGGGCTTCTGTATTCCAGCAGGCTGAAGGGAAATGCGAAGGGCGGGCTTTACGAGAATCTGATAGCCTGTATTCTTGACCGTAAGGGCATTCCGCTGTACTACTTCAAAAACGAGGACGGGGCGCGTGAAGTCGAGTTTATGGTTGAACGCGATGGCGGAATCGTGCCGGTCGAGGTCAAGGCGTCAAATGGCACGACCATATCGTTGAACGAAGCCCTTGAGAAACCGCAGGTACCATATGGGTACAAGTTCATCGACGGAAACATCGGCGTTGCGGGAAAGAAGATCACGTTGCCGCACTATATGGCAATGTTCATCTGATTCAACTTGAACAACCTCGATGCCCGGTTCTGGGACATTTTCCCCTTCCGCAAATCGGGCGGCTTTGCTAAACTATTACGCGGTTTTCCGTGCGCAAGTGAACTGACGGCAGTGTCGCGTCGTCGGCGTGGTCGGGAGACCTGAAACGGAATGTAGATATGACAGGTTTTGATATCGCAATGGCCGGGCTGCTCTCCTTCGGACAGGTGATCCCGAGCGCACAACGTGAAATCGTGAAACACGCTGGTCTCCAGGTGATCCATGCGGACGGCGCGGTGACGCTCCGGCTGAAGGAAACGGGCCGGGAGGAGCGCGCCATCGAGGGCGGGCGCGTCGTGACGGTGAAATTGCAGGACGAGCACTATCCCGTGTACATCACACGGCACGTGCGGACGTGGAAGGACTGCGACGCCGTCGAGACGTGGTACGAGCTACGCCACGATGAGCCGGGGCCGGTGAGGCTGCTTCGCGCCGACAGCTTCGCCTCGCGGATCAACTGCCGGGCCGACGTCGTGAAAGTGCTCACGCTCACGGGCGTGTGGGCGTACGAGGGGAACATCACGGAGGCGACCGTCGCGAACGGACAGATCGCGCAGTACCGCTCGCTCGCGGGCACGCGCGATGCGTGGGAGTCGAACGCCGCGATGATGGTGAGCTTCGGGAACGAAGTAGATGAAGAGCACGGCAGGGTCCTCGGCGTGGCGCTGGAGTGGACCGGCACCACCGAGAAACGCGTGCGGCGCAGCTGGAACGGACGCGAGACGGATGTGTTCGCCGGAATCGACATGGAGACGGGTCCGTACGTCCTTGACCCCGGCAAGACCTTCACCACGCCGCGGGCGATCATCGTGTGGTCCGAGAAGGGCAAGGGCGAGGTGTCGCGCCAGTACCACCGCTGGGCGCGCCGTCACCTGATGCCGCACGGCGACGTACTGCACCCCATCCTGCTCAACACGTGGGAAGGCTCGTACTTCAGCTTCACGGAGAAGACGCTCACCGACATGATGGACGGCGTGAAGGAGATGGGCGGCGAAATGCTCGTCCTCGACGACGGCTGGTTCGGGAAGGGCAAGTACGCCCGCGACAACAAGAACCGCGACAAGGCCGGCCTCGGCGACTGGGTTGTGAACCCCGCGAAGCTGCCGCACGGTCTCGCCTGGCTCGCGGACGAGGCCGCCAAGCGCGGACTAAAGTTCGGCCTCTGGGTGGAGCCGGAGATGTGCAATGTGAAGAGCTGGCTTGCCGAGGCGCATCCCGACTGGATCCTGCGCGAGCAGAACCGCTCGCTCCTCCTCGGACGCGGCGGCTCGCAGGTCGTCCTCGACTACTCGAACCCGGCGGTGCGCGAGAACATCTTCAACCAGCTCGACGCCGTGTACGCGCAGGTGCCCACGCTTGCCTACGTCAAGTGGGACAGCAATCAGAACATCGTCAACCCCGGTTCCACCTACCTGAAGCCCGACCGCCAGCCGAACCTCTGGTACGACTACACGATCGGCCTCTACGACCTGCTCGCGAAGCTCCAAGCGAAGCGTCCGCAGATCATGGTGCAGGCGTGCGCCTCGGGTGGCGGGCACATGGACTTCGGATTCCTGCGCTATGCGGACGAGTTCTGGGCGAGCGACAATACCGACCCGTTCCGCCGCGTGTTCATCCAGTGGGGCGCATCGCAATTCTATCCCGCGAGCGCGATGGCCTGCCACGTGACGCGGCGAGGCTCGTCGATGAAGTACCGCTTCGACGTTGCCATGACCGGACGCATGGGCTTCGAGCTGCATCCGACGAAGCTTTCGAAGGCGGATGTCGAGTTTGCGAAGGCGGCAGTGGCCGACTACAAGCGCATCCGTCCGATCGTACAGCGCGGCGACCTCTACCGCCTCGTCTCGCCGTACGGCGGGAGGATGTCCGCGCTCATGTTCGCGAGCGAAGACAAGAGCGGCGCGGCGGTGTTCGCGCTCGGTCTCGACAGGGACATCATCGTGGAGGAGACGCTGCGTCTGCGCGGACTCGACCCCGATGCAAAGTACACCGTCACCGAGATCAACAAGGGCGCGAAACTCCACGCCAAGTTGCCGACGGAGCCGGTCGACGGCCGCACGCTCATGGAGAAGGGAATCGCCGTCAGGCTCTCCGGCAGGTTCGACTCCGCCTCGTTCGAGGTCGTGCGCGCTGGGAACAACACTGCGACAAAGTGAACGTGCGGTCATGTGCAGGCTGTGGTTGGCACCGCTGCGGGGCGTGACGATCCGTGCATTCCGCGAGACATTCGCGGAGGCTATCCGCGAGGCGGGGTTTGCGGGCGCGTTCGCGCCGTTCATCCCCGCCAATCCCGGCATCCGCGTGAACGACCGCCTGCTCGCCGACCTCCAGCCGTTTCCAAACGAAGCGGCGTCTTCCCTCCCGCTCGTCCCGCAAGTCATCACGAAGCACCCAGACGCAATGCGCACGCTCCTGCGCGCATTCCGGGAACGGGGTTTCGACCGCGCCGACCTCAACGCGGGGTGTCCGTTCCCGATGATTGTGCGGCGCGGACGCGGCTCGGGACTCCTGCGCACGCCGGACGTTCTGGAGACGCTGCTCGCGGCGGGGTGCGAGGAGATGGGGCCGGGGAAGTTCTCGCTCAAGGTGCGCCTTGGCGTGGAGTCGCCGGACGACCTCCGCGCGCTCCTGCCGCGCATCAACCGCTATCCGCTCGCCGCGCTTACGGTACACGCACGCACGGCGCGGCAGATGTACGGCGGCGAAGTTGACCGCACGCGCTTCGCCGAGATTCTTGCCGAATCGACGAACCCCGTGATCTACAACGGCGACGCGGAGTTGGGGCATTTGGATGAAGTGCCAAACGGCGTGGCTGGCGTGATGGTGGGGCGAGCATTTGTGCGTGCGCTCGGCGCGCGGACTGACGCAGGCAATCTTCTGCGCACCTACATTGCACGGTCGCAGAAAGAGCTGTGTGGCGACGTACCAGTCGTGGGGCGGATGAAGGAACTTCTCACCTACTGGTGCGCCGTTCCGCGCTGGCACCGCCTCTGGCCAGTCATCAAACTCTGCCGTTCAGTGGAAGAACTCCTCTCACTCAATTTCTGAAAACCGCCGCAGACGGTGAGACCGTGACCGGCCAATCAATCGACGGCTTCTTGCACGTAGCCATGCCAGTGCCAACACCGTCAACGACAACGCCCGACACCTTTATCGTGTACTTCTTCAACTTGATCCGAGGAGATGCGCCTTGCAGTTCATACACCTTGAAAGAGCCGTTGAACGTGCCCTTCTTGGAATTGTACGTCAACTTCATCGACGAGAGATTGCTGCCCTTCTTCGTATCAACCACGAGACCGTAGCCGGACGCATCAGAGACAAGCGGCGTAACGCCAGCCTTCACTTTCGTCCATTTGACAGTGGCGGCACGGGCAAACTTCCACTTTCCACCGGAAACGTTTGCCACCTCGTCCAGTGGCAGGAGGTCATCCACCACTTCGCCAGTGAACATTGACAGGTCATCCACGTCAACAACCACATTGGCCGTGGAAGCATTCCAGTTGCCACCAACCTCTACGCTCTGAACGTGGTAACCGCCGAGTGTACCCGCGAATTTGGTTCCGCCAATCGTCACTGTCATTGTTCCAAGGTTCTTGACTTCCAACGACACTCTCTTAGGCGAAACACCGTCAATGTTTGTAATCTTGACGGCCTTCATCGTGCTTCTCTTTCCGTCAAGACCCGTAATCGAACCAGAAATACGTCCAGACTGAGACCTTGTATTCACCTTCGCGAGCTTCAACTCCACGATTCCTACGACCATGCTGCCGTCATACACCGCTCCCGTCAACGCCGTTGCCTTAGAAGCGGCAAACGCATCGGTTATATCGCTTTCGGTCAGCGTCCCATAAGGCGATGACGTCGGATCAACGACTGGTTTAGAGGGAGACGGCAGAACAGGCGTAACCGCCAAATTATAGTATTTGACCTTCATCCCCTGCCACTTGCCACTGGAATCCACCATGAATCCGCTCGCTCCGTTCGGGATATAGACAATGCAATCTGGATTAATATTTGAAAACGCATACGATCCCACATACGGGGCGTTCCCGCTGAACCTCACGCTCGCCAACCGGCTGCAATCATTAAATGCCGCATCGCTAATGTTTGTAACGCCTGCCGGAATCGACACTTCCGTGAGGCTACTGCAAAATTGAAACGCTCCCATCCCTATATCTTTCAAGCCGCTACCCATCGCCACTTTGCTTAGGGCAGTGCATCCGTTGAACGCATAGTCGCCGATACTCGTGACACTGTCCGGGAATGACACTTCCTCCAGAGTCCCATTGCCGGAGAACGCCCCATTATCGATTCGCGTCACCCCGTTGCTGATGACGAAACCGTCAGGAACGTTGTCGTCTGGGGATTCGTCTGGGGGAACCGGCTCTTCACCTTTTTCAGAATCATCAGGTGTCACATCTGGCTTCGTGCCACATCCATAGAACGCATCCTTCCCGATGCTCTCAACGCTATCCGGAATATCCACGTCCGCAAGCTTAGCACAGTTGTAGAACGCCTCCGCCCCGATGCTCCTCACCCCGGCGCCGATCACCGCATTAGTCATCGAGGCGCAGTTGTAGAAGGCGCGTTCCCCAATACTGGACACGCCGTCGGGTATCGTCACGGACGTGAGAGCACTACAGCCCGAGAATGTCTCGGCCCTGACGCTCTCCAGCCCGCTGCCGACACCAACACTCTCTAGCCCGCTACAGTCGTAGAACGCCTTTTCGCCTACGCTTTCCACGTTGTCCGGTATCGTCACGCCGACAAGAGCCGTGCAGCCGGAGAACGCCTCCGAGCCGACGCTCCTCACCCCGGCGCCTATCACCACGTTCGTCATAGAGGCGCAGTCCTTGAACGCGCTCCCCCCGATGCCCGTGACGCTGTCGGGGATCACGATTTCCTTAAGATTCCCGCAACCGGAGAACGCACTCGCGCCGATGCTCTTCACCCCGCTGCCGAGCGTTACGCTGACCAGCAACGGGCAGTCGGCAAACATGCCGTCGAAGATGGTCTGCACTCCGATGCCGATCTTGACATTCGTCAGGGCCTTGCAGCCGTAGAACGCGTTCGGTCCGATGCTCACCACCCCATTGCCAATCTCAAGTCTTGCGAGCGAAACGCAGCCAGAGAACGCATTGTCACCAACACTAGTAACACCGTCGGGAATCACGACACTTGCCAACGATCCGCAGCCGTAAAACGCATTGTCCGCGATGCTCGTGACGCCTGATCCGATCACGACATTTACGAGCGAGGCACAGCCGTAGGACGTGCTGTCGCCGATGCTCGTAACGCCGTCACCAACCGTGGCGGAGGTCATGGAGGAGCATTCGTAGAATGCCCTCTCGCCAAGGTTCGTCACGCTGTTGGGTATCTCAATGCCTGCCAGAGCGCCGCAGCCGGAGAACACACTCGCACCGATACTCCTCACGCCGATACCGATCTCGGCACGGGTGAGCGCCACACAGTCCTGGAATGCACTGTCGCCGACGCTCGTAACCCCATCAGGGATCTCAACGCCCGTCAAGCCTCTGCAACCCTGAAACGCGCCAGCTCCGATAGTTTTCACGCCCGTGCCGATCTTCGCGCTTGTCATGACGCGGCACTCGTAGAAGGCGTTGTCGCCAATGCTCTCGACGCCGTCAGGAATCACCACGCTCGTTAGTTTGGAACATCCAGAGAACGTGCCTTCGCCAATGTGCGTGACTCCATTCGATATCGTCACGCCCGTCATGGCGCTACAATTCTGAAACGCCCTGTCGCCAATGCTTACTACGTTGCCGGGTATGGTCACGTATGTGAGGGCGCTGCATCCCGAGAACGCCTCTGTTCCGACTTCCTCCACTCCTTCACCAATCGTCACACTGGCCAGACCGATGCAATCGGCAAAAGCACCGTACGAGATGTTTGTAATCCCTGATGGTATGGTCATGTCAACCAAAGCCCTACATCCAGAGAACGTATTGGGCCTTATCATCTTCAATCCGCTGCCGATGCTGACTCCCGTCAACCCGACGCAGCCGTAAAACGCATTTTCACCTAGGCTTTCGACGTTGCCGGGTATCGTGATATCTGGCAATGCTATGCACCCAGAGAACACACCGTCGCCGAAACTTTTCACGCCGCTGCCTATTGTGACTTTGGTAAGTGCGACGCAACCCTTAAACGCTTCATCTCCGACAGTCTCCACGCTGTCTGGCATAGTCACCTCAATCAGTCTGTCCCAGCCGGAGAACGCACCGGCGCCAATGTGCTTCACGCCATCAGGGATCACCAATTTCCCCGCAATGCCGCTGCAGCCGGAGAATGCGTTCGCCCCGATGCTCTCCACCGCGCTGCCAATCGTCTCAAGTCCGTCAAACCCACGCACCCGGAAAACGCAGACTCCCCAATGCTGATCACCTTGTCAGGAATCGTGACACGCGTCAAACCGATACAATCGAAGAACGCCCCCACTCCAATCGTCTTCACGTTTTCGCCAATCGTCAAGTCGGTCAGACCGCTGCAACCGGAGAAGGTGCCGTATGCGATGTGTTCTACGCCAGACGGAATCGTCACGACGGCCAAAGATTTGCAACCTAAGAATGCATTCTCGTCAATGCGTTTCATGCCGTTGCCAAACGTCACAACTGCCATCACGGCGCAATTATGGAACGCATTCGTCCCGATGCTCTCAACGCCATCCGGTATCGTCACGCTCGACAGCCGATCACAATCGGCGAATGCATTGGCGCCAATGCCCTTCACGGGATATCCACCAAGGGTCGATGGAATTGCCAAACTGCCTATGGCGGGAGACACGCCGATAATCTCTGCCGTGCCGCTGGAGATGGAATATTCCCAAGTATAGTCACCTATCGTTTCGGTATCGGCCGCAAGCGGTAGTGCGGCGGATAGGAAAACACCAAGAATCAACATTACTGTCTTTTTCATTTTCTGTACCTCTTTCATGCTTTGATGTTTGGCACATGGACGTCTTTACCCTGCAAGGAGACGTAAGGCCTCGTCGCGGGTTTTCGCCAGCAGTAACGCCGCACGCACTTCGGGGATGATCAAGCGGCGATTTACGGCAGCGAGGAAACGGACGTGGTCGCGTGAACCAGGATGGTTCAGTATCAGGACGAATATGCGCGAGGGCTCTCCGTCGATCGAAGAGCAATCCACGCCATGAGCATGGATGCCTATCGCAACGATTGGCGACGTCACTTCGTCGAGGTAGCCGTGCGGGATGGCAACGCCATTGGCGAGCGCAGTGCAGCCGGAGGCTTCGCGGGCATTGACAGCCGCCCTCGCAACCTCACGCAAATCGGCCGAAAGGCAGCCCTCCGCCACAAGCGCATCGAACAACGCGGAGAATACGTCTTCAGGCGAATTCTCCGTCATGCCCAGCAGTATGGGGCTTTTCTGTAGGATGTCTGTATATAAGTCGGTCATGTCGTGGTTCGTGGTTATTGGTTTGTGGTTTGAACGGGAGTAATCGTCACTGTGCCGGAACCAGTACCGGTGCTCTCTACCTTACTCTCTTCCGTCTTCCGGTCGCCGACTTTCCGCTCTTCTGCCTGCTTTTCCTCTATGGACCGCATGTCGAGCGACATAACGTCAGCAAACCCACCCTTCCGATCGCCCGGCTCGGCCTTGCGCCCCGAGACGTATTCGCGGCCCACGATGGCGTTCTTAGGCAGGCCGACATCCGCCGGCAAATCTGCGGGATCGGCCATGCCTAGCGTCACGAACACTATGATCTCCTTCTGCACCTTGCCGCGGCTCTTCCACCCGAACAGCTTCGGACCAATCCACGGAATCTTGCGCAGATAGGGAATGCCGGAGTCAACGTCCTCCTCCGTGGTACGCGAAAGTCCGCCGATAACCGCCGTCTCGCCGTCCTTCATCGTGAAGTCCGTCGTCAGGCGCTTGATCTGGATGATCGGATAGGACGAATATGCGGACGAATCGCCGCCGCTCACCTGATAGAAGCCAGTGGGGGAGACGTCGGTGTCGAGCTGGCTGATCGTGGGAATGATCTCCACGCTGATAAGACCATCGGGAGATATGCGCGGCTTGACCGAAAGCATGATGCCCCAGCTGAAGAACACTTCTTTCGCGAACATGAGCTTGTCCTCGCCGGGAATCGCCTCAAGCTGCGTGGAGATGTCGAGCGAGTCTGATCCGTTCGACGTGTTGCGCGTCGCCTGCACGCGGACGTTGGGGAACTTAGTCGTCATGTCCACACGCGCCTCCTTGCCGTTGGAGACGATGATTTTCGGGTTGGAGAATATCTTGACGTCGTCCAGCCTCTCAAACGCGCTCATGGCCAAACGGAAATCGTCAACGGAAAGCTGGCCCGAGAAACCGCGCGCATTTCGCCACGCCATGTCGTTCGCCGTGCGTCCCGCGCCGGGCGCGTCGGAGATTGAATCTGGAACCATGTAGTTTTTCGTGTAGTAGTCCACGGCAGACTTCCCCGAACTCACGTCGTTGCCGTTCGCATCAGTGACTTTCGGCGTGTACATGGTCGCCGTCTTGCCTGAGTAGTAACGAGCGACATTGCCGTTGTTGTACTCGATGCCGCCCTCGATGTTCTTGGCGGTCGCGCCCCAGCTTTCGAGCTGGTTCCACTGCAACCCGAGCTTGTGCATCGCCTCGTTCGACACCTCAATGAAACGCGCCTCGATGTAGATTTGGGGGATGGCCCTATCAACGGAGTGGATGATCTGCTCGCAATCGGCCAAAACCTTCTCCGATGCCGTCACCACAACCACGTTGGCGCCCTCAAAAGCAGTTGCGATCTGCTTGCCGCTCTGTTTGCCTGTCTTGGGATCGCGCCCGCCGCCGCCAAGTGTGCTGTTGAAAAGTTCGGCAAGATCCTTCGCCGATGCGTGGTTCAGCATGAACGTGCGCGTGAACACCGGTTCGAGCTGTTTGTCCTCGCTCACGAAATAGATGTCGCCACGAGGTTCGAGACGGAACTTCTTCGTGTTGAGGATGGCCTGAAGGGCGCTCAGCCACGGAACGTGCCTGAGCGACACGGACACGCGCTGCTGGAGGTTTGAGGAATCCGCCGAGATGATGTTCGCCCCTGTCGTCTTACGGAACTGGCGCAGGATGTCCGCAAGCGTCGCGTCGTCGCAGTCGATATCCACGAGCCCCGTGGAAACAGCCATCTGCGGAACGGGCTCTGGCGACGCATCCGTTGACGCCTTTGCTGCGTCCACCGCGTTTGTCGTGGGTGCGGTCGCAACAGAGTGCGACCCTCCCTGTGCAGGCGCAGCAACCGCAACTGCGTTTGTCACAACGGACGGCGGCGCCATCTTCACCTTGGGTACCTTGCGCGCGGCGTCGGCGGAGTCATCGAATTTGTCAAGGTCGATCTCGTCGGTCTCAACCGCCTCTGCGGAGGCGGGCGTGGGGACGGGGGCGGTCGCGACGGAGCGCGACCCTCCCTTCGCGGGCTCTTCTGCGAAAGTTGCGCCGCAAAGCGCGGCGAACGCAATCAGCGTTTCGAGTTTGAGTTTCATTTCTTAGCTCCTTTACTGGGTTGCTTGCCGGCGTCGCCGGCCTTTTCAATGTACTTCGCACGAACGCGAACGAGCTTCAACGTGCCGTGGTCGGTCAATCCCTCGACGCGCCACGTGAAACGCCGCGAATCGTGGGTTATAGAAATGTAGTCGCCGTCCGAATAGACCTTGCCGTTGATGACGACGCTGGTGTTCTGGATTGCGTCGTCCTCGCGTAGCTTCACGCGTCCGCCGAACTTCAGCGTGGCGCGCGCGGCGGTCCAGTGGTCGGACGTAATCTCGCGCTTCTTGCGCTCCGCCTCCGCGCGCGCGGCGGCCTCTTTCTCGGCCTTTTCCTTAGCTTCCTTCTCAGCTTTCTCCTTAGCCGCCTTTTCGGCTGCAACCTTTGCGGCCTCGCGCGACGCCTTCTCTGCGGCGGTAATGGGTGGAGGGAGTTTGGAGGGATCGGAGGCGGCTGGTTTCGGACGCTTGAACACTTCAGGGGAAATCGTCTCGCGCGTCCCCTCGTAGCCAATCGGCCAGAACGGATTGCGCACGCCCTGCTCAGTCGGCTCGGCGGAACACCTCGCCCCACCATACGGCCCGCTCGGCGAGCGGGCCCTACCATACGGCTCGGCGGCGGGCGTTTCACCGAACGCGGACATGACGGCAACGGCGGCAACAATGATCATGAGGCGTTTCATTTCTTCGCGCCCCCTTTCGCGGCGGCGGCGGTGTTGACGCCCCTAACCGGCCACTCGAACACGAACGTGGCAGACTGTTCGTCGGGCTCCTTCTGCGTCTTGAGGGAAAAGGCCTCAAGCGAGACAAGCGGAAGCTTCTTTTCGACGCGCATCAGGAACGAGATTATCCTGGCGTACGATCCCGTACAGGTGAGACGTATCGGCTTACGCGCATAAAGCTGGGTGGCCTGCGGCTTAGGAAGAGGCAGCAGCCGCACTGGCATCTCCGCGTAGTCGGATATCTTCAACCCCACGTCGGACGCCAACGGATCAAGCAGCGACTTTGCGCGCATGGCGTACGATCCGAGCATAGGTTCGAGAAGCGCGGAAAGGTACACCTTGCGTTCGGACTCAATTGCATCAAGGCGGCTCTTCACCTGTTCAGCGCCATTCAGGTCGCGCACCATGGCGCTCTGCTGGGCCTGCATGCCAGAGAGATCGCTCTGGGCCTTCACAAGCGCAGACTGTGAAGGCTGCACACAGAACATGTAGATGACCACGGCCACGACGCCAATCGCCAACGCCTGGAACAGCGCGCGCTTCATCGGCGCGGACGGGTCTTGCTGGACGCGTTCGCTCATTTCTCGAACCTCCTCTCCACGCAACGGTACTCCACGTCGAATGAAAGCAGACGCAGCCCGTGCTCGTCAGGCGTGGCATCCTGTTGGAACGAGCGCACGCGCGGGCTCATCTGATCGCCCGGCGCGTCCTTTGCCACGATGAGGAAGTTCGTGAACGCAGGCTCCGCCAGCGACTTCATCAGCTGCTCGACTGGCGTCTCGCGCGGAGTGCGTCCAACGATGCGCAGCGCAACGCGCTCGACTGTGCCCGTAGGCCCCAGCAGTGGTCTCACGGTCGGACCCGGCTTCGCCCCCGGCGGCAGCAACTGCTGCGCGGCGGGTTCCGGAATCTCCAGCGACATCAACTGCACGCCTTCGGGCACGACGTTCGCAAGCTCCTTGAACAGCGATCCGTACGTCCTGCGTCCGCCGGCGTACATCTTGAGCTGGTCAAGCTCGGCCTGCATTTCCCGGGCGTTCCCCATCTGCTTGAGGATGCCGGAATGCTCGTTCTTCTTAGCGTCAAGGTCGTTCCGCAGCGACGTCACCTGCGTCTTCGCAAGAATCAGCTGTCCCGCGACGACGCCCCACCACACAAGGCAGCCGAGGCACGCGAGCAACGCTAAAATCGGAAGCATCACTCGCAACCGCACTGGCGACGACGACTGTCGTTCGTTGTCGCGAAGTAAATTCAAATGGAGTTTAGGCGCTGTCATGCATTGTCCTCCATTGCGGCGCGAGCGGCACCGAGCGCGGCAAGGAACGCCTGCGACTTCGACGGCGTGAGCGCGGCGAATTCCTCGTCTTTCGCAGGCAACGAAAGCCCCTTGAACACGGACGGCGAAACAAGCGGGATGCTCAACGCCTCCTCGGACATCTGGCTCCAGTAGCGCGCGCCTGACGGCATGCCCATTATGAAGACTTTGTCAATGTGCAGGTTGTGGCGGCTGCGCAGGTAGTCGAGCGAAATCTCCAGCTGCTGCAGTACGGGACGCACGAACGGCTCCATCGCGCTGCGAGGATCGATGAGCGCGTCGTCGAGGATTTCGTCCACCATTTCCTCGTCGAGGCCTAGACGCAGCTTCACACCCTCGCGCAGCATCTCCCAGCCGGCCACGCCGGGGCACGATCTGAAAAGGATCAGGCGTCCGTCTTTGTATCCGGCGAGATAGACCGCAGTGCGCATCACGTAAATCGCAAACGCCGTGCCACCGGCCGCGACGAACTCAGGTTGCTCGCAAAGCGAGGCGAGAAGCGCAGACGGCAGGGTCTGTATCGACGCCGCCGTGGGACGACGCCCCTCCGGCAACAAATGCGCCAACCACGTAACCTGATATTCCGGCAAACCAGCCTGAACAACGAACGGATTCTCCACAAGCGGCTGCATCACGAAACGCACACCGTCGGAACTGGCGGGGACACCAGGTTTGACGTCCACGGCCTTGTCACCAGCGGTACTTGGCGCGGACGCAGGTGCGAGCGCGACCGGCTTTTTCTCAAGGCGGCGAACACCCAATTTGCGGGGCGGGGGCGTGGAGGATACCCTAGGGGCGGTCTGCACGAGATCCGCAGTCAGCGCGTCCGGCGTGGTCTGCCTGGTGAACGCATGCGGAGAAATGACGGCCAACGCCGCACTTGGCGCCTGAAAAGCCTGAGGAAGAGACCATGCCATCTGCCCCTTGTTCGCCTCGTCCCATGAATCCGGCAACGGCTCCAGCGGCGCAGGTATGAAACCCGCTGCTGCAACGTGCCAGCCGCTTTTCTTGTGGACGAGACGTACGGCGGGGCACCCACGCGCATCGCCGCCGTTCAGCACGACACCGGTGACGTCGGTCAAGGCTTTCCTTCCACCGCCAAGGCGTGAAAAGTCTATCTCTACCGTCTTCGTCTTTGTAAGTTGCAATTTCATCTGCAGTAAATATTAGCATAATCCATGCCACCCGTCAATAAATCCTTGGTACGAAATGTGCTGTAATTGTTTTTAATATGGATGAAGAGCCGATAACAGACATCGCAAGGCGTCTCGCCTTGGCCGAAGTGCAGGTCGAGCGCTCAAAGGTCGTGATGGAGTCCCTTGCGGGATTCTGCCACGCCTTGGGTCAGCCCGCCCAGGTACTTTTGAGCAGCATTGAATTATTGAAGATGCCCGAAACCGACCCTGACCTGAAAAGCCAGGTTCTAGATATGTGTTACGATGCTGCCGTCGAGATACGCAGCTTACTTTCACAGATGAAAGAAAAGCGGGAATATGTTTCAGAGGCATACCTCGCCAGCAACGCAAAGGCCGGTAGCATGATTTCACTTCAGGAATGGCGCGACAAGACCCCGCCTAAGGCGAGCTGGGATAGTAGTGGTTCGTGATTCGTGGTTAGAGTGCAAACCTCACCTATTTGTGGTTTTGGCAAATAGCGGAGGTTTCATCTTCTTGCTTCCAACATGCGCTCAATGGCATGGGTGGTTGGGTGATTAGGTGCAAATCGACGCGCCGCATTCAATAAAACGGTAAGTTTCTGCGTATCGTTTCGGTGTCTCGCCGAATCGGCAAGATACCCCAAGGCACTAAAAAGCGGAAGCTCATCGCTTTCTTCCAGTTCCTTTTTATCTTCGGCAAGTTCAAGTACCTTGTGGAACATTGCCTCGGATTTCGCCTGATCTCGCGTTGCCTCCGCACGGTAGGCGCGTCCCAGCACACACGCCATTTCCAATGACTCCGGGTTGAGTCGTTGCCCTTCAGTTGCGATTCGCAGTGCCAATGCCTCATCTTTCATGAGGTGCGAGGCCGAATACCACGCCGTGCTCCACGCATCTATGTTGTGCGGGTCGGACTTGACCGCAACCCAGAACCACGGCATCATCTCCACAGCCTTGCCGCCGTCAAGATGTCGGTCAATCTCTGGCGCACGGACGTGGGCGTTAATCCAACGCCAGGGATCGAACGATTCCGTTTCGTTGTCGTGATCCTCTTCCGCATGATGTTCATGGTCGTGATGGGCATGTTCATGGTCGTGATGGTCGTGCAGATGATGACAGTCCATATCCACGCCGCCGTGGAAGTAACTATCCGCCTCATGCACCATCGCCCCCGAAATATCCTTCTTGGCATCGCCCAACAGCACGGACAACATATCTCCGCCCGCAATCGCCTGCGGCATCTGCGCGGGGGCGACTTGCGACAGCACCCACACAAGTACCCCAAGCACCGCAAGTGCGCCGTATGGAATCAGCCGTTTCACAGGCGTTTCCTTTTAAAGAGGAAGTGCGCGAGAAACAGCAACACCGCCGAATAGACCACGCCGTAGCCGACCACGGCCAGAAACACCCCCGCTTCCACGCCGCCCCAGCCGTGTACGAGCCGCTGGCGCATGTCGAAGAACTCCACATGCGGCGCAATCCAATAGAAGGCGTTCACAAGCCACCGCAACACGCCAGACACATTCTCAGCGTAATCGGGAAGGTGTCGTCCAAAGAAGAACATGGACGGGAAGAGAATGGCAAGAAGGGTCGTGCTTGCAGAAGGCGTCAGCAGAAACGACCCCTCCACTGCCGCCGCCACTGCGAGTGCCGCGAACAGCGCGTGCAGTATGAACGCCTGGAAGAAACAAACAGTTAGGCACTCGCCCCCGCGCAGCAGAGATGCCCCCGCCCACAGGGCATAGAAGAACGCGAGCGCGGACCACGAAGCCGTCACCGCTCCCAGATACTTCCCCACGAGCAGCTCCCCACGCGAAACGGGCTTCGCCAGAAGCGGATAGACAGTTCGGTTAGCGAATTCGCTCGTGAAGAGGCGTCCCCCGATGCCCAGGGCGATGAAGAGCGAATAACCCCACACGAGCAGAAGCGCCACCTCATCGAAATAGCGCGTCGCGCCGGACGCCCCAAACGGACGCGCCAGCGAAAGCGGCACGAGTAGCACGAGGGACAGGACCAGCAGCGCGAACATATCGTTCCGGCGCCACAGTTCAAGCAGGGACAACTTCACGAGCGCACCGATGCGTCTCATCGAGCCCTTCATGCCACGCCCCCTTTCTCCAGAACGTCGAGGAAAAGCCGCTCAAGGTTGCCGCCTCCATCGCCCGCAAGACGATCCACGGGGCCGTGGTAGATGCATCGCCCTTTCTTCATTATTGCCACGTTGTCACACAAGAGCTCCGTCTCTCCCAATTCGTGCGAGGAGAAGAAGATTGACTTGCCTTGATCGCGCAGCTTCTTCAGCAGATTGCGAAAATGGATGCGTGCGAGTGGGTCGAGCCCGGTGAACGGCTCGTCGAGAATAAGCAGATCGGGATCGTTCAGGAGCGCCTGCGCGATGCCGGCGCGCTGGAGCATTCCCTTGGAGTATGTCTTGAGCGGACGCTTCGCCGCCTCCACGAGCTCCACCTCTTCCAACAATTCGTCCGTGCGCGCCTTGACGGTTTGCTTGTCCATTCCACACACGCCGCCGTAGAAGGACAGCAGTTCGCGCACGTTGAGATAGGGATAGTAGTAGGCAATCTCCGGCATGTAGCCGATGCGCGCGCGCGTGGCGGACACGGTCGGATCGCCACCGAACAAACGCACTGTGCCGGATGTCGGACGAATAAGCCCGATCAGCATCTTGATGGTCGTGGTCTTGCCAGCTCCGTTCGTGCCGAGAAAACCCGTCACCTCACCCTTCCCCAGCGAAAGCGTGAGGTTGTCAACGGCCTTCAGCGACCCGAACGACCGGCTGACGCCATCCAACTCAAAAACCTTGTCTTCCATAATAGGGTTTGCAAACCATACGAAAAGCCTTTTTATGTGGTTTGAAAACCCTACAAGTATAGCACATTACACATGCGCTTTCAAGAATCTACAGATAAGAACCAAAATCCTGGGCGCATCTGCGTTTTTCACCCATACGTATTGGGATTTGGAAACAACCATGACAACTTTCAAGAACAACATTATCCTGCGGGCGCACCTTGAACATTCAGAATCGTGATAGTTTGAGGGTCGGCAAATGGGCGCGGGCGAGTTAGCCCGCGCGCCAAAGGCAAGTTGTTTCAATGAGTTGTTTCCAATTATCAGAATGCTCAGGTTCTGGCGCGTTCAAGAACGTCTGCGGCCACAAGCGGGTTCTGGAACGTGAAGGCACAGCGTAAGGCTACCGACTCAAATATGATCCCCCCTGGCTTCACGATGGTCTTTTTGAGGTCGGCAAAGGGGATACTGATGTCAAGATCCTTCCCCGCAAACGCAACACGCCGGTTCGTGAAATAGCAGTGCGTACGCTGGCACACATACCCATTGCTCCGGTGTCCGGGAAACGCCACGTCGCTTGGGCACCCCACGGGACGCGAGGCCATGTTGCCTATAGACGGCGCGCTCGGCGAGCGCGCCCTACCAGATTTCACGGCTGCGGCAATGTAAAGCGTACCCTTCTCATGGAAGAAAGCCTGCTCATCGGGATCAATGGGATTCAGCCGAACCTTCTGCGCCGGACGCGGACGGATCGACGCCACACCACCATCGGAAAGCCATTTCTCGTATCGTTCCCTATTCTGTTTGAGACGGCGGCGAATCCGCAGTTTCACAACGATCATGGGGATGAGCAGCCAGAAAAAGGCAAAGGTGATCGTAATGAGACCAAGCGCATGCATGAACCACGGCTTGTCAAGGTTGTCCAAGTCCTGATAGACGAACCAGAACATCCCGCCGAGGAACACAAAGGCAATCAGTTTTCTCAATGCGTAAAGCACGGCCTTTATTATACCACAATTCGCCCTTTAATGCTGACACCGATTTCAAAGTAGATCGGAATGCCATAAAAAAGCCACATTCCGACCGCTTATCTCATATCGCTTGACGGAATCGGGCAAATATGATATCATTCCGACCGCTTACGGAGAAAAAATTATGGTTGGCAGAAGAGTTGAGATAGAAACATTGAAACTGGCAGAAGCTTCAGACCACTCTGAATTCGTTGCCGTTTATGGACGTCGCCGAATAGGTAAGACGTTTCTCGTACGCGAGACGTTCGGCCAACGCATCACCTTCGCCCATACAGGCGTCGAGAATGTGAACCAGGCAGGGCAACTGCGCGCCTTTCAAAGCTCTTTGCGCGAGAGTGGCTGGACTGGCAATGGCCGATTACACGACTGGTTTGACGCATTTGACGCGCTCAAAGGCATCATAAGAAACAGCACCCAACAAAAGAAAATCATATTCATTGACGAACTGCCATGGATCGACACCCCAAAATCCAATTTCATTCCCGCCCTTGAATTCTTCTGGAATGGATGGGCATCGGCCCGAAAGGACATCTTGTTGGTAATATGCGGAAGTGCAACATCATGGATTATCGCGAAACTTCTCAAATCAAGGGGCGGACTACACAATCGCGTGACAGACCAGATTTGGCTACGTCCCTTCACGTTGGCGGAATGTGAGGAATATGCCTGTGAGCTTGGTCTTCAAATGTCGCGCATGGAACTTGCGGAAGCCTACATGGCCCTCGGTGGAGTTCCTTATTACTGGGGATTCCTCAAACCTGGTTTGAGCCTGGCGCAAAACATGGATGCATTGTTCTTCGCTTCCGACGCCAAGTTGAGACTTGAGTTCTCGCAACTATTCGCCTCGCTGTTCAAGAATCCCGAACCGTATGTTCGCATCGTCAATGCATTAGGCTCGCAATCGACCGGCATGACACGAGAAGAGCTAATTACAGCTTGCAAGTTGAAGGAATCCGGCAAGATTTCCAAAATGCTCGAGGAACTTGAGCAATGTGGCTTCATCCACCGATACCAAGCGTTCGGCGTGAAAAAGAAGGGCTTCATTTGCCAGCTCATCGACAACTACACATTGTTCCATTTCCGGTTCATCAGAGAAAACCACGCGCACGATCCGCATTTTTGGTCTTCTTCGTTCTCCACGCCACTCCACAACATGTGGGCCGGGTTGGCATTTGAGCGACTCGGTCTCCAGCACATCAACGCCATAAAACAAGCGCTCGGCATTTCCGGCATGACTTGCAGCACATGTACTTGGAGAAGTTCACCTGACGGCAATACCCGTGGAGTGCAAATTGACTTACTCATTGACCGCGATGACAGAGTCATCAATCTTTGCGAAATGAAGTTTTGCGAGGGGATGTTCAGCGTCGATTTGCAATGCGATGAATCGTTAAGACGGAAACGTGAAGTTTTCGTTCAAAAGACCGGTACGAGAAAGGCAGTACATATAACACTCATCACGACCAACGGGCTGGCAGGGACGAAATATCGCGGCGTATTCCAATCCGTCATAACCCTAAACGACCTATTCCGCGTTTCATGACGCTACACACCACTTTACTTGTCCACCACCATGAAAGGATTACTACTCCGGCACAGCGAAATCGGGAGAGCGGGTGGGCGAATCAAAATCTATCGGTAGATGACATCGGATCTATCGGTAGATTCCATGTCATCTATCGGTAGATTATATAATATCTATCGGTAGATTATATGCCATCTAACGGTAGATCACTGTCATGGTGTAAGACCAACCCACTCCTATAGGGCGTCCATCAAAGTCATACTTCAGGTGTAATACTGCAAAGTAGTAGGGTAGGCGTGCCATTTCCATGCCGTTCGCTTAACCAGTCAATGACGAAGAAGGGCCATGCACAGTAATGAGCGTCACGCAGACCATGTTAGCGGCCGCGTTTGTCGCGGCCGACTGGTAGGGCACACTCGCCAAGTGCGCCGAGATGGGGCCGGATCCTCGCAAGATTACGGTGCGGAACGATCTCACGAATGGCGGATAATGGTTGAAAGGCTTGTGTAAGATTATGGTTCGGAACGATCTCTGGATGGGCAGATAGAGTACGACGAAAATCAGTCGCGATATTATGGTGCGGAACGGGACGGCAGAGTATGAGGCTAATGCTACAGAGAATACATTGGTCGCCGCCAAGATGACGGCGTTCACAGTCAATACGACTAACTAAAAACAACAAGACCCCGGAATCACCGAGGTCTGTTTTTTCTAAATAAGAGGGCAAGATTCAGTTCTCTTGCACCTTCTAACTTAATTCGTTAGTCGTGAATTACGTTTAGCTAGTTTTTACCGCAGGTAATGCATGCGGGTAGTCGGCATCGGTGCCAAGTTCCTTGCAAGTCGGATTCGTATCATCACTACCAACCGTATATGCGTCATCATTCTCCTTTGATGAATCGGATGGGCAATACAAATTAGTCTTAATATACTTGTCTTTGCCAACAAGTTCCGCAACCGTGGTCGGCTTGGTACCAGCTAGACTTGACTGTTCGTAGGCCGCCTGAATCTGCTTTAAGTTTGAGACACACGCAGTAGCCTGCGAACTCTTACGGTATTTCACGAAGTTCGGGATCGCTACAGCGGCCAAGATGGCGATGATGGCGACCACGATCATGATTTCAACGAGGGTAAAACCCTTCTTCAGTTTCATTTTCATGGTTGTTTTCCTTTTTTGTTTGTTTTTTGTGGCAACCGACACCATGCCGATTGCGCGGAGATATTGTAGCAAATTGCGTGCCAAAAAGCTAGAGGAAGGTGAAAGGGACGTGAAAAAGTGGTTCTAATGGGTAAATAGCTCATTTTTCTTGCGTTCACGGGTAAAAGGCCCATTGCCCCAGTACGGAATATTCGCAATTTTGCAAAAACATTTTGGCGGTTCTGCAAACGCGAGAACAGAATAATGCCGCGACGGGGCGCGGAACGACAAATTCCGCACCATAATATCGCGATTCATGAGGGATGCACATTACGCCCAAGAGGGCACTTGATGTTGCCCTAGGTGCAAGAGTTGCTTGGACTGGGGTATCGATGGCGATTGGACTTGGGTGTGCTTTCAACAAATAGGGCTATTTGTTGGAACAAATAGGGCTACTTGTGGCGACAAATAGCCCTACTTGTGGCGACAAATAGTACTATTTGTTGTTTCTACACTATAGTGTGGCAGCTTCATGGTGGGGGTGTATGAGCGTAGTGGTGCCGCACCGGCTTCCATACATGTCCCCCCAGAACCCTATGCATAGCTAACCAAACGCTTAAGGTGGAGTCAAGACGGGAGCGGGCAAATCTGTCTTATTATTAAGCGGGTTTCAAGGACTCAAGCAACGCCTTTAGCTCGGCAAGGGTATATGGCTTGGCTAGAAAGGCGTTGTATGGCTGGGTGGCGAAACGCGCCTTGACGATTTCGGGAGCGTACCCCGACGCGATAACCACCGGCACATTGGGCGCAATTGCCCGGAAACTGTTCAGAAGGCGAACAGAGTCCGTTTCGCCAAGGTTGGCGTCCATGAGCACGCACGAAAGGTTTGGCGCATGGCTGCGGAAGATGTCCAATGCGTCACGGTGCCCCTTCGCAGTGAACACACTGTACTTCAGCACCTTCAGCAAAATCGCCGCAGCCTTCAAAAGCGTCACGTCGTCGTCAACCACGAGCACCTCGCGTGCGCCGCCGGTAAACTGCACTGCCGTGGGCTGCGCCGACTCAACGGACTTCGCTTCTGCCGCCGGTGCGCACTTCGACGCCGGCAGGAATATCTGGAACGTCGTACCCGCTCCCAAGGTCGAGGTGACGCATATCCCACCATGGTGAGCATCTACTATTGACAATACCGTGGCAAGCCCGAAACCGTGTCCCGTGGATTTCGTGGACACATACGGGTCGAACATCTTCTTCCGGAACTCCTCCGTCACGCCCGGCCCTGTATCCGAGAACTTGAACATCACGCCCAGCCCCGCGGCGACGGGCTTAGTGGCGATGAAGTCCTCCACGAGGTCCTCCGTCATCGTGAACGCCTGCGCGGAAATCGTTATCTGCCCAGAACCGCCCATCGCCTCGTTCGCGTTCTTTACAAGGTTCAGGAACACTTTCCACATCTGGTCGATGTCCACGTCCACCATCGGCAGGTTCTCCGACACTTCATACGTCACGGTGACGTGTTCGCCGACAATGCCATCCACCAGGTGGCTTGCGTCGCGTATCAGTTCAGCGGGCGGCATGGATATGAACGACACCTTCGTCTCGCCGGCGAACGTCATCAGCTCGCGCGTCATGGCGGTGCCGTGGCGGATTGCGGAGCGGATCGTGTTGAGCGAATCGACGACATCCGGATCGGATTCGTCCATCCACGTGATCTCCATGGTGTTGTTGATCGCGGCGAGCACGTTGTTCATGTCGTGCGCGATTGAGCCCGCGAGCAGAGTGAGCGACTCGCGCTTGCTCGTATGCGACAGCCGCGTTTCGGCGGCGAGGCGGCGGGCGTGCTCCCGTCTGTACTCCGTAACGTCGCACACGATGGCCACCGCGAAAAGTTCGTCCATTTTAGCGATGCGCACGTCAAAGTAACGCGCATGGCGCCCGTTGCCGGTATCCAGCACTATCCGCTTTACGCCGCCTTCGCCGAAGAGCGCGTTCACCGCCTCCCCGAACGCATCAACCCCCTGCCGGCCGAACACGGTCACGTCGATCGGCTTCCCTTCACAGACACCTGGAACCGGCTCAACGAAGTCAGGTTGTTTTATGATTGAAACGAGCCGGTGCTGGCGGTCGAAGATCAGCAATCCGTCTGGCACTCCGTTGATCATCGCCTTCTGCCTGTTCTCGACCTGCGCTATCGCGAGGGTTCGGCTGGCGATGGTCTCGATGAGCGCGTTTACGGAAAAGGCGAGTTCGGCGAATTCGTCGTCGCCCTTCCAGTCAACGCGTGGGCAATCCGCGTCGCCGCAGTGTTCGCGCGCGTTGCGAAGACTTTCCGTCATCTTCGTCAAAGGGTTCAGCAACATCCGGCTCTGCATCCAGAAAATCGGCAGAACCAGCACGATGCCCGCGATGGCAATGAACAGAGTGAGGCGGCTTATCGCCGCACCCGCCGCGTTGGAGAAAGTCTGAGGAAGCGACACCGACAGCCGCGACACGGGCTTTCCCGCGATGTCACGTATCGTATATACCGCCTCGAAGGGGTCGTCGCCGAGTTTCCAGAATCCGCCCGAATAAAACTCGAACGCCTCAGAAACCATCGACGAGAGTCCGAACGACATGGTTTGCTGCCGCGCTTCGCGCTTTGCCTGCATGTGCGTAACTGCCACGCCCTGCGATTCGCCGCGTGGACGCGTAACATGCATTTCAAGTCCCGCGAACGCCTCGTTCATCTGGGCGGTAAACGCAGACGAATCAAACGGCGATCCGAGCATTAGAAAACGTCCGTCCACGCACCGCGTCATGGCCACGTAATATGATTTCCTGCGGACGCTAATGAGCCCCGCCGGCAACACGCCCTTATTGCCAAACGTCTTCGCCCACTGCTCGAACTGTTGCGCGTAACCCCTAAGATCCCCCGCCGTCACCGGCACGCCGGAATTCCCACCGACCACGCACCCTTCGGCAAAACGCCCATCAGCTCCAAGACGTACCGCGAGCGCAACGTGTACCTGTCCGTACAATCCCAGATGCGAATTCATCGGCTCTGCAGTGCGTTCAACGGGCAACGAGTCCACGTACCGTTTTATCGCGGCTGCGTTGCGGTCCGCAAGCCGGTTGATGTCCGCCCCGATCTTCCGCACCTGCGTCTCTGCATCCTTGACGAGATGCACGAGCACGATTCGCCCGCCCACGTAGAACAGGCCAAGGATTGAGAGAAGCAAGAATGCCGTAGCGAGCGAATAGCGCGTCCTGATTGAACGGCGGACCTTGTCAAACACGCCCTTCCTCTTTCGCAGTTTATTAAGGAACATTCACTACCTCCCTGCCTTTTTCTGCCAAATCCAGACGACAAGCAACAGCAAGACAAGCCCCGCCGTTATTGCAAGGCGCGTGTGCCGCCATGCGACCTCCGGGTCAACAGGCGGCGGCACCACTTCGACCGGCTGCATCTCCGTCGCCGCTGACTGTGCTGGTTGTGGTAGGGCGGGCTGACTCCAGCCCGCCAACGTCTCTGTCGTGCGCGGCTTCACTTCCAGCCGCCCTTCCGAAACGGCTTTCTGGTAGGACTCCTGCGCCTGCCGCATTTCCTGCTGCCGTCGCATCGTCACAAGGTCGATGTTTTCATTCGCTTCAATCATATCCCAATCCACACATTGAACGTCACGGCACCTCCTGCCAGAAGAGGACCTTTGGCTTGCCCGTGCCGAGCGGCATGCCAACCATGCTATTCATCACGTTTTCAGGCGACCCGGAATAGAGACGGTAGTCCCAGTTCAGGTAGAGTTTCCCGCTGAAGATCATGCCCTCGTTGCGGCACACTAGCGAACCGTTGATCGTACACTGCCCCAGCTTGCCGAATATACCGTGGTTGTTGTAAAGAACCGCGTCGATCTGCGTAATGGTGGAGGCGCGCGAGGAAATTTCATTCGGCGCTACCACGCTGTCGTAGTAACGGCGTCCCGTGGCTGAAGCGTAGGTATAGTGGTCAAGGACGTTCTGAATGCGTCCCCACCTATCCCTTTCCTGCCTGTAAACAGCCTGTTGCGTCACCTTGTTCCCACCGTCTGCGACGGTGTAGTTGCCTGCAAACTTGTCATTTGGTCCTGGCGTAGTGGTCTTAGGATAACCTATGTCACCATCGCTCCATGATTTCCAGGTTCCATCTTCGTTAGTCTCCTTCGCACATTCGTAGGGCTGTACGTATGGAGCCTGCGTGAGAACCTTCTTGAGAGTGGTGTCAAGCCAACTCGATGACGTACAGTCACCCATGACGATATTACCTCTCGCTGCAAGACAAAGAAGGTCCTTGGTGGCGTTTCCGCCCCCTGAAAGAGCCCTCTTGTCCGCCCAGTTAGGAGGGTTGACGTACTGTATGTTTCCCACGATGTGGATGTTGCGGCTCGAATAGATAGTGCCCTGCCCCGTCACGTATCCCTTAATCACCACGTCATTTGAAACCACCACGGGGCCGTTCAATCTGATGGGATTTGACTGCGTCCCTTCCAGCACTAGCGCATGGTTGTCCGGGAGCGAAGCATTGCCAGACGGCCCCGCACCCTGGTAGTACCCGTAAGTCTTATACTCCTTGTCGTCATAAGTATGCGGCATGTCCGCTTTGTTGCTATTGCGGTTGTCGATGAAATAGGTTGATCCCTGGGAGAGCGTTGATTCCAACTCCTTGCCATACTCGATATACTCGTTGAGGTTTGAAATCCACGGCATGTCAAGACCATCATATCGAACGTGGCTAGCTTCTTCGCTTTCCCCGGAAACGTGGCCGTGGAGGCGGTTCTTCAGATCGGCGGAAGTAACCGTATCCGGTGCATTGTAACCGCCCGCGTTGTATCGAACGTTGCTCTGGTCTGAATCGTCCTTGTAAAACGGGCGCGCGCGGTTTGAAGTGCCGTACTGGGTGCTGCGGTATGTGTTCTTGTTGTCCATCGTGCCCGTGCCGTTCGTGATTTCCCCACGAGCGCCAAGCTCCTGGTTGAAAGCGGCGTAAACTTCCCCGTTCACCTTTGGGCTTTGCGAAAGCGACATGTTGCCGTTCGCGCGCACGTCGCCGTTCGCGGTAATCGTGGAACCCTCGAACCAGCCGTAGTTGTTCACAAAATAGGCATAGTCGAACACCTTTGAACGATCCACGCCGAACGACACCCGTTCGGCAATCGTCACACTTACCGGCATACCTCTACCGATCACGCGCGATGCCGTACCGAAAAACGTCACTTCCGCGCGGTTACCCACATCTACCGGCGCCGACCTTATGCCCACTCTCAAATCAGTGAATCCAGGCAGCTGTTGTCTGAGCGGTTCAACGGAAGTATCGAAATTGACAACAAAACTGCCAGTTCCAATGGAGTTTGTAGTCCAACCCGACGTGAACCAGTTATAGACGTTATAGCCAAGGACTGATCTGTTTCCATTACGTTGCGCGAATGCCTCATAGACATCCCTCTTTACCTTCTCGATGGCGCTCAGCGCCGCTAGACGGCAACTGGATCTGGCCGCATGCATGGCGCTCTGCCTTGCGGCGAACGAGACGTAACCGAGCGTCCCCGCAAGGATCACCCCCGCGCAGAGCGCGAGGACAAGGGAGAATATCAATACGAAGCCTTCAGATGAGTGCCGCCCCTTCATTTGTCCAGACCTCCTTTCCCGTCCGAACGTGTCTCCTGCTGCCGACCGAACACGGGCACTACTATGCGCTCATTGTGCTCAACTGAAAGTCCCGCCACGTCCATACGACCCGAAAGATGTATGTAGAACCGCGATTTGTCATAGGTGTTGTCGGCCTTTCTCGCCCATGTAAGCGGAGGCGTGTCGTCAGAATCCGCAAGGAGGTTCAGGCCGCCAGGATTCAACCAACGGTGCGACCAGCGTTCGTCGTAGCGGTCTTCGCTGAAGAAACTGCACTTCTCCGTACCGAAGTCCTTGAATATCAGCTGGATGGTCTGGTTTGCGGTCGCGTTTCCCGATGTCTTCAACGCCGCACATTGCATGACGATCTTCTTTTCATTGCCCTCCAGAACGTCGTTTCGGTTCGTCCCCGAAAGGAGACCCGCCCACACGGTGCCGTCATGTATCGGCGCAGCGCGGAAAAGCAACCTGTCGCGCAGGTCACGCGAACGCAGAGACATCTCCGCCGTGGCGAACGTGGCCTTCAAGAGGCGGATACCGCCGACGAACGAACTAATCACCGCGGTCAGAATCAAGGCGGAAATTGCCGACGTCACCATCAGTTCGACGAGCGTAAACCCTCTTCTGGAAACACCTCGCGTCATCAATCGTCCTCCACCCCACTCTTGAACACCGTCGCCGTATGCGTAGCGGAAAGATGCCGACGCGCCCCCTCTGCACCCCATTCCACGTCCACTGAGATCAATACACCGAACTCGACTGACGTGTCGCTCGGATTGGTGATGCGCCTGATCGTCGTGTGCGATTTTGCCGGGGAATCTTTGCGGTAGAGCATCGGCGCCGCGTTTGAGACGATGTTCTCGTCAAAAGGCCTTTCAGATACAAGTTTCCGCAGCGCCCCGTAACTCTCATTGTACCGCTTCCACGCTAGGTCGAAGGCGTAGGCGTCCGCCTGCAGGTATTCCGCGTTCTCGCGGGCGATTCGAGCCGAGACCGCTATGCCCTCGAACACGGCAAGCACCGTAAGCGCGAGGATTGATGCGGCAAGCATCACCTCCACTAGCGTTACGCCGCGTTCCGCATTACGCATTCTCGATGAAGTACTTGTCAAGGAAGTCCTCCGTTGTATGCGGGTCCGCGAGGAAGAACCTGCACGGACACCCCGCAAGGCGTTCAACCTGCGCGTGGAACTCCGCGTCCATCGGGTTGAGCACCGCCACGAGCAGCGTGTCGCCAAGCCGCCCGAACGGCACCGCTCCGCGAACGCGCACTATCTCCTCCGGCAGTTGCTTCACAAGCGCGGCAGACGGCATGAACGCCTGCAGGGATACGGGCGGCGCGGACGCTGCATCCGCCATGAACACGGCCGCCTTCTCGCCCATGCCACCGCTCTCCTTTTCAAGAATCGCCAATGCGGAAACGAGAAAAGGACGCGTCGGTTCCGGCAATCCGCCAAGATGCCGCTGCACCACCTCCGCCGCCGAAGCATCCACCACGTTACGGGCGTAGAGGTCGCGAATCAGCGCGGCCTCTGCCTTCACCGCCGACATCACCACCTTCGCAAGGGAAATCTCTCCGTTTGCGCCGCCCCCGGATTTAACTACTAACTTCGCCTTCACCGGTTTTGCCGCCACAGTCGTCGCACCATCTGCGTTACGCACAACGGCCTTCAGCTGTATCGGATGGAGCGTGGAGTGTATCTTGCGCGCCATCTCCTGGGCATCTTCCTCCTTGAAGTTCGCAAGCCGTTCACCTATCGCGCCAGCAGCCTCAAGATCCTTCTCGCGCAGCAACGCCTCCCCCAGTTGGATTAATGAAATCCTTTGCTTCTCCGCATCGCCCAACTGTTCGTAGGCAACTGAAAGGAACTCCAGCGTGGTGCGGTCGCCCGGCATCACTTTCAGCATTTTCTCGAAATAGGCAATGCCTTCGAGCAGTTTTGAGTTGTCGCGTTCTGCCATTATGTCTCTCCGCTTTATAGTATAGCATAATTCATGATAGCATAATTCATGCCGATACATGGCATGGTTTATGCTTTATTTATTGGTATGTTATTGAAATCGGTCAGACAGGCCCAAACGGGCAAGCACTACAGCAACTTTTCAGAGGCGCTTTTGGCATGTAAGGTGCTAGAGGCGGAACAGCTCAAGGAAGTTGCACGTCAGGCGGCGGACGAGAAAATGCCCCTTGAACGGTATCTTGTGCAGAAGGATTTGGTCGATCCTGCGGCGTTCACCCTGGCCACCGCCGCGTATTTCAACATGGCACCGCTTTCGCTGCCGGACAATTTCACGGTAAACCAGGATTTCCTCTGCGGCAAGACCGAGGATTTCTGGATCAAGGCAAAGGCCGTCCCAGTGGCAAAGCTCGGGGGACGCCTCACAATCGCCCTCGCCGATCCTTTCAACCTCCCCGCACAAGAGGAGGTCACTCGGGCGGCGGGCGGGCGCATCTGGCCGTGTGTTGCGCCAGAGAAGCAAGTTGCGGACGCCCTTGCACGATTAAAGGCGGCGCGTGACGCCTCCAACCCGGCCCTCGCGATGGAATCCATCATGAAGGGCGACGATTCCGAACTCGAAGTCCTCTCCGAGATGAAGGCGTCGGACGTACTTGATGCATCTCTTACATCGGACGAAGACGCGCCCGTGATCCGCATGGTGAACTCCATGATGATCGAGGCGCTGAAGACGAAGGCTTCTGATATCCACTTCGAGGCGCTGGAGCGCACATCGCGTCTGCGCTACCGCATTGACGGCGAACTCATGGAACGCCCCGCCCCGCCGAAGGCCCTCCACAACGCCGTCGTGAGCCGCATCAAGATCATGAGCGCGCTCGACATCGCCGAACGCCGCAAGCCGCAGGACGGCCGCTTCAAGATAAAGGCCATCGGCAAGGAAGTCGATGTGCGCGTCTCGATCCTCCCCACCGTGCATGGCGAAAAGGTCGTGATGCGTATCCTCGACAAGGCGAACCTCGCGCCCGGCCTCGCCTCGCTCGGACTCGACGAATACGCCTACAAGGCGATGAAGTACGCGATCGAACAGCCGCACGGCATCATCCTCGTGACAGGCCCCACCGGTTCGGGAAAGACGACCACGCTCTACTCCTGCCTTCAGGACCTCAACACACCCAACGTGAACATCATCACCGCCGAGGACCCCGTCGAATACGAACTCGCCGGCGTCAACCAGGTACACGTGAACGCGGCGGTGGGACTCACGTTCGCGGGCGTGCTGCGAAGCGTGCTACGCCAGGACCCTGACATCGTGCTCGTTGGCGAAATCCGCGACGGTGAAACTGCCGACATCGCGGTGAAGGCCGCCTTGACGGGCCACCTCGTACTTTCCACGCTCCACACCAACGATGCCGTGGGCGTCGTGGCGCGTCTCTTCGACATGCAGATCGCCCCGTTCATGCTTGCAAGCTCGCTCATCCTCGCGCAGGCGCAACGACTTTTCCGCAAGCTGTGTCCGTTCTGCAAGAAACCCGTCGAAATCAACGCCGAATTGCTGCAGGCGAATAAGGTGGACCCAGCACCGTTCGAGGGCATCACGGTGTACGGCCCTGGTGGCTGCCCGAAGTGCCGTGGCTCCGGCTACAAAGGACGCGGCGCGTTTATGGAGGTACTGCCGATCTCACCGAAGATTCGTGGTCTAATCGAACGTGGCGGCGACGCGGAGAAACTTAAGGAGTATGCACTTCAAGAGGGAATGGTCACTCTGAAGGAGGCCGGGATGCGCAAGGTACGCGCCGGCATAACGTCGCTTGAAGCCGCGTTTGAAGTGACGGGAGGTGAATGATGGGAAATGCGATTAAGGTAAAGGGCGCAAGCCGCATCCGCAACAAGGAAATCATCCCGTTCACGCGTCAGCTCGCATCGATGCTGGGTGCGGGCATGACAATTCTCGCATCCATACAGACGCTTGGCGAGCAATGCTCCGAGCCAGAGTTCAAGAAAGTTCTCCAGCACCTCTGCGACGTCATCGAGGGCGGCGCCCCAATGTCGAACGGGCTTGCCGAATACCCACAGCTGTTCGACGACATGTACGTGAACATGGTCATCGCAGGCGAACAATCAGGCGAGTTCGCAGGCATCATGAAACGTCTCGCCGCAATCCTCCAATCGTCCTCGCGCCTGAAGAAGAAAGTCAAGAGCGCGATGACGTACCCGACCGTAATCGTCAGCATCGCCCTGTTGCTCGCGGCGGGTCTAATTCAATTCGTCGTGCCTGTGTTCGCAGAAATGTTCAGCGGCTTTGGCAAGGAACTCCCCTGGCTCACGCAGAAGCTCGTGGACATCTCGGATTTCGTGAAAAACTGGTGGTACATAATCGGCGGCGTGGTAGTGGTCGCCATAGTCATCTTCAAACGCTGGAAAGCCACAAAGGCCGGCCACCTCGCGTTTGATCGTTGGAAACTCAATCTGCCGGTATTCGGCCTTTTGAACCAGAAGGCGGCAATCGGACGCTTCTGCCGACTCCTCGCGCAGATGATTGCGGCGGGTGTCCCGATCCTCAAGTCGCTGGAGGTCGTGGCCGGTTCGCTAGACAACTTTGTCCTCGAGAATTCCGTCCTCGCCGCGCGCAAGGAAGTCGAGCAGGGCAACCAGCTCAGCCCTTCGCTGCAAGGAAAGCCCTTCATGCCAATCCTGATGATCCGAATGCTCGCCGCCGGTGAAAAGGCCGGCAAGGTGGAGGACATGCTTGAATCTGTGGCCGACTCCTACGACGAAGAAGTGGAGGTGATGCTCGCCACGCTCACCTCGCTGATGGAACCGTTCCTAATGGTGTTCCTCGGCATCATCATCGGCACAATCGTCACGGCCATGTTCCTTCCGATCTTCAACCTCGGTTCCCTCGCCTCGTAACACGCGCCGAAAATTACAATTCTCCGTGCCTGTTCAGCGGTAATCCGTGTCCGCTATTCGTAGTGCAGGCGCTGATGCTTGGATTAGCGGATGCGGGTGATGGCACCGAACTTGCAGACCTGCTGGCATTGTTTGCATCCGGCGCAGAGCGACGGGTCGATCTTCATCTGGAAGCGGCCGGGAGCCGTCTCTTTCCCGCGCGTCATTGCGGGGCAACCCATCTTGAAGCACGCGCCGCAGGCCTTGCACTTCTTCTCGTCAACCGCGCAGAGACCTTCCTTCGTGAGCTTCGCCGCGATGCGGCACGGCGCGTAGGCGATGATCACCGCTCCCTCGTCGCCGTCCATAGCGTCCTTCAGCACCTTCTCCAGTTCGCCAAGGTCGTCCGCGCTCACGGTCACGACCTTCTTGTATCCCATCGCTTTCGCGACGGCTGCGATCTCCGTGACGGGCGCGGGATCGCCGGGAAGCGTCTTGCCCGTGCCGGGGTTGTCCTGATGACCGGTCATGGCGGTGATGCGGTTATCGAGGACGACCGTAGTCACCGGCGTGCCGTTGTAGTGCGCCGAGAGGATTCCTGTAAGTCCGCTGTGGAAGAACGTGGAGTCGCCCAAGACGGCGCAGATGCGCCCCTTGAGGCCCGCCTTGCGCATTCCGGCCGCGTTGCCGATCGACGCACCCATGCAGATCGTTGAGTCCATCGCGTTAAGGGGCGGGAACGCGCCGAGCGTGTAGCAGCCGATGTCGCCCGTCACCGTTGCGCCGAGTTTGTGCAGGACGTAGAACACGCCGCGGTGTCCACAGCCAGCGCACAGCACGGGCGGACGCGTGGGAAGGGAAGGATCGGGCTTCGCCGGCTTCGCCTTCGGCACGTCCTTTAGGAGTTCGTGGCGGAGGTTCTGGAGACGGTCCGGGTTGAGCTCAAGCATGTTGAGCTCGGTCTTGTGCGACTGCACCTTGATGCCGAGCGCACGTACCTGGCTCTCGATGAACGGATCGAGTTCCTCGACCACGAGCACGTGGCGGACGGTTTTCGCAAACTTCTTCACGAGTTCGGCGGGGAAGGGGTTCGTCCAGCCCAGCTTGAGGACGGTGAACTCGGGGAACACCTCCTTCACGTACTGGTACGTCACGCCGCTCGTGATGATACCGACCTGCTTCTTGCCCGGCTCGATGCGGTTGAACTTCGAGCGGGAGGCGGCGCGGGCCATCTCCTGCTCGCGCTTCTGTGCGGCGAGACGCTGCCCGCGCGCGAACGCGGGCACGGGAATCGTGCGCGTGATGTCCTTCACGTAGGGAATCACCGGATGCGGCGCGGGGTGGAAGTCGCCGAGGTCCACGAGCGAGCTCGAGTGCGAGGTGCGCGTGGTGAGGCGCAGGAAGCACGGCACACGGTACTTCTCGGACGTCTCGAACGCGGCCTGCACCATGTCGTACGCCTCCTGGCTGTCGGAAGGCTCGAACATGGGGGCGCGCGCGAACTTCGCGATGTTGCGGTTGTCCTGCTCGTTCTGCGAGGAGTGCATGCCTGGGTCGTCCGCCGTCACCACTACCATGCCGCCCGTCGCGCCCACGAACGTGAACGTCATGAGCGGGTCCATCGCCACGTTGAGGCCCACGTGCTTCATGGCCGTGAGCGACCGCGCGCCTGCCATCGACGCGCCGATCGCCGTTTCCATGGCGACCTTCTCGTTCACGGCCCACTCGCACTTGACGGTGTCCTTGAACTTGGCGATGTTCTCGAGGATTTCCGTCGATGGAGTGCCGGGGTAAGCGCTCGCGACAATGCACCCGGCCTGTGCGGCGCCACGCGCCACGGCCTCGTTTGCGGACAACAGTATTTTCTTCTCGCTCATTCCATTTCTCCTAAAGAGGTGAATAGTTTACCACATCCTTGTCCGTCTGTGGAAAATAATCTATCTCTTTTCGGCTTGCGCCGGAACGCGGTTTAGGCTAAAATGGGTGCGTTGTGCATAAAGTGTTTACTGAGAACGGCAGATGAAAGCCTGGATACAGAGAGTGTCGCGCGCGTCCGTGACCATCGGCGCGGAGCGAGTGGCGGAGATAGGGCGAGGGTACCTCGTCCTGCTCGGCGTCACGCATTCAGATACCGAGGCGGACGCGGACAAGATTGCGTCGCGCCTTCCGGTGCTGCGTCTTTTCACGGATTCCAACGGGCAGATGAACCTCTCGCTCGAGGACGTAGGCGGGTCGGTAATCGTCGTCTCGCAGTTCACGCTTTACGCGGACACCGCGCACGGGCGGCGTCCGGGATTCTCCGCCGCCGCGCGTCCCGAGAAGGCAGAGCCTCTATACGAGCGCGTTGTGGCGCAGCTGCGCGCGCATCTTGGCGCTGACCGCGTGGGCACCGGACGCTTCGGTGCGGACATGCAGGTGGAGCTTGTGAACGATGGGCCGGTGAGCGTGGAACTCCGCGCAGGCGCGGAGGGGTGATGGCAATGTCGATGGAGGGATTCAGCCTTTCGCAGTCGATGAAACTGCAGCAGACCCTTGCGCCGCAGATGCGCCAGGGTCTGAAGATGCTGCAGATGACGTCGCTCGAACTGCGCGCCGAGCTCCAGCACGCGATGGAGACGAATCCCGTCATCGAGGACGTCACGAGCAAGGTCGAGCGGCAGATGTCCGCCGCGCTTCCCGAGGCCCATACCTACGGCGAAGTGACTGAGAAGCCACTCGACTTCAGCACCGACGGCGAGATGGCGAAGGTGATCGGCACCGAGGCGAGCGATGACGGCTACCGAGACTACTTCCTCCGCAACATGGAAAGCTCCTCAGGCGACGAGGAGGCGCAGTCCCGCCGCGACCACATGTTCGACTCGATGGTGAAGAACGAAACTCTCCAGCAGCACCTCATGGATCAGATCGGCCTTTCCGACATCCCTGACGAAGACCGCCAGCTCGCCGGCATCCTCGTGGAGAACATCGACGACGACGGCTATTTCCGCGGCTCTGTGCCGGACATTGAGATGGTCACGGGCGCGGACGAGGCGAAGATCGACCGCACGCTCGCGGCGATACGCGAGTTCGACCCGCCAGGATGCGGAGCGCGGAACCTGCGCGAGTGCTGGCTTTCGCAGATGGAGAAGCTGGACGACTCCCCATGGGAGGACGAAATCCGCTCCGTGCTCGAACACCATTTCGACGACCTCACTGCGCGTCGCGTGCCGGTGATCTGCCAGGCGCTGCACATCACGGGCAATGAGTACCAGCAGATGCTCAAGGAGCTGGCGCTGCTCGACCCCATGCCGGGGCGCACGTTCCTCTCGCGCGCGAACGGCGGCAAGTTCGTGTCGCACGGCGGCGGATATGTGCAGCGCGTGAACCCCGGCGAATACGTGAAACCGGAGGTGTACGTGTTCCGCGACGGCGGCGAATGGCAGGTGCGCGTCGATGGCCGCGACATCCCAGAAATCCGCATCTCTCGCCAGTACCAGAAGATGCTGGAGGATCCGTCAGTCTCCGCCGAGACAAAAAGCTACATCCGTGAACGCATCCGTGCGGCGCAGGGCTTGCAGGACAACGTACGCAAACGCCAACAGACCATCCACGACATCGCACAGTCGATTGTCGATGCCCAGCCGGAGGTGTTCGAGAAGGGCGGCCTCCACGCGCTCAGGCCGCTCACTATGCAGCAGGTGGCCGATCAGGTGGGTGTGGTTGCGACGACTGTGTCGCGCACGGTGCGCGACAAATACATGGCCACTCCGTTCGGCGTGGTGGAGATGCGGAAGTTCTTCACTTCGGGTGGAACGAAGACGGAAGAGGGCAAGTCCGTATCCGACTCCGCGATCAAGGCGCGCATAAAAGCGCTCATCGACGCCGAGGACGCCTTGCATCCGCTTTCGGACGACGAGATAACGAAGATGCTCAACGGCGAGGGCGTGACGATCTCGCGCCGTACCGTGGCGAAGTATAGGGGCGCGATGAAGATCCCCGGCAAGATCGAGCGCGCGGCGTACCGCTGAAAAAGATGCTCGTGAAAATAAAACATGCCTTGATCGTAATCAGCCATGTAGCAGCTTTTGCGCTTGCCGCCGATGCGCGCACGTTCGTCCATCCCGGCATCGACTGCTCGCAAGCAGACATCGACAGGGCGCGGGCGATGGTGTCTGCTGGACGCGAACCGTGGGCTTCGTCCTTCGCAGCGTTGCGCGACTGCCGCACGTCCAATCCCGCACAGGGCGTTCCCGACTACGGCACGTCTCTCGTGCCCGCTCGCTGCAATGCCACGCTCGGACACGCTGGGCGACGCGCGCACGACCTGGCGCTCCTGTGGCAGCTGACGGACGATGCGCGATATGCTGACAAGGCAGTCGCCTTTATCAATGCCAGCTCCCGCTACGAATCGCTCGACGCACATGGCACGGCCCCTCTTGATTACGGTAAGGTGTTCCTCCTCTGCGAGGCCGCCGAACTGATGCGCGACTATCAGGGCTGGGCGGCGGACGACCGGACGCGCTTCGCGCGAATGCTCCGCGAGAGGTTCTACCCGATTCTCAAGAACGGCGACGCCGGTCGCTTCGGCAACCAGGGACTCTTCGCGCTTCGGAGCGTCCTCGCGATGTCCGTGTTCCTTGAAGACGAGAGGATGTACGACCGCGTGTGGCGGTATCTCACCGCGCAGCCGCACTGCACCGACGACGAACCGTACGAACCGGGTCCGCCCAAGACCTCCTCCGCTCCAATTGCGGCAGACGACTTCATGGAGACGTTCAAGCTCGGCGGGCGCAGAAGCAACATCGCCGACTACGGCTACGACGAACAACTGCGCCACTACATCTACGCTAACGGGCAATGCCAGGAATCCTCACGCGACCAACCCCACGCCATGGTCGGGCTGTTCATGTACGTGGCCATCGCCGAGACGTTCTGGTTGCAGGGCGACAACCTCTACGGTGCGCTCGACAACCGCATCCTGAAAGGACTCGAATGGAGCTTTCGCTACAATCTCAGCGCGTGGGAGCCAACTGGCTTCACGGACGCCGAAAACGACGCATCCTTCGAGAACGGCGTCTTCTACCGGGCACGCCACCGTTCGGGACGATGGCGCTCGCTTGCGCCGAGTCCGAAGCAGCGTGGTACGCTAGGGTCGGAAGGCGCACCGCGCGAATGCGCGTATGCGCACTACCGTATGCGGATGGGCCTTGGCGAAGATGCCGTGTCGTGGCTGAAAAGGGGAATGGACGAAATGAACGCCCGATCCGCCTCCGGCGGCGAGACGTGGGGAGCGCCGCCGAACTGGTTCTACGAATGGAGTGGCTGGGGTACGCTCATGAAACGGCGCACGCCGTGGATGGCCGGCGATCCGCCTCATGGCATCCACAAACTGCCCGGTTCAATCGCCGCACGGGAAAAGGACGTAAACCCCGCGCGTACGATCAAACCTTCCTTCACAGTTAGTTCAAGAGAGAAGCGCGCCTACGCGCTCACCATTGCCTACCGCTCGTCATCCGCAGCCACGATTGCCTTTTCGTGCGATGAAGCGCCAGCGATCACGGTCAAATTGCCCGCGAACGCCAGAAGGGGAGTCGTCCAGTCGCCGCATCCACTCACCGTGCCAGCCGGTGCGTCGGTAATCCGTTGGGCGCTCGTTTCAGGCGGCACCGACTTCCAGCTAATCGGCCTCCAGCTCAAATGACCGGGAACAACCTACTTAATTGTTGGGGTCGTCGGAGAGCTTGCGGTACAGCGTTGAGAGATTCACCTTGAGCGCGTCGGCGGCTTTTGCCTTGTCGCCGCCGGCCGCGACGAGGATGTGCTCGATGTATTCCTTTTCCTTCTGCTTGAGGAAGCTCTTGAGCGAGGCGTTGCCGGATGTGGCGGAGTCGGCGTTTGAGCTGGACGCGGCCTCTGCCGCCTGCGCGTGGTGGAGAATCTTCGGAGGCAAGAGGTCGGGGGTAAGGCAACTTTCGGACATGAACGTGAGGGCATGCTTGATGGCGTTCTCCAGTTCACGGACGTTGCCGGGCCAGTCGTAGGCCATGAGAGCCTTGGCGGTCTCCGGTTCAAGTACGGGAATCGGGGAGCCGTCCGGCGTCTCAAGACGGATAAAGTGCTTGGCGAGCGGGATAATGTCGTCCTTGCGCTCGCGCAACGGCGGGATGTCGATCGTGATTACGGCGAAGCGGTAGTAGAGGTCGCTGCGGAACGTGCCCTTGACCACGGCCTGTTCGAGGTTCGTGTTCGAGGCGGCGATAACGCGCACATCCACCGGGATGTCCTTCGTGCCACCAACGCGACGAATTTCGCGTTCCTGGAGGACGCGAAGCAGCTTACCTTGGAGGAGAAGCGGCATGGACGATATTTCGTCGAGGAAGAGTGTGCCGCCGTTCGCGACTTCAAAGAGGCCGGGCTTGTCCGCATACGCACCCGTGAAGGAGCCTTTGACGTGCCCGAACATTTCGCTTTCGAGCAGATTCTCCGGAAGGGCGGCGCAGTTGACGGCCACCCACGGCTTGCTCGCGCGCGGGGAGTTCCTGTGGATTGTCTTCGCGATCACTTCCTTGCCCGTGCCGGACTCGCCGTTAATCAGCACCGTTGCGGCGGTGGGGGCGACCTTCTGGATCATGTCGCACACTTGCGTCATGATAGGCGATGAGCCGATGAGGTTTTCAAAGCGGTACTTGGGAGGTGTATCGGCGTCCATCGAGAGGGCGAGCGACTCGTGTTTCTTCACCTTCTCGTCCGCGCGGGCGAGGCACGAAAGTATATCATCCACCTTGAACGGCTTGGTGAGGTAGTCGAACATTCCCTCCCTCATGGCGTCGATTGCGGTTTCGACGGACGCATACGCCGTGAGCAGTATCACGGGCATGGACGGGTGGAGCTTGTGAATCTCCTTGAAGAGCCCCATGCCGTCCATCGGCGTCATGCGGAGGTCGGTTATGACGATGTCCACGCCGCCGCCGCGCACGATTTCGAGGGCACCGGCACCGTCACGGGCCGTCTCGACTTCGTACTTGTTCGTCTTCAAGAGGCTTTGAAGCAGCAGGAGTATCCGCGGCTCGTCATCGACTATTAATACTTTTGACATGTGGAAAGTATAGCATTTTTCACCGCCCCAGCGCAAGCGGTAATGTTTGGTAATGTTGCATAGACATCCAGCCCCTTATGCATAAGCGCTTGTTCTGCTACGCATGGGCATCAGGATTCGCCGAACGCGACAAAGCGCATCCCTCGATGTATCAAGGGTGACACCTAGGATTGCCTTATTTTATGAGGCGTTAGGTGTAGCGAAGGACTTCGTCCACAGTGGTGTAACCGTCGAGGATCGAACGGACGCCGTCCTCGCGCATGGTGCGCATACCAAGTTCGCGTGCCTTCTCGCGGATGATGAGCGTGGGCGAACGTGCGTTGATCAGCTCGCGTATAGGATTCGTCACACGCAAGTACTCAAAGATGGCTTTGCGTCCTTTGTAGCCCGTGCCGTTGCAGGTCTTGCAGCCCTTGCCGAAGTAGAACGGGCGTCCGCCGATCTCTTCTCGCGTCAGGTTGATGCGGTCGAGGGTTTCGTTGTCGGGCTCGTACGGCGTCTTGCACTCGCGGCAGCAGGTACGGAGAAGTCGCTGGCCCAGCACGGCCTCGAGGGTGGAGGCCACCATGTACGGGGCCACGTTCATATCCACGAAACGCATCACGGCGCCGGCGGCGTCGTTGGTGTGGAGCGTGGAGAACACAAGGTGCCCGGTGAGGGCGGCCTGAATCGCCACTTCGGCAGTTTCAAGGTCGCGGATCTCGCCAATGAGCATGATGTCCGGGTCCTGACGCAGAAAGGCGCGCAGCACCTTCGGGAATGTGTTGCCCACTTCGTGGTTGATCGGCACCTGCACGATGCCGTCCACGTCGTATTCGACAGGTTCCTCGGCGGTGAGCAGCTTGGAGTCGATGGAGTTGATGCGGCGGAGGACCGAGTAGAGCGTGGTGGTCTTGCCAGAGCCGGTCGGGCCCGTCACGACGATGATGCCGTTCGGCTTCTCGATGTCCATCGTGAGCTGTTCGTAAACGTCTTCGGCGAGACCCACGTTTTCGAGGTCGAGTGACGTGGCGCTCTGGTCGAGAATACGCATAACCACTGATTCGCCGTGCGTGGTCGGGAGGCACGACACACGAAGGTCAACGGGACGTCCCGCGACGGTGATCGCGATGCGTCCGTCCTGCGGGACGCGGCGCTCCGCGATGTTGAGGTTGGCCATGATCTTGATACGCGAGATGATGGCGGGAGCCATGGAGACGTCCGGCGCCTTCACCGCGTAGAGAGCGCCATCGACGCGGTAGCGGATCTGGAAGTTCTTCTCGAACGGCTCGATGTGGATGTCGGCCGCGCGGTCCACCACGCCCTGGTAGAGGATCATGTTCACGAACTTGACGACGGCGTTGGAGTTCGCGGCGGCGTCGAGCGCGGCCACGTCGTTCGGATCGCCCTTCAGGGCTTCGTCGGCGTCCATGCCCTCGCCGAGACTCTTGAGCATGTCTGCGACGGACTCGGAAGAATCGCCGTAGTGCTGCGCAATGCGGTCGTTGAGATCCTTCTCGCGCGCCATGACGAAGCGCACTTCCTTCGAGAGCGCGAACGAGACCTCGTCGGAGACTCGCGGATCGACCAGGTTCGACGTGGCAAGCGTGACTGACGTATCGTCAACCCCCACGCACAGCACATTGTACATGCGCGCGATGGATGCGGGTATGGCGTTCACCACGTCGCTGGAAAGCTCGGTGTTCGCGAGGTCAATCACCTCGCAGCCCTGGTAGGCGGCCATCATGCCGAGGAGGCTATCCTCATCGATGTATCCGCCATCCACGACGATTTCGCGCACTGTCTTTCCGGCGGCGTTGCGCTGCTCTTCGCGGATCGTCTCGACAGCATCCTGATCGAGGACGCCGTTCTTGACGAGCAAGTCCAGTAATGGATCGAATGCCTCTGACATTTAGCGGCGCCCCATTTCTTCCTTGAGCTTGGCGACCACGGTGTCGGGGTCCTGGCTCTTGGTGATGAGTTCGTCGTAGGAGATGAGCCCGTTCTTGTAGTGTTGCATGAGGCAGGCGTCAAGCGTGACCATGCCGAACTTCGCGCCAGTCTGGATGTCGGAGCGGATCTGGAAGGTCTTGTTGTCGCGGATGCGGCTGCGGATGGACGGCGTGGCGAGCATGATCTCGAACGCGGCGATTCGGCCGTGGACCTCTCCGTTCACGTCGAGCTTCGGGAGGAGGATCTGCGAGATGACGGCCTGGAGACCAACGGAGAGCTGCGTGCGCACCTGCTCCTGCTGGTCGGTTGGGAAGGCATCTACGATACGGTCAATCGTCTCGGCGGCGCCGGTGGTGTGCAGCGTGCCGAACACGAGGTGGCCCGTTTCTGCGGCGGTGATCGCCGCGCCGATCGTCTCAAGGTCGCGCATTTCGCCCACGAGGATCACGTCCGGGTCCTGACGCAGCGCGCGGCGGATGGCTTCGGCGAAACTTGGAACGTCGGAACCGACTTCGCGCTGCGTTACGAGCGACTTGCGCGAGGTGTGGTAGAATTCGATAGGGTCTTCAATCGTGATGATGTGTACGCCGCGTTCGCGGTTGATCACGTCGAGCATCGAGGCGAGTGTGGTGGATTTACCTGAACCCGTCGGGCCGGTCACGAGGATGAGTCCGCGCGGCTTGAAGAGCAGTTCCTTCACCGTGTCCGGCAAGCCAATCTGCTCGAGCGTGAGCAACGTGGAGGGAATCATACGGAGCACGCAGCCCCAGCGCTTGCGTTCCTTGAACACGCTCACGCGGAAACGCGTGCCGTCCTCGTGCGCAATGGCGAAGTCAGCGCCGCCGTTCTTTTCGACTTCGGCCGACTGTTCCGGCGTCATCATCTCGTGGCAGAGCTTGTCCGTATCCTCCTCGGTGAACGCCTCGTCGGCAATCGCCACCAACTCACCGTGTACGCGGAGCTCGGGCGGCATGAACGCCCGCACGTGCAGGTCGCTCGCGCCCTCGTCGATCGTCGCCTGCAGAAGGTCGTGCATCGTGATTTCAGTTGCCATTTCTAATCCCTTTCACTTTACGCTTTTTCTCGTTACATTTTACACTCGTTAGTCCGCGTCGCCCATCGTCGCCTGCAGCACCTCCTTCAGGGAGGTCATGCCAGATGCGACCTTGAGCATTCCGTCTTCGCGCAGCGTGCGCATGCCCATTTCGCGGGCGCGTTCTCGCAACACGGAGGACGGCGCGTGGTCGAAGATCAGACGCTGGATTGTGTCGTCGATTTCAAAGATTTCAAAAATGCCCTTTCGCCCCTTGTATCCGCCGTTGCACTTCGGGCAGCCGCGCCCGATGTACATGTGCTCGGGCGCTGTTTTCGCAATCGCGCCGAGCATCTTCATGTCGCGCTCGGTAGGAGTGTACTCCTCCTTGCAGTTCGTGCAAATTGCGCGCACGAGACGCTGGGCCATCGCGGCACGAACGGCGGACGCGACAAGGAACGGCTTCACGCCCATATCCGTCAGACGCGTCACGGCGCTCGGCGCGTCGTTGGTGTGCAGGGTTGAGAACACAAGGTGACCGGTGAGCGCCGCTTCCATAGCAATGTCTGCGGTTTCGTCGTCACGGATTTCGCCGATCATCACGATGTTCGGAGCCTGACGCAGAATGGAGCGCAACGCGGCCGAGAAGTCGAGGCCCACGTCGCGGTTCACCTGCACCTGGTTGATGCCGCTCATCTGGTATTCCACCGGGTCCTCCACGGTGATGATCTTCTTGTCGGGCGTGTTGATCTGTCCGAGACAGGCGTACAGCGTAGTGGTCTTGCCAGAGCCGGTCGGACCCGTCACGAGCACCACGCCATCGGAGAGGTGGATCAGTCGCTCGAACTTGTTCTGGTCGTCGGAGAGGAAGCCGAGCTGCGGCAGGCCGAGCGCGAGGTTCGACTTGTCGAGAATACGCATGACGATCGACTCGCCGTGGTTAGTCGGCACGGTCGATACACGCAAGTCAAGGTCGCGCCCGCCCACGTTGATCTGGATGCGTCCGTCCTGCGGGATGCGCTTCTCGGAAATCTTGATCTTCGACATGATCTTGAAGCGTGAGATTATCGCGCCCTGAAGGCGCTTCGGCGGCGAGTCCATCTTGCGGAGCGCACCGTCGATGCGGTAGCGCACGCGGAACTCCTTCTCCATCGGCTCCAGGTGGATATCGGACGCCTTCATCTTGATCGCGTTGGAGAGGATGAGCGAGCAGAGGCGGATCACCGGCGTGTCGTCGCCGCTGCCCTCGCCGCCTTCGTCGCTGCCGCCGAACTCGTCGTCGCCGCGCGTAACGATCTGTTCGCCGGTGGGGTAGAGCTTCTCCATCACGGCCTTGACCTCTTCTGACGGCGCGAGCACGGCCTGGACGTCCTTGCCCTGCAGCACGTACCGCAGCGAGTCGATCGCGTCATAGCCCATCGGGTCGGAGAGGACCACGGTCACGGAGTCGGCGTCCCTCATCACGGGTGCGACGCCGTACTTATGGGCGATTTCAGGGGTGATCTCCTTCGCCACCTCCGGGTCGATCGCACCGGGGTCGATGCTCACGTACTTGATGCCGAACTGGTCGGCAATCGTGCCAAGCACGTCGTCCTCGCTCACGGCGCCGGACGCGAGAAGCACGTCCAGCGTCGTCTCGTTGCCCGCACGCATGGCGGTAGAGGCGGCCTCGAGCTGTTCGGCCGTCACGTATCCCGCTTCACGCAGGAGCTGCAACACATATTCGTCATTTGATGTCATGGCTGGTGAGCGATATTGTAGCGCATTAAAGAGCGCAACGCAAGAGAAACGTCAAAATAATGTCACTCTCACAGGAGGTCGCCGAGGGGAATGCCGTTGCGTCCCGACTCGTAGATCTTGCGCACGTCCTCGTACGAGAGCGAACGCGTCCAGAGCGCGAAGTCGTCGATGTCGCCGTTGAACGCGGCCGGGTACTTGCCGGTGCCGTCCTGCCCGAGGAAGAACGGAAGGCCCGTCTTGAAGTTGATGTCCTTCGCGTTGAACGCGATGCGGTAGAGGTAACCGTCGCGCCCGCCCTGGTAGTAGCCGAGCACGCCGTCGGGACCGCGCGTCACCGCGTAGAAGGTCCACTTGCCGAACTCGATGTCGTATGGGCCCACGTCGATGCGGGGGCGGCCTTTGCTCATGCCGGCGTTGAAGCACACGCCGCCGACCTTCGACTCGATCTTCTTGTTGGCGGTCACGAGGATGCCGGGGTTGGAGCCCTTGTGCCAGTCCTTGTTCGCGACGATCACGGAGTCGCCCTTCTGCGCCTCGGGCATCTTCACCCACATCGCGATGGCGAACTCGGCGCCGTTCTCGAACGCAAGGTTCTCGGAACCCTTCAGGCACACGCTGCCCGTGCCGTTCGTCGAATTCACCAGGTGCAGACAGCCGCCGAGGAAACCGCCCCTCCCGACGATTGCCGCCTTGCCGCGCGGCTCGGCGGTCACACCGCCCTTGGCGGCGTTCGCAAAGGCGGCCGGGGCCTTGCCCTCGAACGGCATGTACACGGCGAGGCCGTCCTTGAGACAGCGCTTCGCGTCGGTGACGGTCTCGGTGCCGACGGCCTTGCCGTCGAGGTCGAAGCCGCTCCAGTCGATCCCGAAGTGCGTCAGCACCGTCGGCGCGGCGTAGTAGTTGTGGGGGATGCCGGGGATGCGTCCCTGCGACACGTTGCGTCCGGTCACGAGGAACGGAATCGTCTCGCAGTGCCCGCCCCAGAGGCCGTGCGTGCGCCAGTAGCCGCCGTGGTCCGCCGTGACGATGATCATCCAGTCCTCGTCCTTGAACGTGGGACGCGAGGCGATTGCCTTCAGGGCGTCACCGATCGCCTTGTCGGAGAGATAGACCGTGTTCAAATGGCCGATGGTGTAGGGGTAGTAGCCGAAGCCGTGTCCGCCATGGTCGGGCCAGTCGATGTACCACTGAACGCAGTCGGGCGCGTCGGCCGCGGCGAGGATCTTGGGCATGGCCGCCGCGTTGCCGGCGTCGGAGCCGTGGATGAACTTAACGCGTGGATCGGGCGATATCTGCTCGTCCCACCTCCACGAATACATGAAGAGCCCCTTCGTGCCAGGCCTGGCGTCCGCAACGCGCACGAGCCAGCTCGGCCACTTCTTGAAGTCGCAGGTGCTCTTGTGGTTCTGCTTGATGGTGTGCTTCTTCGATGTCACGCCCGTGGCGATGGACGTGTGGTTGGGCCCGCTCACGGTGATCGCGTCGTAGATCGTGTGGGCGCTAAGGGACCACGCGCACTTGTAGCCGGGTTGCCACTGGCCGTCGCGAAGCATCCGCAGATTCGGCGTGTACACGTTCTCGATCGAATCGGCGCGCATACCATCCAACATGATAACAAGGGCCTTCGGCTTAAGCGCCGCGCCATCGGCTCCCACAACTGCGCCACAGACCATCAGCGCACCAAACGACATCAATGTCTTCTTCATCTAGTAAAACCTTTCTTGGTTGATTATGTTTTTTGCACGGCAGATAGTGTACCATAACTTCACGCCCCGTGTCTAGAATTCGCTTTAGACACACCGGACGCGTTTCAGTTCTCGCGCCTCACGTCGCCGCCGGTAACATGGCTATTCATCTTCGAAGGTGATCCGCCACTTGAAGAACATCTTCGGCGGAGGGTTGTCGTCGATGAGATGCCAGGTCCCGTCCGATTTCTCGTACGCCATCGGGACGAGCTTCGCGTCAGACCAGTCCGCGAGGTCTTCGGTGGCCAGCACCGTCACCGTCACGCCGTCGGTGTTCACTAAAGCCGGTAGCTTCACAACCGGCTTGCCGTTCGCATCGAACGTGACGTCAAGCAGCGGCTCGGCGAGGTCGGCGGAGCCGATCGAGGGGTCGATCCCGAAGACGTACCGCACGCCGGCCGGAATGCCCTCCACCATGTCTTCCGGTTTCGGCATGTCTTCCGGTTTCGGTTCGTCG
>CACZDG010000009.1 GCA_902779865.1 uncultured bacterium
GAACGAGCTCGCCGGACGCGACCCGCTCTTCAGGACGCCGAAGAAGATGATCGTCACCTACGTGTACGACGGCACGGAGACGACCGCGACGTTCGCGGAACATGACACCTTCAAGCTCCCGGTCGCCAAGCTCGCGCCCCCGCCGCCGCCGACATGGGAATGGCGCGACGGCAGGATTCTCGCCTGGCAGCCGATGTCCGCAGATATCGCCATGAGCGATGGCACGAAGAAGACGATCACCGCGCTTCCGCAGGCGGGCGTCCCCGTCGCCGGCCCGTGGAACGTCTCGTTCCCCGCCGGATGGGACGCGCCGGCGAACACGACGTTCGACACGCTCATCCCGTGGAACGAGCATCCGGACAACGGCGTCAAGTACTTCTCCGGCACGGCGACGTACAGGAAGCGCATCTCGTGCGAGAAGGCCCTGGCCCTCGCCACGTCGGGTGCGCGCGTGATGCTCGACCTCGGCGTGGTGAAGAACTTCGCGGAGGTGACGGTGAACGGGAAGAAGTTCCCCGTCCTCTGGAGGCCGCCGTTCCGTCTGGACATCACGGATGCGGTGAAGACAACAAGCGTACAACAACAAGGAGCTTGCTGTAGTACGCTTGCTGTTTCCAGCGCCACGACAACAAGCGTACAACAGCAAGGTTGTATCGACCTTGAGATCAAGGTCACGAACCTCTGGCCCAACCGCATCATCGGCGACGACCGGCTCTACGCGGACGACTGCGCCTGGAACGGCGTTCCGCGCCGCGGCGTGAAGGAGTTCGGCGTGCGGGAGATTCCGCAGTGGGTCAAGGAGGGCAAGCCCTCGCCCACCGGCCGCCACACGTTCACCACGTGGCGTCACTGGTCGAAGGAGGACGACCTCCTGCCGTCCGGCCTGATCGGCCCCGTGATCCTGCGCGGCGGCACGCTGTGCAAGTAACTAGAAACGGAAGGAGTGCGGAAGATGGGACGCTTTGATGGCAAGGTCGTGCTCGTGACGGGCGGCAACCGCAACACTGGCATCGAGATTACGGACCTGTTCGTCCGCGAAGGCGCACAGGTGTTCATGTGCGGCTCAAGCGCCGCCTCCACCGCGAAGGGCGAGCAGATCCTGCGCGCGCGCAACATCGGGGACTTCACGGCCGTGCCATGCGACGTCTCCGACGCCGCGCAGGTGACGCACCTCTTCGACGTGATCGCAGAGAAGGCTGGGCGGCTGGACGTTCTCGTGAACAACGCCGCAAACCAGGGGCTCGGACACGGCAGTCCTCTGGAGATGACTACCGCGCAGATGCTTGACGTCTTCAAGGTGAATCTGCTCGGCGGTTTTCAAGTGACGCAGGAGGCGTGCAACCGCTTCTTCCTGAAGCAGGAGCCGAACCCCGCCACGCGCCAGAAGGGCGTGGTGGTGTTCCTCGGCTCCAACACCTCGATGCGCGCCATCCGCAACCGCACGGCGTACGTGACCTCGAAGGGCGGCATCGACGCGATGGTGCGCTCCCTAGCGCTCGACCTCGGCCCGCTCGGCATCCGCGTGAACGAAGTCGCGCCCGGCTACATCTACACGGAACGCTGGGACGTTCTCGACGAAAAGATCAAGGCGCGGCGACGCTTGAACTGTCCGCTCCGCCACGAGGCGACGGGTGGCGACATCGCCGAGGCCGTCGCGTTCCTCGCTTCGGATGCCGCGCGCAACATCGGCGGCGAACGTCTCGTGGTGGACGCTGGCTGTAGCGCCCAGCACATGCCGGAGGATGTGGATTTTTAGTGGTTAGTGATTAGTGGTTAGTGATTAGTGAAGGAGGTGAAGTGATGGGAAAGTCGTACAAGTGGTTTTTGATTGCGATGCTGAGCTTCGCCTTCTTCTTCCATCAGGCGGATCGGGCGCTCTTTGGACTTTTGACGATACCGATCCAGAACGAACTGCACCTCACCGACGTGCAGATTGGCTGGATCAACACGGCGCTTTCCTGGACGCTTGCGGCGATGACGACGGTTGCCGGGTTCTGCGGAGACCGTTTTAGCCGCAAGTGGCTCATCACGGGTTCGCTCATTTTCTGGTCGCTCATGACCGTGTGCATGGGTTTCGTCGGCAACTTCCAGGTGCTGGGGCTTGCAATCAGCGCGTATGCGTGCGTGATGTTCTTCCGCTCGATCGCGACGGGTGGTGGCGAGTCGTTCTACGCGCCGAGCGCATACGCGCTAATAGCAGTGCACCATAAGGAGACGCGTTCGGTGGCGCTCTCGATCCACCAGGCGGCGCTCTACATCGGCCTCATGACGAGCGGCGCGCTTGTGGCGTGGATGCTGAGCGGGTTGAAGGGGAGCGCGTGGGTGGCGGAGCATTTCGGCGCGCTAGGCTACTGGCGGCCGGTATTCGTGATTTTCGGAGCGCTCGGGTTTTTGCTGGGGATTGCTTTTATCTTTTGCCTGAGGGACAATGGGGACGATGGGGACAAAGGGGACCGTGGGGACAAAGAGGATGTTCGCAAGGCAAAGGGGGAGAAGCCGCCGCTGCTGGAAAGCGTGAAAGCCTACTTCTGCAATCCTTCTGCGTTGCTCGCCACGAGCGGTTTCATCGCAATCGTTTTCGTAAACAACGCCTACCTCTTCTGGGCACCGAAGTTCGTGGCGCAGAAGTTCGCGGCGGAGCTGGGCGAGTCCGCCGTGGCCACGGCCGGCAACGGCACGATGCTCTACCATCACATCTGCGCGTTCGCGGCGATTCTCGTGGGCGGTTTCGTGACGGACGCCCTGGTGAAGAATCATCCCCGTTTCCGGTTGCTCTTCCAGAGCCTGTCGCTGTTCCTCGGGGCGCCGATGCTTGTGTGGTTCGCCTTCGCGCCGGGACTGGTCTCGACATGGGTGGCGGTGGCAGCATACGGCGTGTTCCGCGGTTTCTTCGAGGTGAACACGCACGCCTCGCTCTTTGACGTGATTGCGCCGAAGTACCGTTCGACGGCGGTGGGGCTACTGAACATGATTGCGTTCTTCTTCGGCGGGCTTTCGGGTCTGCTGATTGGTAAGCTTTCCGAGGCGAATGGCGTGCGCGGGTTCGAGACTGGCTTCGCGCTCATGGGCGGCGTATATGCGCTTGCCGGCTGTTTGATGCTCGTTTCGTTTTTCTTCACGTTCCACCGGAACCGGGTGCAGGAATGAAAGAGCTTGAAACAGGATGCGTAATAGGGAACTACCGCGTTGTCCGGATGCTCGGGCAGGGCGGGATGGGGACGGTCTATGAGGTGGAGCACATCGAGCTTGGCACACACTACGCCCTCAAGACCTACACCTTTGACTCGGATGGCGAGATAAGCGATGCGTTGAAACGGAAGTTCCTCGAAGAGGGCAAGCTGCTGGCGCGCCTGAAGCATCCCAACCTGACGCACGTCTTTGACCTCGGTTTTGAGGAGAAGACGCAGATGCCGTACTTCGTGATGGACCTCGTCACCTACGAGGACGGCGGGACGTACACCGTGGAGGACATCGACCTCAAGGACATCGACGAGGACATGGTGTACGGTTGGTTCAAGCAGCTCGCCTCCGCCCTCGACTACATCCACGGCGAGGGCATCGTCCACCGCGACATCAAGCCGAGCAACCTTCTCGTTGACAAGGACCTCAACATCGTACTGACGGACTTCGGCATTTCCCGCGTGTTCGGCTCGAAGATCAAGAGCGAGGTCAATGCGGAGAACACGATGGTGACGAAGACCGGGCGCGGCAAGGTCGTACTTGGCACTCGCCACTACATCGCGCCGGAAGTGGCGGAAGGCGGGGAGGTGACGCCCAAGGCCGACGCATACTCCCTTGGCGTGATGCTGCTCCGCTGGCTCACCGGGTTCTACTACGGCGACAACCCCGGCGCGATTGCGCTTCTGCCGCGGAATAAGTATCGCTGGCTGACCGTGATCTCGCGTCTGCTCGCCCCTGCCGATCGTCGCCCTGAAAGCTACACGCCGTTGCTGGAGATGCTCAAGCCTACGGAGACAGCGGCACCGGCTCCAGCTCCAGTTCCCGTCCAATCCGCTAGGAAATCCGTTTCAAGGGTAAAGGTGGATGTGGTCGCCATCGTTGCGCGATCAATTGTGGTTTTGGGCTTTCTGGGGCTTTTGGGCGTAGGAGCTTGGCAGTTCTGGCAACGGTATGAGGCCGACAAGCAACAGCAACAGAAGCAGGTCGAGGAATTGCGGCGACAGATGGAGGCGAAGGCCGCCGCCGACAAGTCCGAGAGGGAACGCCTCGCCGCAGAACAGGCGAAGAAGGAAGCAGAGGCGAAGCGCATTGCCGAGGAAAAGCGCATTGCGGAAGAGAAGCGCATTGCCGAGGAGAAGCGCCTTGCAGAAGAGAAAGCAAAGGCAGAAGCCGAGGCCAAACGCCTTGCCGAAGAGCAGGCAAGGCAGAATAAGCCAGCGAAGCCGGAGCCGCCCAAGGAGAAACCTAAGGGAGAGTTCAACGTCGTTCCAGGCAACGCCGAGGATACGAAGGACTACGGCCCGATACCGAATAGAATGTATGCGTGGCTTAAGAACAACGACAAGGCAAAACCGCAGGAGGTGAAGTTTGAGCTGTTCAACGGCGCGAAGATGGATCTTATGCCGATGAAGGCCGGCGTGTTTTACATGCCTAATAACAGAGAGGATGACAAGGCGTACCATAAGGTTACTTTCACGCGGCCGTTCTGGGTGAGCAAGTACCGCGTGACAACTGAGCAATGGCGGGAGTTCGACGAACAGGAGGTCTCCGAGTGTGTGGAGATTGAGAAAATACTCAAGGGAGCATATCCTCTTTCCAAGAGAATGCAGCGTAAAAGGATCGAATTGTTTTGCGACTACCTGAGCAAGCGTTACGGAAAACAACTCCCTAAAGGCTATGTATTCAGACTCCCTACGGAGGCCGAGTGGAATTATGTGGTTGACGTGGAGGGGACAAGCAAGATGTATCGTGACTTGGGTGGAATCCCGCAGAATGTAGGAGGCGTTGGTGACTTTGCCAGCGAGAAAATTAAGAAGCTCCTTGCCAAATCGGAGTTGAAGAACCGCTTTGAGAGAGTCGTTTTTTATGACAAATGGGTGTCGGTATTGGAAAAGGGCACTCGTTCGCTTTGCATTGGCGGGTTGGCGAAGCCGAACGTAAATGGCATTTATGACGTTGGCTATCAGATTTGCCTCGACAAGATTTTGCCGGGAGACAAGGTGGAGTATGCCGACGAGGAGACGGATCCTTTGTTCTGGACTAATGAGAAAAGCCGAGTTCGCGATTTTGGCCGAGCATGGCTGATTGAACCCTGGTGGCCCAATGCGGGTGAGTCCCGGCGCTACCATATTGTCGTTGGCCCAGATCTCGTCAAGGAGCGCGCATGGGAGACATGTCGGATCAAGCGGGCGGCTGCGTCCGTGAGAGTCCCATTACAGAGCCGTTTCAATCCGGCCCAAATCCCGGACAGGATATCGAAACCGAAGATCGTCAAGATGAAGATGGTGTGCGGCGCGGAAATGGAGTTCTGCGCCATTCCGAAGGGAACTTTCCACATGTCTAATCCAGACGGACAGGTCAAATCCACCCACAAGGTGACGCTGACGAAACCGTACTGGATCACGAAGTACTGCGTGACGGCAGACCAGTGGCGCGATTTCGCAAAGTACGACTGCGAGGGCGACTGCCGCGTAGTCGAGAAGGCGTTTCCCAAGAATCCGATATGCCCTGCGTTCAGAAAACACCAATGGAATGTGTTCTGCAGACATCTGAACGACAAATACTCGTCTCTGCTGCCGAAGGGCTATGTGTTCAGGCTCCCCAGCGAGGCGGAATGGGAGTGGGCGTTTGTGGCGAACAAGGACGGAAACATCAGAAACCTTGACCGCATGTGCTTTGACCCCAGGCATGCGAAAAACAAGGCGTCGTTTCAGAAGAAAGCGAAGTTGGCGAAGGACATTCTGTTTGACGATGCGGGGATAACGCACTATGGATCGCTCCAAGGTCAGATTTTTGTGGGAGGCAGGTTGTCTAACAACACCTTTGGCGTATGCGATATGGTTGTTCCCCGGGGCATTCCCGTGTTTGACGAGTACGAGGCGCACGGCGGTTCAAATTCGGGTTGGCGATATGACAATCTTCGTCCTGAAAGGTACTTTGTATATGAAGATGAAGAGACAGACCCTGTCCATTGGGATGGATTGAGGAATACGCATAGATGGTGTGCAACAAGGGATTTTGAGAGACGTTTTTTCTGGAATCGCAATTTTTCTTTTTTTGCTCATATTGTCATTGCACCTGCTCTGGATGTCGTGGAAAGAGTGCGAAAGGAGGAGGAAAGTCCATACCCACATGCTGCATTCGGCGGCGAGCTTCTTTCAGATCTAATAAAGGTCACGGACATTTCATCGCGTCATCCTGATGAGAGATGTGGGTTCAACACGCCGAAACGCTGGGCGCTGGTCGTCTCTGATGAGCCGGTGATCGTGCCGCAAATAAAGAGGGGAAAAGACCTCAGAGGATGCCATACGTGCTGGGAAGAATCTCCTTGGGTTCAGCTGTCCCTTGAATCCGCAACGACAATCACGGGAATTCAGGTAGATGTATTCCTATTATCTGGTAAATACTATCACGCTTATGTGGCAACAACAGAACATCTGCGTGTATGGGCGTCAGAGGACGGAAAGAACTGGCGCGAGGTCGCCAGGGACAATGCGATACGCTGCCGGTACAAGTTCGACCTTCGCGGCAAGGACGTCAAGGCGAAGCACATTCGCGTAGGCCGCGAGCCGGGATTCAAGAAGGACTTTTTCTCCGTCAACAAAATCCTCGTGTACGGGAAAAAGTGAAATGATGCGGGAATGGTGCAGGAGGAATGGTGAACGGAGAGTTTGACAAGTATTACGTGGCGACTGAGCCGGGTTGCCGTGAACGTGCCATTGGCTGGGCAACGGCAATTGCAGATATGCACCGTGCCGATGTCGTAAAGGATGTCGTAAAGGATGTCGTAAAGGAAACGGTGCTGTCGGCAATCGAGGAAACTGCAGTAAAGGCAATTCTGCGCAACCCGAAAGCGTCATCGGCAGAGCTGGCTAAGTTGCTGAAAGTCACCCAGCGGCAGACTCAGCGCATCATGGCGGCCTTAAAGCTGAAGGCTGGGTTGATGCGGCGCGGGGGGCGTCGTTTCGGTGAGTGGTATTTCGAGAAATAATAAAAAGGAGCAAGGCGTTATGAGTCGTTTGACAATGTGCAAGATGCTTGTGCAGAACGAGTTATCGTCCGGTCAGGTGATCGGCGGGGCGTACAAGGTCATCCGAAGCCTTGGGAGTGGTTCTGCGGGAACCGTCTATGAGGTGGAGGACGTGCGCAGCGGCAGCAAGTTGGCGCTCAAGGCGTTCACGCCGCGCAAGGGCGACCTTTCGCTTCTCAAGAAGAAGTTCATCGCCGAGGCGAGGATACTTGCTACGCTCGACGCGCCGAACATCGTCAAGGTGTACGACTCGGGGATTGACGACGCGACCAAGCTGCCGTACTTCGTGATGGACGAGGTCGTGTACAAGGACGAACTTCCGCATACGCTGGACGATGTCGATATAGACAGCCTTGACGAGGACTTTGTAAAGACGTGGTTTGAGGACCTTGCCGCAGCGCTTGACTACGTGCATTCGATGCAAATCATCCATCGGGACATCAAGGGCGGCAATGTGCTGCTGCGTCCGGACAAGCACGTGATGCTGTCGGACTTCGGCCTCTCGAAAGTGATCAACGAGGAGCTTTCTGAAGAACTGCAGATTCCGCGCACGGTTGTATCCTTCGTCAAGAAGGGGGCGGCCATGGCGGAAGCCGTGAAGGGGAGCGTCGGTTACATGGCACCGGAGGTCGCACGTGGCGAACCCGCTACGCGCAATTCGGACGTCTATTCGCTCGGAGTGGTGTTTTTCAGGTTGCTGACGGGGCTTTGGCATGAGCCGGGGACGGACGTTACGGACATGCTTAACGAACGCAAGTACCGTTGGGATAAGGTCCTCCCATGGATGCTGTCGGACAATCCGAAGGAGCGCCCATACAAGGTAAGCGGCTTGGTCCGCCTTCTGCCAAAGTCCGAATAGTTGCTGTTTGTGCTTGCAGAAAAGCCGTAGTTTTGAGAGAATATGCCCGTTTGACAAATTAGTTGAAAGGATAAGTTTGCCATGATGATGAGCAGAAGAGATTTCATGAAGACCGCAGCTGCGTCTGCGGCAGCGGCGGTGTTGCCGGGCTGCGGCTCGGACGGCGCGTACGTCACGTCCGACAACCTCGGCGTGTGCAGCTGGAGCTACAGGAAACCACTTGATGAAGTGGCCGCCGAGATGAAGAAGATCGGCCTGAAGCGCATCCACCTTGCGCTCCAGCCGTTCCTCGAAGGCGGATCGCGCCACGGCGCGGCGGAGAGCGCGGAGGCGCTGGAGCGCGTGAAGGCGCGCCTTGCGTCCGGCGAGTGGGTGCTTTCCGCTACGATGATCGGTTTCCCGCAGGAGGACTACTCCACGCTCGAGACGATTCGCAAGACCGGCGGAATCCTCCCCGACGACGTATGGGAGGCAAACAAGAAGATAATCGTCGCAGGCGCGAAGCTCTCCGCGGAGCTGAAGGCACCGTACCTGACGATGCATGCGGGCTTCCTCGACGAGAGCGATCCCGCCGCGCTGAAGAAGTACACGGAACGCGTCAAGTTCATCGTCGATACATGCAAGTCCGCCGGAGTTGGCGTTGCGTTCGAGACGGGGCAGGAGACCGCGACCGACCTCGCGAAGTTCCTCTCCTCCGTTCCCGGCGCGGGCGTCAATTTCGACCCGGCAAACATGATCCTCTACGCGAAGGGCAATCCCGTTGATGCGGTGCGCACGCTTGCGCCCTGGATTCGCCACATCCACCTCAAGGACGCGACCCTTACGAAGAAGCCCGGTACCTGGGGCACGGAAGTGCCGTGGGGCGACGGCGAGGTCAACGCACAGCGTTTCCTTGCGGAGTTGAAGGCTGTGGGCTACAAGGGCAATTTCGCGATTGAGCGCGAGGGCGGCGATGATCGCACCGGCGACATTGCGCTTGCGGCCCGACGTCTGCTAGGCGCTTGATTTTCGCAGCTGTTACGCATGACGAAGATGAAGCCCTTGTTTCTGACCGTGGCGTTCGCCGTTGGCGCGTGCGCGGCCGAGGTTGCGGACTATTGCCGCGACGTTGTGGAGCCGGCGCTCGCCGGTGTGTTCTCATCTTGGACCGTGCGCGGTCCCAACGCTGAGATCGTGGCGTCGGTCTGCACGAACGTGGACTGGCGCATCGTGCGCAGATGGCATTCTCGCGACCGAGACGTCTGGATCGGCGGCGAGGAGACTGGAACCGGTATTTCGTGGCGTCTTGGTGTGTGCCGTGAAAGGGGCGGGACGTTTACGCTTGACGCGCGCCTATGGCCGTTCTCGGAGGATCCATCGATGGTCACCAACACCTGCGCCTCCAACGCCCACGTGCGCGTGATCGCCCGTGCTGCGGGACGAGCGGAGGCGTCCGCTCCGCTCGCTGAGGCGAAACGTCTCGTCGTTGCGGCGCGTGAGCTGCGCCTCAAGGGGAGAGGCCCCGCTGCGTCAAAGACGTTGCGCAAGGCTGACATGCAGGACCCTCTCTGCGCGTGGAGCGCCATGGAGCGTGCGTTCTTGGAGGATGAAGGCGATGGCGTGGTGGATGCGGCAAGGGCAGGGCGGGCGCGCCCCGACGTGTCAGTTTCGCGGTGCCGCGACGCCTATCTTGAAATAGGGGCCACGAATGAAGTGCGCCTCATCGACAAGCAACTGAAAGAAACTGGAGGAATGAAATGAAACTTGTTCATGCAACGTTCGCGGGCGCGTGTTCGCTCATGCTGTGCGGGTGCTTCACCTTGCACGAAACGGAGCCTGTCAGGGTACAGCTGTCTAAGGCGCCGGCAGGTGCCGACGTCAAGATCGCGCTCAGCGGCTTCGCCGCGACGCTAACCGAATACATCCCGATCTACGGCTACCAGACGTACTATGTCGAGGGAGGACCGGTGTGGGGGCGCCACGGCAGGCGCGGATGGTATCCCGGTCACTACGAGACGGCCACCACCGAAACGCTGATTCCCAAGGTCAGCAAGACGGAGATGTTTCTCCAGCGCGCCAGCAACATGCTTGAGGACAACGGGTTCCTGCTGCGCACGTCACCAGCGGACTACAATGTGGACGTCACCTTCGAGGGCCCGTTCATCAGCGACGACGAGCGGAGCGTGGAGTGGGCGTGGATGCTGTGCTCGGTGCTGTCGGCGGAGTATTCCGTTCAGACGTGGACCGCAAAGCTGCGCATCTACGACAACAAGACCGGCCGCGTCGTGTTTACGCAGGACTATGCGCAGAGATACCAGAACGTCGTGTGGAGTCCGCTTTTCTTTATCGGCCTTTCGGGTTACACGCGCAACACTTTCAACTACATGCAGTGCTGGTGCCTGACGGCGCTGACGGATCGTGCGATGGCCGATGCCACGGCGTTTCTGACGGCAGGCAAATCAAAGTAATCTGAAAGAGAATAGGAATTGGAGAAATGGCTGGAGAATACCAGTTTTCGCTCATTGACGTAACGAAGCAAGTCGGCACGAAGACGATCCTGAAGGATGTGTGCTTGAGTTTCTTCTACGGGGCGCACATCGGCGTGATCGGCGGCAACGGCGCGGGTAAGTCGTCGTTGCTGAAAATCCTCGCTGGAATCGACAAGGACATCCTCGGTACGTGCCAGGTCGCGAAGGGGACGAAGGTGGGCTATCTCCCTCAGGAGCCGGAGTTGGACGATTCCAAGACCGTGGGCGAGGTCGTTGAGGAAGGCGTCGCGGAGGCGAAGGCGATGGTCGAACGCTACGAAGACCTCTGTTGCAATCTCGATGATCCCAAGGCCGCCGCCGAGATGGAGCGTCTCCAGTCGATCATCGACGCGAAGGACCTTTGGAACGTAGAACACAAGGTGGAGATGGCGATGGCGGACATGGGGTGTCCTCCGGCGGACCAGAAGGTGTCCGTGCTCTCCGGCGGCGAACGCCGCCGCGTGGCGATTGCGCGGTTGCTCCTTCAGGAACCGGACGTGCTTCTCCTCGACGAACCGACCAACCACCTCGACGCCGAAACGACGTTCCGGCTTGAGGCGTACCTCAAGGACTTCAAGGGCACGCTAATCGTTGTCACGCATGACCGTTATTTTCTGAGCGACGTGACCGACTGGATTCTCGAACTCGACCACGGTATCTGCTATCCCTACAAGGGCAACTACGAGGAATGGCTGAAGCAGAAGGAGGCGATGCTCGCACGCGAGGCGAAGGCTGAGAAGAGCCGCCAGAAGCTCATCGAGAACGAGTTGAAGTGGATTCAGACCAATCCCTCCGGACGCCACGCGAAGGCGCAGGCGCGTGTGAAGCGTTACGAGGAACTGCAGAAGCAGGAAGTCTCCACGCGCGAGGACGACCTCGTGATCCGTATCCCGGCGGGTCCGCGTCTCGGCGACCTCGTGGTGCGCGCGGAGCACGTTTCGATGGGCTTCGACGGACGCGTTCTCTACAACGACCTCAACTTCAATCTGCCGCGTGGTGGCATCGTGGGCGTGATTGGCGCGAACGGTGCTGGCAAGACCACGCTCTTCAAGCTCATCACGGGCGAACTGAAGCCGCTCTCCGGCACGCTCACGGTGGGCGAGACGGTGAAGCTCAGCTACGTTGACCAGACGCGCGCCGAGCTGCAGCCGGACCAGACCGTGTACGAGGCGATTACGGGCGGTGGCGAGTTCGTGCGTCTTGCGGGCACCACGATGATGAACGGCCGTGCCTACTGTAGCCGCTTCAACTTCCGCGGGTCCGAGCAACAGAAGAAGGTGGGCGTCCTCTCCGGCGGCGAACGCAACCGCGTGCACCTTGCGAAGCTCCTCACGGCTGGCGGCAACCTCCTCCTGCTCGACGAACCCACGAACGACCTCGACGTCGCGACGTTGCGCTCCCTCGAAGAGGGCTTGCAGGACTTTGGCGGATGCGTGATGGTGGTGAGCCATGATCGTTGGTTCCTCGATCGCATCGCCACGCACATCCTCGCGTTCGAGCCAGGTGGCAAGACCACTTGGTTTGAGGGTGGTTACTCCGACTACCACGAAATGCTTGCCAAGCGTAAATGAAAGACCGAAATATTGTTGCCGCGGTCGTGTTTACCGCATTGAGCGCGTTGGCGCAGGCTGTTTGCGCTGGTGCGCCAGAGGCGGCGTTTCGTGTGCCGGAAGGGACGAAGCGACCCGAGACGTATTTCTTTTTCTTCGGCGGCAACGTGGCGGCACCGGGAATCACGGCCGATTTGGAGTCAGTGAAGTCCGCCGGCATCGCCGGCATCAAGCTCTTCAACGGCAACAGCGCACGCGGCGCGTGGCCGGGCGTGCCGAAGCAGATCAAGTGCCTCAGCCCCGAATGGGACGCGCTCGTGGGGCATTTCGGCGACGAGTGCAAGCGGCTCGACCTCCGGATGGCGATGCAGGTGTGCCCCGGCTGGGCGATGGCGGGCGGACCCTGGATCAAGCCCGAACGCGCGATGCGTCATCTCGCCGTGTCGCGCACGGATGTGGAAGGCGGGCGCACAGTACGCGTGAAACTGCCGCAACCGCCGCGCACGGATGGCAATTGGCAGGACTGGCGTGATGTTGCCGTGGTTGCGTTCCCCACGCCGGAAGGCGACTGGGAGAAGCCGCTTGCGCCGTCGTCCGTAACAGGCTCAGCCGGCACCGACTGGAACGCCTGGGCGCGCGGACGCGCCGCCGCCAAGATTCGCGCCAATGCCACAACGGAGATTACCTACGAGTTCGCACAGCCGGTCATGGTTCGGACGCTTGAACTGCCGTCCGTGAAAAGCCTCGCCTCCGTGACGAAGTCGTTCGACCCGGGAACGACTGTTTCGCTGAAGACCGAGAATGGCTCGATGCTCGTGGAGGAGGTCGCCCTGCCGCCGTCCAGCTGGCAGGATGCGCGTCCGCTGTCGCTCGCCTGCCGCGAGACGACGGCGCGGCGTTTCACGCTGACGGTGAAGAACAAGCATCCGATCACGCTCCGCACGGTGAATCTCCTGAGCGCCGCGAAGAAGGACAACTGGGAAGGGGAGGCGTGCTGGACGCTGCGGCGTCTCCTGCGTCGCGCCGTGCCCGTGCAGTCGAAGGGCGCGTACGTCAAATCGGCGTCCATCGTGAACCTCACGTCCCAGATGGCGAAGGACGGAACGCTCACGTGGGACCCGCCGCCTGGCAGGTGGGCCGTGCTGCGCATCGGACACGTCAACACGGGCTTTAAGAACAGTCCCGCGCCGCCAGAGGGGACGGGTTTTGAGTGCGACAAGTTTTCCACGCTGGCTGCGGACATCCAATTCGACAACTACATCGGCCGCCTCACGAAACCCGGCGCGCCCCTCCACGGAAAGCTCCGCGCGATGCTGATGGACAGCTGGGAGTGCGGACACCAGACGTGGACGCCGGGGATGGACGCGATCTTCTCGTCCCGTCTCGGCTACGACCTCTTCACGTGGATTCCGGCGGTGTTCGGCTACGTCGTCGATTCCCCGGACGACACCGCGCGCTTCCTCAACGACTGGCGCACGCTCGTGAGCGACCTCATCACGGACAACTTCTTCGGGCACATGTCGAAGCGGGCGCACGAACGCGGACTGGAGGTGGAGTTCGAGGCTGCGTTCGGCAACTCCATCCCCGGCGACATCATGAAGTACTACAAGTACGCCGACACTCCGATGTGCGAGTTCTGGCAGCCGGCCGTGTCCTTCAACTTCACGCCCGTGAAGCCGATCATCTCCGCTGCGCATCTCTACGGCAAGCGCGGTGTCGGCGCGGAGGCGTTCACGTCCTTCGGCGTCTCGTGGCACGAGCGCCTGCGCGACTACAAGCACAACGCGAACATGAACCTCGCGGAAGGCATCACGCATTTCGTGTTCCACACGTTCACGCACAACCCGCAGCAGCCGTGGTTGCCACCCGGGACGTCGTTCGGCGGACGCGGCATCGGCGCGCCGTTCGTGCGCGGGCAGACGTGGTGGCGGCACATGTCGGCGTTCACGGACTACTTCGCGCGCTGCCAGACGATGCTCGAGGCCGGCGTTCCCGTGATTGACGTCCTGTGGTATCTCGGCGATGAATGCGACGGGCGTCCCGACCACTACGCGCCGTTCCCCGCCGGGCACAAGTACGACCTCTGCAACCCCGATGCGTTCCTTTCGCGCATTTCCGTGAAGGACGGCAAGTGGTGTACGCCCGAGGGAATCGAATACGGCATCCTCTGGATTCCCGAATCGAGGCGCATGTTGCCGGAGACGATGGAACACCTGATCAAGGGAATCGAGAAGGGCGGCGTCGCCGCGATGGCGGGTTTGCCGGTGGAACCGGCCACGCGCAAAGGCGGCGCGAAGGGAGTGGAGCGCTTCCGCACGGCGCACGAGAGGTTGGAAAAACTAATTGGAATGTATCCCCCTGGTAGGGCGCGATCACCGAGCGCGCCGCAAGGAATCTCAATGGCGGGCCGACTTTACGTTGGCCGCTCAATTGGCGAGGTGCTGAAGGCGGAGAACATTGAACCAGACGTCGAGGCCGAGGGCATCGTCTGGAACCACAGGCGCAGCGGAGACGACGACTGGTATTTCATCGCCCCTGCGAAGAAAGGCGGTGTCCTCCACTCAGGAGTGAAATTCAGGGCGACCGGCACGCCGGAATTATGGCGGCCGGCGACTGGTATGATTGAGAGGACAGAAGAAGAATGGAACTCGTTGATATTCCCTCGCCTCGCTCCTGATGAATCGTGCTTTGTGGTGTTTAGAGGATCGCAGAATGTAAAACGCGAGGCACGAGATACATGGGGTCCTGTCGTGGGGGGAATCATCCCGCTAGACGCTCCGTGGCGCATCTCCTTCCCTGCCGGATTTGGGATGCCAACGAACATGACCGTGATGACGCTTGCACCGTGGAAAGAACTTGGCCCGACGCCGGAGGCGAAGGCGTTTTCCGGCACGGCAACATACGAAACATATTTCAATGTTTATTCAAGCAGGCCCGTTTTCCGCCGAACACTTTACCTCTGGCGCGTGGATTCCATTGCGAAAGTGACTCTGAACGGGAAGACTTATCCTGCGATATGGGCGCCGCCTTACAGCGTTGACGTGACGGATGCGGTGAAACCCGGCATGAACCACCTCAAGATTGAGGTGACCGACACTTGGTTCAACAGGATGACTTACGACGGCGGCCGTCCCGAAAGCGAGCGGAAGACGTGGGCGTTCCGGCGTCCGCGCAAGACAGAGACCCTGCGCGATTCCGGCCTCATCGACCCTGTGGAAATTATATCGTGGTATGAATGAAAGAGATGCAAGTGGAATCGGCAGCTTGTACATCGGCATCACGATAAGGTAGATGCCGTGCTGCGCAGCTCGGTGCAGTGGAATGATGCTGCAGCCGTGGCCGCCTCCGGCACGATCAACATCAACGGTGGTGAGGCGACGGTCGGTGCGGTTTACATGGGCGGACAAGGGCAACATGACTTACATCGACGACAAGGAGATCAAATTGACGGACGGCGGAACCAACAACCGTCGTCCACAGCTCGATGGTGAACGGCGTGTCGCCAAGGGAGGCGGGGATGATGTTGGACCCCAGCTGTATCCAGGATCGACGCTGCGCAGCAGTGACAGCTATCGGCCGTGTTTCGGTTTCGGCGTCTATAACAACTCGAACATTCCCGGCCTTCATTTCGCGTTCCATGACGGCACCGCGCCGTGCTTCAGGCCCCTCACGGCTGTGGCATCTGGAGCCTGGCTGGCGGATAGTGGTAACCGCAGAATCGGCAGCGCTGCGTTCCCGTTGAACGAGAAGTGCCATGTCGCGTTTACGGTAACGCCGGACGGTACGGGCAACGCCATCATTTCGGCCTACATCCACAAGGCGGACGGGACGCTAGTAGGGAGCGGAGCGTGGCCGATTGGCTCGTGGACGACGTCGAGGATCGTCCAGAACGCCTTCATGCTGGGTCGCGGCATCTATAATAATGATAATCCCCAGGCGAACTACGACGAGGTGCGCGTGTGGAAGATAGCCCTCACGAGGGAGCAGGTCGAGGAAAGCATCCGCCTCGGCCCGGACACTCTTCCCGCGTACGCATACCCCCCTGCCTGCGGCTTCATGATCTTCGTCGAGTAGCCGAGGGGCGTTGCGGGCCGCCCGGTGGTCGGCCCCTACCGCGGTAGGGCGCGATCACCGAGCGCGCCCTGCCTTTGCGTGCGACCATGGCGGTTGCCCGCAAACGACCGTTTCACTGTTCTATGGTCTTTCCTTTCTCATTTCTGTTCTGCGGTTTGAGATTGGCTTGTCATGACGCTAATGAAACAGGATTGAAGATCGTCAGATTGGGATAAAGGGTCTTGAAGTCCGCCTCGTTGCGGGTTATGAGCCCGCCTTTCTGCATGGCGTATGCACCGATGAGAACGTCTGCGATCGGACGCTTCCTTGCGTTTCCTGAACGTTTGCGCATGATATGTTCGTGCCACGCCTTGTGGGCGGAAAGAACGACATTCTTTTCCCCTTTGAAATCACAGTTGATCCAAAGACCGTCAAGAAAAGCATCTTGCGCTGCGACATCCCCGTTGAAAGCCGGCGAAAGCTCAACATACGTGACTGGCGCGATGGCAAGTACATCGTCAAGCTTCGACTGCAAGGCGCGAGATGACATCTCGGCGAACTCCGGATGCCTGTCGAGTATGTCGAGAATGATGCAAGTGTCGACAACCCAAGTCATTCCTCTTCGCCCTCCCGAAGTTCTTTCATCCACTCTTCGGTCGTGCGCAACTTGTGGAATCTTGCGCCATAGCCGATGAAATCGCTGACACGCGGTTTCTTGCGGTCTGCACGGGGCTGTACTTTCGCAGCGTCGTCATATTGCATGACCGCACTGGAAATCGACTTGACAAGATACTCCATAAGGCGCATCTTATCTGCTACGCTCATTTCCTCTATCTGTTCCATTACGGCTGGCATGATGTTCTCCTGATTGAATCCTTTTATCTCATCGTGATAACTGCGCGATGCGGGTTTCGTCCCGATACTCGCCTCCAAGTATTCCGCTCATATCGCAATCGCCTCCCGAAACACACGCTCCGCGAAACGAGGCTCGCTCAACAGCGAGGATGTCCACGTCGCTGTCGGGGCGTTCCTCCCTACGAACGCAAGAACCGAAGCCCCAAAGCTTTTTGGCTTTGTGCCGCCTTGCGATAGCGTAGATTTCATCTCGCTTCGCCCGTATATCGCCTAACATGCACATGTGAAAACTGCGATTATTATACCATATTTCCGTGACGACTGCTTTATACGATCGCATCTATAGTTTCCTTTGGGGAGGTGAGGATGCGCTATTCACCCGACGATGAGTTTCCCCACGAACGGGATGCGGCGGATTAGGACGCCCGCCGCCGAGGCGATGGCGTATGACGCCACCGCCGTTACGAATATCGTCGCAGGCGTGTTGCAATGCGGACGCACCACGTCGAACACCACGAGCAGGGCGAACATGTGCAGAAGGTAGGTACCGTAGCTCGCCTCGGAGAGAGGACGTACGATCCACCGGTAAAATGCGCCGTCCGCCGTGATCTTCCGGATGAGCATGAACGCCGCAATCACCGCGACCGCCACACCCGTGGAGCAGTACTCTATGCTCATCTCCAGATCGACCGCAAACGCATACGGCTTCGCGCACGGGAACTCTGGAATCCGGAAATAGAATCCGCCTCCCATGATGGCCGCGCCCACCAACCAGAGCGGAACCGCCACGGCGAGCGTCCGCCGCCACGAGAAATCTGGAGCGAACCGACGGAACCAGAAGCCGAGCAGCATGTAGCCGATGAAGCCGCTCACGTAGTGGAACATGCCGAACATGTTCCAGGGGCACTCCCCATATAGATACGGTACGGCGCCGAATGACGGATCGCCGTAAAGCGCAGTCCAAACGCGACGCAGGTACGGGAACGTAGTCGTGACGAGCCAGAGAATCAGCCAGCCGCGTAGTTCGCGCTCCGTGACCTTTTCGGCCCACGGCGAGAGAAGTGGCATCAGGAGATACAGCCCAAGCAGCATCGGCACGAACCAGAGGTGTCCGCCGGCGTCCGGAAAATTGAAGCACGCCTTGCCCCAGCTGTCGCCGAACCACCAGACGTATGCGCAGGCCCATACGATGAACGGCACGAGTATGCGCGCAAGGCGTCGCCGGAAGAACTCGCCCGTCGGCTTCTTCAGCGGGAAGAGGAGATAGCTGGATGCCATAACGAACAGCGGCACGCACACGCGGCACACGCTTTCTACGATCGAGATCCAGATGGCGTCCCACTTGTTAGCGATGGACGTGACGTTCGGCGCCTCGCCGCCCAAGTAGAACGGCTCGCTGGAGTGGATGACCATGACCATGAAGCAGGCTATTACCCGCAACCAGTCAAGGAACACGACGCGATTGCCAGTGTTCTTTTCTTTTCCCGTTTCTATTTCATCTGTCTTTGAAGCTGAAGCCATGTTCTCTATTCCTTTGTAATCTTCCAGCAGAGCCATGCGGACAACGTCTTGGAATCGAAAATCGTGCCGTTGCGGATACCGTCCTCGACTTCCGTTTCGGAGAGGACGACTGGATAGACGTTCTCGTCTGGATCTTGATCCTGGGCGTGTGCCGTCTCGGATAGTTCCGCAAAGTAGAGGTGGATGCGTTCCTCGCAGTATCCGGGCGTGCAGATGATGGTCGTGAGAAACTTGATGCTCGTCACCTCGTAACCGGTCTCCTCGGCAGTTTCGCGTCGTGCGCCCTCGATCGGGTCTTCGCCAGGTTCGAGTCCGCCCGCAATGACTTCGATGAGCGCCTCTTCCGCAGCCTTGCGGTACTGCTTCACAAACACGAACTTGCCGTCGGGGCGGCGTGCGAGGATGGCGACCGCGTTGCCGTGGCGTATCACCTCGCGCTTCGCCTTGCGTCCGTCGGGCAGCTCGATGTCGAGAAGATCGACGCTGATGATCTTCCCGGTGTACTTGCGCTCGGTTGCGAGCGTCTTTTCTGTAAGGTCTGTCATTTCTACAATCTCCGTCATTGTTGAGGCAGCGAGTGCGCTCATGGGAAAATTATACCACAATTCTGTGCCCTGTGTCCATGTGAGCAAAGACGGCAAGGTGTCGATTATGGTTTTGTGCTGCGGTTTTTGCGTGAGAAAGGCGCTGGAATGTGGTACAATACGCGCATGGACAAGAAAACATTAGTTTACGACATTGCTGTTTTAGTGGGCGCGTTTGCAGGAAGTGCGGCGGCGAACGGAGAGGTTGTCGATACGCGCGTGCGCACGCTCGTTTCGCCTATGCGGGTGGTCGCGGCGTCTGAGGGACTTCGCGGCACTGATGCGCTATGTGGCCCGCGGTTCGGTCAAGTCTCCGAGGGCGCGTTTGGTTCGGGATCAGGCCCGGTGCTGGACGCGGGCCAGTGGATCGTCCTTGATTTCGGGCGCGAGTTGCACGGTTCGCTCCAGATTGGATGCGGCGCGAAGAGCGGCAAAGGGGCTCGTGCGCACGTGAGGTTCGGAGAGTCCGTGGCGGAGTCGATGAGTGAACTCGGCGAGCGCGGCGCGTGCAACGACCATGCGATACGCGATAGCGTGATTGACCTTCCGTGGTTCGGGCAGCGCGAGATAGGCGAGTCGGGTTTCCGTTTCGTGAGGATCGACAATGCGGGGAAGGGCAAGCTACAGCTTGAGTACGTCCGCGCCGTGTCGCTGATGCGTCCGATGGAACGGCTTGGTTCGTTCCGCTCGTCGGACGAGCGTTTGAACGCCGTGTTTGAGACGGCGGTGCGCACGGTTCACCTTTGCTGTCAGTCGTACCTTTGGGACGGCATAAAGCGCGACAGGCTTGTCTGGATGGGCGATACGCATCCAGAGACGATGTCCGTGCTCGCCGTGTTCGGCGACGCGGAGGTGCTGCCCATTTCCCTCGACTACATGGCGGCGACCACAGCGCCGTCGAAGTGGATGAACGGAATGCCAACCTATACCCTTTGGTGGCTCCGCAACGTCGCGGAATGGTACCGCTACACGGGTGACGTCAGCTATCTGAAGAAGCACGCCTCGTACATCGCGCGGACGTTCGACCATGTGTTGACGGGAATGAGGAACGGTGAATGGACGGCCGGGACGTTCCTTGACTGGCCCACGCAGCACAACAAGGCGGCGGCCAAGGCCGGAACGCAAGCCCTCGCCCTGATGTGCGCGCGGGAAACCGCGTTCATGGCCGAAGCCATTGGTGATTCCGAGCTCGCCGGCAAGGCGCGTTCGCTCGCGTCGAAGCTTGAGAAACTTCGTCCCGATCCCGCTGGCGCAAAGAGTTCCGCCGCGTTGCTCGCGCTATCAGGCCTTCGCGACCCGAAGGAGATGTTCGCGACATCGCTTGGACGCGACGGGCACGACAAGGTCTCCACGTTCTACGGCTACTACATGATCGAGGCTATGAGCGCGGCGGACGAACATCAGCGCGCCCTCGACACAGTGCGCGACTACTGGGGAGGAATGCTCGACATGGGTGCGACGAGCTTTTGGGAGGACTTCAACCTCGCGTGGACGAATAACGCCTTCCGCATCGACGAAATGCCTGTCAAGGGGAAGAAGGACATCCACGGTGACTACGGCGACTTCTGCTACAAGGGATTCCGCCATTCGCTCTGCCACGGCTGGAGCTCCGGCCCGGCGGCGTGGTGCATCGCTAATGTTCTCGGCGTGAAGCCGATTGGCGTTGGATGCCGCGAGTTCAAGATAGAGCCGCATCTCGGCGGCCTTGAATGGGCGGAGGGATCGTATGCGCTTCCGGGAGGGAAGCGGCTTGAGGTCAAGGTCAGGAAGGGCGCGGACGGTAAACCGACCGTGGAGGTACGGGCGCCGGAGGGAGTCCGCATAGTCCAGGAGTGACGTCCGTGCGCTTTGCTCTGTCAACAAACTGGAACAACGTCCGCCTCAACGACGGCGCCGCGATTGCCGACGAGGCGATTGCGATGGGGTTTGACGCGTTGGAGCTTGGATTCCGCACGATGCCCGAGCAGTTGCTGGGGTTCAAGAGTCGGCTCGACAGCATCCCAGTCGATTCCGTACATGCCTACTGTCCCGTGCCAATTGGCGCGCCGAGCGGTCACCCAGAGCTCCACCAGCTCGCCCACCGCGACGAGAACGAGCGTGCGCTTGCCCGCATCTTGCTCAAGCAGACTCTCGCCTGCGCGTCTGAACTGGGAGCGAAAGTGGTTGTGACTCATGCAGGGTACGCTGAGCTTGACGGAGTGTTCTGCAACTACGGTTCGGACGTTCTCCGCCGAATCCTTAAAAGCGGTGGCAAGCCGGATGCGACGAGCCCGCGATACGCCAAGGTTGTTGCCAAGGCGAGGGTACGGCGGCAGAAACGCGGAATGGCGCTTCTTGACGTATTCAGGCGAGAACTCGACAACGTGATTCCCGACTTTGAAAAGGCAGGTATCACGCTTGCGCTCGAAAACCTGCCGAGCCTTGAGGGGTTCCCCAATGCTGAAGAGGCGGAGACGCTGATGAACGACCTTGCTGGCGCACCGGTGAAGCTGTGGTTCGACACCGGCCACGCGCGCGTTCGCGAGTGCCATCTCTGGGATGACCCGACAACGGAAATCGCCAACCGCTTTGCCGCAGATATATGCGGCATGCACCTGAACGACGTTGCTGATTTCCACGACGACCACCGACAGCCTGGGTGGGGCAAGGTAGATTTCGCCGCGCTGAAGCCGCTTGCGGAGAGGGACGTGCTGCGCGTGTTCGAGCCGCACGAGCCGGTGACGTTTGAAGAGCTCAAGGAAAGCCTCGCGCATATCCGGCGCATCTGGGAATGACCGCAGGCAACTGATCTACCTCTTTCAATCTGACTTGAAAGGCGGGATAGAAATCGGGTATAATATTTGCCGTAGCCGAATAAGTAACAAGAAAGGAAAAAGATGAAACTGTCTCTTGAATCGATAGCCAACGACAAGCAGTCGTGGGAAAAGGCCGGCGTGAAGCTGCCGTCGTTCGACATTGCCGCAATGCGCGCGCGCACCGAGTCCGAGCCTGAATGGGTGCATTTCGGCGCGGGCAACATCTTCCGCGGTTTCATTGGTTCGCTCTCGCAGCGGCTGCTGGACGAAGGGCTTTCGCAGACGGGCATCATCGCTTGCGACACGTTTGACTACGACATCATCGACCAGATCTACACCGCGCAGGACAACCTGACGCTCAACGTGCTCCTCAACCCCGACGGCACGGTGTCCAAGGAAGTGCTCGCGGGCGTCGCGAAGGGAGTCAAGGCGAACTTCGCGGACGCGGAGTCGAAGGACTACCTCAAGTCGGTGTTCCGCGCGCCGTCCCTGAAGATGCTGTCCTTCACGATCACGGAGAAGGGCTATCAGCTGCGCCAGACGAACGGCGCGTACCTTCCGGTGGTGGAGGCTGACATGAAGGAGGGCCCCGAGGCAAGTCGTCATGCGATGTCCGTCGTCGCGGCGCTGCTGCTGGAGCGCTTCCGCGCCGGCAAGCTTCCGATCGCCGTCGTCTCGATGGACAACTGCTCGCACAACGGCGAGAAGCTAAAGGCGTCCGTAGTTGAGATGGCGAAGGCGTGGGTGGCGAACGGCTTCGCGCCGACGGACTACCTCGCCTACGTGGAGGACGAGTCGGCCGTATCGTTCCCCTGGTCGATGATCGACAAGATCACGCCGCGTCCGCATCCCCGCGTTGTGGAGATGCTTGCGAAGGACGGCATCGAGGGCATGGAGCCGATCGTCACATCGAAGAAGACGTTCATCGCCCCGTTCGTCAACGCCGAGAAGCCGCAGTACCTTGTGGTGGAGGACCGCTTCCCGAATGGACGCCCCGCGCTCGAGAAGGTCGGGGTTTACATGACGGACCGCGAGACGGTGAACAAGACGGAGAAGATGAAGGTCACGACGTGCCTCAACCCGCTCCACACCGCGATGTCGATGTACGGGTGCCTCCTCGGCTACACGCTCATCTGCGAAGAAATGAAGGACGCGGACATCGTGAAGCTTGTCAAGCGCCTCGGCTACGTGGAGGGACTGCCCGTCGTGGTCGATCCGAAGATTCTCTCCCCCAAGGCGTTCATCGACGAAGTGGTGAACGAGCGCCTGCCGAACGTGTTCATGCCGGACGACCCGCGCCGCATCGCCACGGACACGTCGCAGAAGGTGGGAATCCGCTTCGGCGAGACGGTCAAGAGCTACATCGCGACCGGACGCGACCTCAACACGCTCGTCTCGCTCCCGCTCGCGCTTGCGGGCTGGATGCGTTACCTGCTCGCCGTCAACGACACGGGCGAGCCTATGGAGGTTTCGGCTGATCCGCTCAAAGACGAACTCCAGGCGAAGCTTGCGGGAATCGCGTGGAACGATCCTGCTTCCTATTCGGGACAGCTCAAGCCCATCCTCGCGAACGCATCCATCTTTGGAACCGACCTTACCAAGACGCCGCTTGCGGCCAAGATTGAGGGTTACTTCCTCCGTCTGCTAGAAGGCCCGGGGTCGGCTCGCCGTCTGTTGCAGGCCGAGCTGGCATAAATACACGTCGCGCCAATGTCCAACTCTTCGTCAGAGCCGCTTGCGGCGCGGATGCGTCCGCGCACTCTTGAGGAGGTCGTAGGCCAGGAGCACATCCTCGGCCCCGGCAAGCTGCTCCGCCGCGTGATCGAGGCTGACCGACTGACGAACATCATCTTGTTCGGTCCGCCCGGTTGCGGCAAGACTACGCTCGCCGAGGTGATTGCCCGCACCACGCGCCGCAACTTCGTGCGCTGCTCGGGCGTGGTCTCCAACGTTGCCGAAATCCGCAAGGTGTGCGACCGTGCGCGGAACGAACTTGGCGGCATGGGCACGATCCTCTTCATCGACGAGATACACCGCTTCAACAAGGCGCAGCAGGACGTGTTGCTGCCATACGTGGAAGACGGCACGGTCGTGTTGATTGGCGCGACGACGCACAACCCCTCAATGTTCGTCAACACGCCGCTCACCTCGCGCTCGCTCGTGTTCCAGCTCAAGCCAATAGCGCCTGAAGACGTCGCCGCGCTCCTTGACCGAGCGCTTGCAGACCCAGAACGCGGCTACGGCAAGGTGCCGACGTCGCTAGATGCGGATGCACGGCAGTTTCTCTCTGAAATCTGCGACGGCGACGGACGCCACGCGCTCACCGCGCTCGAGGTGGCCGTGCGTTCCACGCCCGCTTCGGCGGATGGCGTGATCCACCTTACGCTCGACGTGATCCAGGAGTGCGTCCAGCGCCGACAGGTACAGTACGACAAGAAGGAGGACGGCCATTACGACACGATTAGCGCGTTCATCAAGTCCGTGCGCGGTTCCGATCCCGACGCCGCCATCTACTGGCTCGCAAAGATGATCGTGGCCGGCGAAGACCCGCGCTTCATCGCGCGCCGTCTCGTGATTCTAGCCTCTGAGGACATCGGTAACGCCGATCCACGCGGACTCACCATCGCCGTGGCCGCGCTCCAGACGGTCGAGTTCATCGGTATGCCCGAGGCGCGCATCACGCTCGCCCAGGCTACAACCTACCTCGCCACCGCGCCGAAGTCGAACCGTTCCTACGAGGCCATCGCGAAGGCCATCCACGACGTCGAAACGGGGGCGGTTCAGCCCGTCCCCGAGCACCTCAAGAACGTCCACGTGAAGGCCATCGGCGCGGAGGAGCACGATGGGTACAAATATCCGCACTCATACGCGGAGGCGTGGGTGGAGCAGTCTTACCTCCGCATACCGGAAACATACTACATCCCGTCCAATCAGGGCTACGAGGCTACCATCGCAAAGAGGATGGAAGCGTTGAAAGGTGCGGTGAATGGAGGATACGATCATGGCTGACGGCGACTACGAGCGCGGTCGCGGACGTGAAATCGGTGCAATAGCTGCAGAGTTGAAACGTCTTGCCGCCGCACGTAGGGACGGCGTTGCGGCACGGCCGTCCGTTTTCGTGTTGAACGGGTGGGCTGCGAGTTCGCACGCGTGGGACTTGTGCCGTTTTCCTAGAGAGCGCATATTTTCGTACGTGGAGCAGTTGGACGGAGAGCCGGAGAAGGCAATGGAGAGCGCGGAGAGGTGCATCCTCGTCGGCTGGTCGATGGGTGGCAGCTCGGCGCTGCGACTTTTCGCGCGTTGGTCGGAAAAGGTGGTGGGGCTTGTGCTCATAGCGGCAACTCCGCGCATGATGGAAGACAAGGAATCTGGCTGGAAGGGGATGTCACCGCGTCGTCTGGAGGCGTTGCGGTACGGTCTTGTGATGACGCGCGGAGAAGGGTTCTTCGGCGTACCTGAAGGGAAGCCCAACCCCTATCTTGCCGACGAGCCGGAGAATCTTGAGCGCGGGCTCAAGTACCTGCTTGAAACAGACGTGCGCCCCGAACTGAGCGCAAGATGTCCCGTGGCCGGCGTGTCCGTACACGTGTTCCAGAGCGAACACGACGGCATCGTGAGGGCGGCCAATGCCGAATATCTGCATGGCATTTTCCAGCAGGCGTCCTTGACGATGGTTCCAGGAGTGGAACATGCTTTGCCCATATTCATTCCGGAGAAGATAGATGAAGCCGTTGATACTTGCATCAGGTTCGCCGCGGCGGGCCAAAATCCTGCGTGATCTCGGAATTGATTTCGAGATCGTGAAGACGGATGCGGATGAAACCGCAATACCGGACGACCCGGTGCGCACGGTCACCGCGAACGCCCTTGCCAAGCTCCACGCGGCGGCCGGTGCGGTTGATTCTCAGCGTTCGATTCTCGCTGCAGACACGATTGTATGGTTTGCAGACCGTATTTACGGCAAACCGTGCGATCTTGACGAGGCGAAGGAGTTTCTGCGGGAGCTTTCGGGCCAGACTCACTCCGTATTCACCGGCGTCGCATTCCGCGCCGAGGATGGTACGGAGCGGACGGCATGCGCCGAGTCGCGCGTAACGTTCCGTGTGTTGACGGAGGAGGCAATCGCGGACTACGTTGCGCGCGTGCATCCGACTGATCGCGCCGGTGCATACGACATAGACGAGTCCGGCGACCTCATTGTGGCTTCATACACCGGTTCATACGAGAACATCATGGGCCTTCCTGTGGAACCGCTGCGTACCTTTGGCATTGGCGCTTGCAACGCCGGATAAAGTTTTTGCAAGCTGTGAAAAGGTCTGGATTTTTCCAACCGTTTCGTGTAAAATAGAGCCTTGTTTCAACAAAATAGGAGACCGAATGAACAGAAGAGATTTTTTGAAGGGCGGAGCCGTGGCAGGTATGGCTGCGGCTTGCATGTCCGCGCGCGGCGAGGCGTGTTGCGGGAACGGCATGCCGAAGCTGACGCCGCCGGAAAAGCCGGCGCAGCTGAACCTTTGCCTCCAGTGGGGGCTTATTCCCACGAAGGACGACATCAACGCAAAACTCGATTACCTCGAATCGAACGATTTCCAGGCTGTGGAGGTGCCCTCCGGGCTCAACTGGTTGCGTGATCGTGGACCGAAGCTCGTTGACGCGCTCAAGGGACGCAAGCTCTTCCTCGCCACGGCCTGCGGACCGTCGCGGTTCGATTACGCCGACAAGGCCAAGAACGACGCCGAGGTTGCGAAGTTCATGCCCGTCCTTGAAATACTTGGTGAAATGAAGAGCGTTGGACTCATCATCTGTCCGGCGCGCGGACGTCCGGAGGTTGGCCACAAGGAACTGCGCGCTGACTTCGTGGAGAACACCGGCAAGCGCCTTGCCGAGAAGGCCGCCGCATGTGGTACGTCCATCGTCTTGGAGCCGCTCCGTCGCGGCGAGACGCCGTTCCTCCGCCAGGTGGCTGACGGCGCGAAGATGGCACAGGAGATCGGCCCCGGCTGCACGGTGATGGGCGACTTCTGGCACATGCGCTGGGAGGAGCCTAGCTTCTTCGCGGCGTTCGTGGCGGCCGGCAAACTGCTTTCGCATGTCCATATCGCCTCGCTTGGCAATCGCAAGGTGCCGGGCACGGACGGCGAATTGGACAACTACGTAGATGGCTTCAAGGGCCTCAAGTTCATCGGTTACCGCGGGGCGGTCTCGATGGAGTGCGGTTTCCCCGCCAAGGGCAAGGACGAACGTGGCAAGCCTATCATGCCCAACAACGACGAGAAGAGCGTGCTCATCCAGAACATGGTGAAGCTCCTGCGCCGCCAGTGGGCGGAGGCTTAACAACAAGCATACGACAACAAGAAAAAGGAAATCATCAATGAACAGAAGAGACTTCATCAAGGTTGGTGCCGCCGTTGCGGTGAGTGCGCCGTCAATTGTCAAGGGCGAGGATGCACCGCGCGTCTTCAAGGTGGGCATCGTGGGATGCGGCGGACGCGGCAACGGCGCCCTCAACGACATCCACAAGGCAGCCGAGCTGCTGCGCAGCGAGGGCTGCAACGTCCAGATCAAGGTCGTGGCGGCGGCGGACTTCTTCGTCGAGAAGGCGAAGAAGGTCGCGCAGCGTTTCGGCTTCGACGAGAAGTTCGCTTTCGGCGGCGCGTGCGGCTACAAGCAGGTGATGGCGAGCGACGCGGACATCGTGATCCTTACCACGCCTCTCGCGTTCCGTCCCGTACACACGATGGCGGCTATCCAGGCCGGTAAGCACGTGTTCGCCGAGAAGGGCGTGGCCGTTGACGGACCGGGCGTGCGACTGATGATCGCCGCCTCGAAGCTCGCCCGCGAGAAGGGGCTCACGATCGTGGCTGGTACCCAGCGCCGCCACTCGCGCGCCTATCGTCTGATCGCGGACGCTCTCCAGAAGGGCATCGTGAGCCCGATCATCGGTGGCAATGTCTATTGGAACGGCGCGGTGCCGTGGGTGCGTCCGCGCGAGGCGGGGATGAGCAACGCGGCGTACCTGTGTAACAACTGGCTCAACTTCACGGAACTCTCCGGCGACCACATCTGCGAGCAGCATGTCCACAACATCGACATCGCGAACTGGTACATCGGACGCTACCCGAAGAGCGCGCTCGGTTTCGGCGCGCGCATGCGCCGCGTCTCGGGCAACCAGTACGACTTCTTCAGCATCGACTTCGACTACGGCGAAGGCGTCCACATCCACTCGATGTGCCGCCAGATCGACGGCTGCTCGGGCGGCGGCGTGGGCGAGGTGTTCCGTACCAAGGACTCCGTGATCTCCGCCGGACACGCCGTGCGCATGCTCGGCACCAACAAGAAGCTCGAACTTTCCGGCGACTTCAAGGAGGGAAGCCCCACCACGATCGAGCATTGGGACCTCCTGCGTTCCATCATGAAGATCGGCCCCTACTTCAACGAGGGCGAGCAAGTGGCGATGTCCACCGCCTGCGCGATCATCGGCCGCATCTCCTGCTATACGGGACAGATCGTTTCCATGGCGTCGATCATCTCCGACGAAAACAGCAAGTACTACAACATGGAGTGTCTGCCGCGTGCGACTGACTTCGAGAATGGCGAGGTGTCCATGCCGGCGAACGGCGACAATGAGTGGGCGCTTCCTGGTCGTCCGTGGCGCAATCTGCCGAAGGATATTCCGACAACGAACAAGGCCACGCAGGGCGCACCGCTTGGATATAGGGTGTAGTGGGTTCGTGGTTCGAGGTTAGTGATTAGAGGAGAGTTGAGAAAGGAAGATGATCGATCCGGTTTGGCTAAAGGCGCACGCTGACGATGTGCGGCGGGTAGATGCAATCGATCCGGCGTTGTACCAGAGGTTCAACGTCAAGCGAGGTTTGCGCAATGCGGACGGCACGGGCGTGCTGGTGGGGCTTACCACCATCGGCAACGTCCACGGCTACGTCGTGTCGGAAGGTGAGAAGCAGGCCGTTCCCGGTCAGCTCTTCTACCGCGGCGTGGACGTGGTTGACATCGTGCGCGCCTGCGAGCGTGAAAAGCGTTTCGGGTTCGAGGAATGCGCCTACCTGCTGCTCTTCGGCACGCTGCCAACTGTGGCGCAGCTCGGGGAGTGGCAGTCGCTCCTCGCCGAGTACCGTCGCCTGCCGGACGGTTTCAAGGAAAACGCGATCATCCACGCGCCGGGCATGGACATCATGAACTCCATCGCCCGCGCGGTTCTCACCGCATACACCTACGATTCCACCCCAGACCTGCTCGACATCGAGACGAACCTCCGCCAGGCGATTGAGCTGATCGGCGGCTTCCCCACCATTGCGGCGTATGCCTACCAGGCGAAGGCGCACTACCACCTTGGCAGGTCGCTGATGCTACGGTATCCCGATCCGACGCATGGCACTGCGGAAAACATCCTCACGCTCATCCGCGAGGACGGTCGCTACACGCAGCTCGAAGCTGAGACGCTCGACCTCGCGCTCATCCTCCACGCCGAGCACGGCGGCGGCAACAACTCGAGCTTCGTCACGCACGTGATAACGTCCGCGTTCTCCGACATGTACTCCACTGTCGCCGCCGCCACGCTCTCCCTCAAGGGCAGCCGCCACGGCGGTGCGAACCTTCGCACGATGCGCCAGATGGCCGAGATGAAGCGCAACGTGCGCAAGTGGACCGACTCCGGCGAGGTTGCCGACTACATCGCGAAAATCGTGCGCCGCGAGGCGGGCGACGGCACGGGTCTCGTTTACGGTCTCGGACACGCCGTATATACGATTTCCGATCCGCGCGCGCAGTTGCTGAAGGAGAAGGCCAGGAAACTGGCAGAGGCAAACGGACGCCTCGACGAGTTCGCGCTCTACGACTCCATCGAGACGCTTGGGCCGGGCATCATACAGAAAGCCCATCCGGGTGCCCGCGACGTCTGCGCGAACGTTGACCTCTACAGCGGCTTTGTTTACGACATGCTCGGCATTCCGCAGGACCTCTACACGCCGCTCTTCGCCGTCGGTCGCGTCGTCGGCTGGTGTGCGCACCGCATGGAGGAACTCACCAACGCAGGGCCGATCATACGTCCTGCTTACAAGCCCATCTACAAGGGAGTGCGTCCATACGAACCCCTGGAGGCGCGCGGATGACGGCATCCGGCGAGGCAGGCAATTCTCCGGGACGGACATTTTCCGTCACGGCGCTTACGCAGTCAATTCGCAAAAACCTTCTCGCCAACAACCCGAAGCTCAGCGGCGTTTGGATTGAGGGCGAGATTTCCGGCAACAAGATATACAGTTCCGGGCACCGCTACTTCACCCTCAAGGACGCCGACGCGGCGATTTCGTGCGTGCTTTTCGCCTTCAACGTGCAACACTGCGACGATGCGTTCCACGCCGCGCTCAAAAACGGGGAAAGCGCGGTCAACGGACTCAAGGTGCAGGTGCAGGGCGAGCTTGACCTCAACATGTCGAGGGGACAGTATTCCTTCAAGGTGAGGAGCCTTCGCATCGCGGGACAGGGCGACAGGATGGCCGCTTTCAACGCGCTCAAGAAGAAGCTGGAGGAGGAGGACCTCAACAAACTCGACCATCCCGAACTGCGTCGGCGTCTCCCGTTCCTGCCGCACCGCATCGCCATCGTAACTTCGCCGTCAGGTGCCGTGATCCACGACATGTGCAACGTCATCACGCGCCGCTTCCCCAACGTGGAAATACGCCTTTTCCCCGTCAAGGTGCAGGGCGAGGGCGCCGAATTGGAAATCGTTGGCGGCATAGAGTTCTTCAACACGAGCGCATGGGTCCCGGACGTGATGATCGTGGGACGCGGCGGCGGATCCGCTGACGACCTCTGGACGTTCAACGCGGAATCCGTGGTACGTGCCGTGGCAACAGCGAAGATTCCCGTCATCAGCGCCGTCGGGCACGAGTCAGACGTGACGCTGTGCGACTACGTGGCTGACCTCCGCGCCGGAACTCCGTCCATCGCCGCCGAACGAGCGGTGCCGGTCAAGGCCGACCTCGTGGCGCGCGTCCGCGACCTTTCATCGCGCCTTGAACGCGCACCGCAGCAGGCGTATGAATCGCTTGTGCAGCGTTTGGACGACATTTCGTTCCGCCTGTGTGCGCACCTGCAGGGAGTTTCCTCGCGCTACGAGCGCCGAATGCAGGCGGCAGCGTTGCGGCTCGACCCCGCCATGAAGGTTGCGTTCCAGCGTGCTGAGAACCGCCTGAAGACGTGTGCGGCGGGACTTAACCACCTTTCCCCGTACGGAGTGCTGGAGCGCGGATATTCAATCACGATGGATGACTTCGGGCACGTGGTGCGCGGCGTCAAGGGACTTGCGGAGGGTACACGGCTCACGACGCGCCTTGCGGACGGTTCCGCCACGTCGGTAGTGGAGCGGATTTCAATGGAGGGTGCTGCATGAGCGGCTTTTGGGATCTCCTTAAGTCATTTTTCGGAAGCGCTGAAGGCCCTGTCCACTTCGAAGCGGCGTCGGTGAGCGACAAGGGTTTGGTGCGTCCAGACAACCAAGACTCATATCTGATGCGCGCGCAGTCTTTTTTCCTTGCCGTCGCGGACGGCATGGGCGGCGGACAGGGCGGCGCATTGGCAAGCGCGTGGATATGCGAGGAGTTCGCAAGGAGACTTGATGCGCCAGGTGTCACGCCGTTCCGACTGCGAGTTGCGCAGACGAATGCCGCGCTACAGGATGCCAACGCCAGAGTGCGGGAATACGCGGAGGCGAACGGGTACAAATCGATGGGTTCCACGGCTGCGGTGCTGTTGGCCGACCCGGAGCGTTCGCGCCGTGCCGTGGTCGCGCACGTCGGTGATAGCCGCGTTTACCGCTGGCGCAATGGACGCGGACAGCTGCTCACTCGGGACCACACGGTAGGTAGCGAAATCGGGCGTGCCCTCACGAATGCATCCCAGGCGCAGTCGCTTCAGAGTCGCAGCAATCCGCTCACCCACATCCTAACCAGGGCTGTGGGCATAGGGTTCAAGGTTCGTGCCGAATGGAGGAAGATAGACGTTCGCCCAGGCGACCGCTTCCTGTTGTGTACGGACGGGGTTCACGATGTTTTGAGCGATGTGCAGATAGCCTCGCTGATTGGACGCGCGAAGACTCCGGCCCAGGCGGTGGAGTCCGTGGCGGAGAAGGTGGTCGCCGCCGGCGCACCCGACAACTACACCATCGTATGCGCTTTCACGGTGAAAGACTAAGCACTTGATAACCCCAAAAGCGGATTGCGCCGATTTGCAAAAAACTGAAAATCGAGATTGAAAAACGGACGGCGATTCGGTATAATATACGGCGTTTTTCCGATGGCGAGAGTAGCTCAATTGGTAGAGCATCAGATTGTGGATCTGAGGGTTGCGGGATCGTGCCCCGTCTCTTGCCCCATTAAAAAACAAAGTTTTTGCGACAGGGAAAACGGAATCCCGTGAGAGTCGGGAGCTGTCGCGCAACTGTAACCGGATACGAATCCGCGCTGACCAGTGGGGCCGGGTGGTTCTGCGAAGGATGCGGAAGAGGCTTGAAGCCGGAAGCCAGGAGACGCTCCCCGCCGCGTGTATGAACCTTCGCATGAAAGGCTGAATACAGACATGAAGAAGAAAAGTATAGTGGTGGCAGCATCAGCTGCCACTTTGATGGTATCTGCCTCTGCGTGGGGCTTTACGTTTGACGACATCCACTTCTGGGTGGGCGAGGGTACGAATCGCTGTGCCGTAGCACTCGACTTCGGCGACGAGTCGCTGGCCTGGGGCTATAAATGGAATGGCAGCTGCACAAACCTCTTTGAAGTGGTGAACCGTATTGTCGATCAAGACCATCGGCTCGTCATGGGCTTTCAGCGGATGACGGCCTCATATTATGATCTTTACTTTTTCGGTTATGACAAAGATGACGGGGCGGCTAGTTGGGACAAGGATACGGGCCATACCTCCAGTACTAACGCGCTTTGGGGACTGGAGGACAGGACTTCCTTTTCGCAGTGGTGGGTGCTGTACGGTCCGATGACTGGCCCGTCGTTCCCGACCACGCCGCAGTATTCGAGTATGCGTGCCGCCAATTCAATCGTCCCCGTTGACGGCAACTGGTTCGTGTTCGCGATCGGCAGTCCCGACTACGACGAGAATTGGAACGAGTCGCCTGCGGTCCTGGACACGCCGACGGCGGCAGAGTCGCCGTACGGCTGGCGCGTGGTCGATTCCAACGTCTCCACCGACGAAGACGATTTCGATGATGTCGAAAACGTGCTGGGGCGGCCGACGGCCTACATGTACGGACAATGGGGCGGGCCAGTCTCTCCCTACAACCCTGCGTGGAAGGAAGGCGAACTTCTGACTTTGGAGGGTGAGGACGACTATGTGATTATCGAGTTCGACCATGACGTGGTGGACGATCCGAACAACCCGTTCGGACTTGACTTCATCGTCTTCGGCAATTCCTTTGGCGTGGGGCAGACTGATGAATATTACACGCCGGACATGGGGCCGAACGGCATCTCGTTTTCTGGCAGCGGAACGCCTGAACCTGGGCTTGTGGAGGTTTCGCAGGACGGACAGACCTGGTATTCGTTTGAAGACGGTCCTTTCTGCGACGACTTTGCGCCCACGCTCGGTTTCTGCTATGACGACGCGAATCCTGACACGGCGCTCTATTCGGGCAACAGATGGTGGGGGAAGATGACGGATGCCTGCTATCCGGTCGATCCGTCGCTCTCATGGGCATCCTTGCAGGGACTGACGCTTGCTGAAGTCGCGAAACGCTACAACGGTTCGGCGGGTGGCACAGGGTATGACATCAGCAAACTTCCCCTACCGCTCAACGCGCAGGGGCGCAAGTGGTTCCGCTATGTGCGCATTTCGGGAATGGAATCCGACACTCCCAATGAGGCCGGCGACTACATCACGATGCCGGAAGTCGATGCCGTGGCTGACGTGGCGCCTGTTTCGGGATACAAGAAATGGGTGCTGGATAATTATTCATGGGACAAAGCGTGGCAGACGAACTTGACCGGCTTTGCGGCGATTGCGGCGAATGGACTTGCAAACGGCTTGAACTACATGTATGGACTTGCGCCGACAGATGCAGTTACGGTGAATGTCCCGTTCAAGGTTGTGTCGTTTGAGCCGGGTGAGACGGAGCACGTGATCAAGATGCTTTCGCCGAAGCAGATGACGGTTGCGCCGAAGGGGCTTGTGGTGAAGGAGACGGCGTCGCTCGGCTCGGGATGGAAGTCCGTTGCACCGACGCTTGTGTCGTCCGAATCGCAGGGCGACGGGACGTGGCTCAACACGTTTACGGTGCCGAAGGGAGAGGGTGCGTTTTTCAAACTCGCTTTGGATGAATGAAAAGGGGATTCACACTTTTGGAGATGATAATAGTGGTGGGGTTGATCTCCATCGTGGCGGTGCTTGTGGTGCCAACGCTCACGGTTGTGCGCGAACGCGCGTTGAGCGCGCAGTGCAAGAACAACCTCCACCAGCTTGCCGTTGCATGTCAGGGCTACGCGATGCGGGAAGGGTATATGCCTTGGGGTTCCATCTCGCCACATGACCACGACAGGAACTACTGGCGGACGGAGGCTTACAAAATGTTCATGCCCCGCGAGAACCCCGCGCTGCACGGGGTGACGTGCTGGAAGGAGTTCTCGTCGTTCTGCTGGGATTTCACAAGGAAGGCGGACGAGGCGGGCTGGCACAGCGGCGAAATGTTTGGCGGCATGAGCGCCGATTCGCTGTTCAGCTGTCCGAAATGCGAATCGAAAAGCGACAACTGGGACGGTAACCACATCACCGGATACAACTACAACGTATGCTACCTCGGTTACGTGGAGAACGACGCCGGAAAGCGGTTCTACCCGACAGCCTGGAGCGCAATCAAGAACCCCGCCTCCGTTGTCGTTTTCGGGGACGGCGGCTACGCGGGCGGGCCAAACAAATTCATGCGCGCCCCCATTCAGGACAAGGAATACGACAAGTCGTCTGCCTCGCTTCGCAAGGCTGGTACGCAGGCGTTTCGCCACGGGTGGAGACATTGGCGCCACTGCAACATGGCGTTCCTCGACGGACACGTGGAGGAGTTCCGCAATCCCTACAAGGCCGGCGGAAGCAAGGGATGGGTAGATGCGAAGTCCTATTCCGCGTTCATCAGCTCAGGTAACGGAATATACGGTCCGCGCGGTTTCGGAATCGCGGACGACTTTACCGAGTGAGATTACACGACGAGCTTGCGGAAGTAGGCGATCGTCTTGGCAAGGCCTTCCTGAAGAGGCACTTTTGGCTCCCAGCCGAGAAGCTCGCGCGCGAGGGTGATGTCCGGCTTGCGGCGTTTGGGGTCGTCCTTCGGCAATGGCGAATAGACGAGCTTGGACGTTGATTCGGGCAGTTGGCGGAGCGTTTCCTCGGCGAGCTGCTTGATTGTGTATTCGCCGGGATTGCCGGTGTTGATCACCGCAGCGCCGAGGCCGTGTTTGGCGACGAAGGTGTCCACGGTCGTACGGTCGAGTCCCATGTAGAGACGAAATGCGTTGATGAGGTCGTCGCAGTACTGGAAGGAGCGCGTCTGGAGTCCGTCGCCGAAGAGGGTGATGTCCTCGTTCGCGAGCGCCTGCATGATGAAGTTGGAGATCACGCGTCCGTCCTTCGGGTGCATGTTTGGCCCGTAGGTGTTGAAGATGCGGACCATGCGCACGTCAACGCCGTATTCGCGGCGGTAGTCGGCGCAGAGCGTCTCGGCGCAGCGCTTGCCTTCGTCGTAGCAGGAGCGGATGCCGATCGTGTTCACGTTGCCCCAGTAGGACTCCACCTGCGGATGCACGAGCGGGTCGCCGTACACTTCGCTCGTGGAGGTGTGCAGCACGCGCGCCTTCGTCTTGAGCGCGAGGTCGAGCACGTTCATCATGCCGAGTACGGAGCTCTTAATGGTCTCCACGGGATTCTTCTGGTAGTGGATGGGCGAGGCGGGGCAGGCAAGGTTGTAGATTTCGTCGAACTGCCCCCAGAAAGGCTGCGTCACGTCGTGGAGGACGAACGAGAACTTCGGGTTCCCGAAGAGGTCGTAGATGTTTGACTTCGTGCCTGTGAACAGGTTGTCGAGGCCCGTCACTTCGTAGCCGTCCGCCAGAAGGCGGCAGCAGAGGTGTGAACCAAGGAAGCCGGCGGCGCCGGTAACCAGTGCCTTTTTAGCAAGAATCATGTTGTCTCCTTTTGCATCGCGCCGTAAAGTATATCATAATTTCCCCCCAGTATTACGGCGCGGATAAAATTCGTTCATTTTCCCCCTTGCATGAAGCGTCGGGATATGATACACTATTCGCCGTTTTCCACCACGGGGAAGTAGCTCAGTTGGTAGAGCATCACGTTCGCAACGTGAGGGTCGGCGGTTCGAATCCGCTCTTCTCCACCATCCCCCTCATACACACACACACCAATTTAATCGTGTACACGCTACCCCGGTTTTTAAAGAATCGAGGATGAAGCCGTATCGGTGGATGCCTAGGGGCTTCACAGTTGGCTACCAGGTCTATACTTCTCGTAGAGTACGCCCAGCTTGCTTGCAAACATGGGTGTCTGAAACATTATCGTCTGACAAAATCATACATTTGGTCTGACGAAATTACAAATAAGGTCAGACAAAATATAAAATAAGGTCAGACGATAATTACAATAATATCAGACCAAATATGAAATAAAGTCAGACAATAAATTCAATTTCGTCAGACTTTAATGCTTAATGGTCCCAGTCTGCACGTTGAGTTGTTGCCGATAAGAACGAGTATGGTCCCCGTATGACGAGAAGGGGATGGAAGAGCCCCCCACTGGGCGTACAGCGGGCTCTCGATGGCGTGCCTCGTGTTCGACTTCGTCGCGGACGCAAATCCAGTGGGGCAGTGCGCGACATGCGCGGTGATGAACGGGTTTTGTGACGGTTTCATCGTGGCGAGCGGTTGCCCCATTGAACTTCATTCCCCAAAATCTTAAACTTTATAAATGCAAGAGCGCGTAGGGCTGTCACCGCTATGGGCGTCGTTCTCTGTTGCACGCTTTTCACAATGTCCGCGTTCGCGGAGTTGTGCGTCGATGGCGTGGGCGTGATGTCAATCGCCGGACGCTGGAAGTTTGCGCTCGGCGATTCCACGAACTGCACGGATGTGATCGACCTTCCGTCAACAACCGACATCGCGCGGAAGGGCAACGGTCGAATCAACGCCAGGGAGTTGGAGAAAATCGACCCCATGCGCGACGACGCTTACCTCACGGACGCCCTTACGCGCCATCCAACGCGCCGCTTCCCCTACGTGGGCCCCGCCACGTACGAGCGTGACGTTGACGTTCCGGCGGAATGGGCGGCCCGTGTTTCTGCGCGGACGCCTTGACTCGTGCGTATGGCCGCTCACGGGCGCCCCGCCGATGGAGGTGGAACCATGGCGGCGGTACTTCGCCACGCTGAAGGAGTACGGACTCAACCACGTCCGTTTCCACTCGTGGTGTCCGCCTGAAGCCGCGTTCGAGGCCGCCGACGAGGCGGGGTTCTATCTCCAGCCCGAGTTCGCGTCGTTCGGCGGTGACATGGGTCGGAATGTCCGTCTTCGCACGTACTGTCTGGCGGAGTCGAAGAGGATATTGGACGCCTACGCGAACCATCCGTCGTTCGTGATGTTCACGCTTGGAAACGAGTACTGCAGCGGGCAATGGACGCCGGGATCAAGGGGAAGTGGACGCACGAGGACCAGAAACACGAGTTCGTGCCGTACAAGCAGGAGTTTGACGAGTTCTGGGACGACCCCGTGTTCCTCGCCAAGGTGGAGCAGTTTCTCAAGGCGTTTGCGGCGCGGTACGACGGCAACCCCGATGTGGCGTTCGTCGACCTCGGGTCGCTCGGCATCTACGGGGAATGCCACACCTCGAAGTTCAACAAGGAAGCAAAGGACAAGCCGGAGCGGTTCCGCAGGATCGCCAAGATGCACCTTTCGCTGTTTCGCCGATGCCTGCCGAACACGTACCTAGTGCATAGAGGCGTACCATGCGAGCTATTTCTCCACGCACAGTTTCCCCGACCTCTACTGGGAGGTGAACAAGGGCGTGTGGACCGAGACGGCGAACCGCCTCGGATATCGTCTGGAGCTGCGGCGCGTTGAGTATCCCGAGGTCGTGAAGGTGAACGAGCCCGTCGTCGTGAAATCGACGTGGGTGAACGTCGGCGTCGCCCCTCAGTACGGAAATGCGACGCTGACGTGGAACCTGCTGAACGACAAGGACGTCGTGCTCGACTGGTTCGTCAAGCACAAGCGGAACCTGCCTGGCGAGAAGGTCGAGCTGCTCAAGCCCGGCATCTACACGCTTGCCGTATCCGTGGGACGCAAGGACGGCAAGCCTGAGATCGCGCTACCGCTTGAAGGCGGCATTGATCGGATCTATCCAGTCGGCAAGATCGAAGTAGTGAACAAGAAATAATGGGGCCTTGCGCATTCGTGTCCAAGCGCGGAACGCCATCCGTAGCACTCGCTATCTCTGCGCAAGGAGAACTTCAGCAGCGTCAATTCACCGAATGTAACCCGTTGAATTTGCCGAATGGAATCTGTTGAATTTGCCGAATGGAATCTGTTGAAATTGCCGAACGGAATCCGTTGAAATTGCCGAATGGCTATTGTAGTTCCGGACGGAATATGATATAATACGCGCCCATGAAAGCCTATTTACCGCGAATTGCCGATTCGATGATTGCTGAAAGGCTATCGTATGCCGGCGCCATTTTGGCACTCAAGCCATAAAGCGTATGCAAGGATTCGTTCGATGAAAACAAGCCAAAGGCATGTTTTTTCCGCAGTGGTCGCGGCGTTCGTGTGGGGAACGCTCTCCTGCGTTGCAGGAGACGCCGACTGGATTTCCGCTGAACTGGCGAAACCTGTCCTGGGCGCTGACGCGGGAAGGTCGTCGTGGCGTGCGGTGTTTGCGGAGGTCGAGCGGGCGGATGCCGCATGTGATGCGGCCTGGCGGCGGATGAAAACGCGCGAGGAGCTGCAGCAGTACGGAAAGAATCTGCGAAGCCGCATGATTCACGCCATGGGCGGTTTCCCGTCCGAGCGGTGTCCGCTGAACGCGCGCACGATTGCCGTCCGGAAGCGCGACGGCTATACGGTGGAGAACGTCCTGTTCGAGAGCTGGCCCGGCGTTCATGTTTCCGCCAACCTCTATCTGCCCGATGCCACGCGTTTCCCGCCGCCATATCCCTGCGTGCTGATTTCCTGCGGACACAGTGGCGAGGGGAAGTCCGCCCCCAATTACGGCAGGGGCGGGGTGATGTCCGCCCGCGCCGGCATCGCGGCGCTGGTTGTCGATCCATTCGCGCAGGGCGAGCGCGTACAGGAGCGCGGGAAGAACCCTGCGCTCAACTGGGATGAGCACAACCGCATCGGCTCGCTGGCCGTCCTTCTCGGGGGCGGGTTCCCGCGCTTCCGCGTGTGGGACGCGATGCGCGCGCTCGACTATCTCGAGACGCGTCCCGACATCGACGCCAAGGCGCTCGGCTGCATGGGGAATTCGGGCGGCGGGAACGTCACGGCCTTCCTGCAGGCGGTCGATCCCCGGCTCGCGGCGACGGCGCCCGCCGGATACATCTGTTCCTTTGCCCGGGCGGCCGAGAAGGCGTCGATCGGTCCCGGGGACGCATGCCAGAACATCTTCGGACAGCTGTCGTTCGGCCTGAACCACGCGTCGTTCTGCCTCATGTCCGCGCCACTGCCGGTGCGCGTGCAGGCCTATCGCGGCGACATCGTCTTTCCCTTCGATGGCACGCGGCACACAGTCGAACTTGCCGAAGACGTGATGAAGCGGTTCGGCTGGGGGGAGCGTTTCGGCATGACGGACATGGAGGGCGGCCACCTCTGGTACGAGGGAAGCCGCGCGTCTTCCATCGACTGGATGAAGCGCTGGCTTCGCGGGGACGCCGCCGCGCTTGCGCGGACGACGGAGGAGTACCGTGCGCTCAACAAGGGCTTCGACAAAAAGACGTCTGACTGCGGGCCGGGCAAGTCCGATGGTTCCGCGTGCGGAGGCGGGGGCGTATTGTCGCTGCCCGGCGAACGAACGGTGTACGATGTCATGCGCGATGACCTGAAGGCGGCTGTTTCCGCACGGAAGGGGAAGGTCACGCCTGCCGACGTGCGGCGCATCGCCGGCATCGCCGAGCCGGGCGCCGTGCCGCTCAGGCGCATCGAGATTTCGGAAGAGACGCGCGGCGACGTGCGAATCGTCCGCGAGGCGTATGTGCGTCCGGATGGGCTGCAACTTCCCGCCGTTGTGTTCATTCCGGCCAAGATATCGGGTGCGCCGGTTATTGCCTTGAACGCCGCCGCCCGCAAAAACAGCGCGGAGGCCGTGGCGAAGTACGTGGCAGCCGGCCGCCCCGTGATGTCCATCGACCTGACGGGGACAGGGGAGATCGGACAGTACGGAAGGGAAAAGGGGGGAAGCTATTACTCGCGCAAGGGACGGGACGAGGAGCTTTCCGTGTTGCTCTATGCGCTTGGCTATTCGCTTGTGGGGCGTCAGGCCGCTGAGCTTCAGGAGGTGGCGCTGGATTTGAAACGGCGGTTCGGGGCATCGCCGGATATCTTTACACGGGGACGCATGGCCGTCGCCGCAGCCCACGCATTCGCCGTGAACAAGGGACTGTTTGGGAAGGTTGAATTTGTCATACCGCCGCCGTCATGGTCTGAATCGGTCAGGAAAGCGCTTGACACGCCAATGTCCATCTGCGTCAACGGCGCGCTTATGTCGTACGACTGGACGGAACTGGCTTCGGGCAATTTACCAGACTAGTGTCAATAGAATGTGTTTGGAGTTGTGCCGACCTTTACTGTGAAGGTAAGAGCGACTGTAGAATACTTGAACGGAAATCTCTACTCTCAACTGTGTGAACGCTATTTTCCTACGGTGTACGAGCCCTAGACCAGATGTGTACGTGAGAATCTTCAACGGTGGAAGTAGTTGTTTCGTCGCCGAATATCGTTGTTTTGCCGTCAAATTAATATTCATTCGGCGGCAAATATTTGGTATAATGGCGGCAAGTTTCAGTTGGACACAGGGTAAGGACGGCATTTCACATGCAGTCCGTCCCTCTGACGCGACGAACAAAGGAGAAAAAAACATGCAGAAGCGCATAAATATCAAGGCAGTCACTCGCGAGAAGGATGCCGCCGGGAAGTTTCAGGCGAACCTGACGCCGAACGCGACCCTTGAGGGAAAAGAACTCATCGAGCGGTGGGCGGATTTTTCCCGATTGAACGCCGCGCAGGCAGAGACAACGTTGGTACTGCTGAAGGGCTTCATCCTGGATGAGCTGGCCAAAGGCAATAAGCTCGACTTCGGGCTGGTGTCGTTCTATCCAAGGCTGTCCGGCGCACTTTCCAGCCGCGATTCCTCGCCGGGCGCCGAGGGGCTTTACGTGCGCGGGGCGGTGAAGGCGAGACGCCCGCTGATGAACGGGCTGAAGGACAAGCTGGAGGCGGTGAATGGTCTCACAACGGTCCAGGCGCACATCTACAATGTCTTTGACAAGACGGCAAAGCGCTTTGACGTGCTGGCCACCGGCCATGTCCTGAGCGTTGCGGGATATGATATCTCCGTGGACGCCGCGAAGGAAGACGAGGGCGTGTGGCTGGAACGGCGGACGCACAAGGGCTACGAGCGCGTGACGAAGGGAAGGGTCGTCGGCTACTCGCCGGACCTCACGGAAGTCATCTTCGACGAACAGATCGCGCCTGGAATATACGTGCTGGCGTTCTACACGCGCTGCAGTCATGGCGAAGGCTACCGCGTGGTCCGCGTGAGCCGCAAAATACGCGCGATAGCACCATGAAAATTTGGTATAATATTGCCCCGAGAGCGAATGACGAGTGAAAGGCAAATCGACAGATAGCGCCCTTGCGCGCGACATTCTGGAATGGAACGTTCCAGAAGAGGTGCTTGCGGTTCTGCTGAAAGACCGATCGACGGGCCGCAATCTCATCTGGGCGACGGATGACTACGCCGCACGCGGCAAGGGCTTTGGCGCGAACGACGAGATGCAAGTCGCGCAGATCGTGGACAAGGGCCATCCTGTGATTCGCCCCCGCGTTGACAAGAATGCAGAGGAACAGCGGCAGCGTTCGGTCAAGCGCGCGGAAGTGTTCACACCATCGTGGATATGCAACAAGCAGAACAACCTTGTTTATGCCGCGTGGTTCGGGTGGAAGAAACCCGATTCAAGTCCGTTCAACACAGAAGTCGCCAAGTTCGATCCTGAAACAGAATTCGGCTGGAAATCGACCTGTGGCAAGGGCAACATAAAATTCCCCAAAGGCAAGACCTGGCAGGAATATGTCAAAGCACCGCGTTTGGAGGTGTCGTGCGGGGAAGCCCCATATCTCGCAAGCAGATACGACACGGTGAGCGGCAGGGTTATTCCCTTATGCGAGCGCATCGGGTTGCTTGACCGCAAGTTGCGAGTGATCACGGAGAACATCGGCACGGGCGACATACAGGACTGGCTGTATTACGCCAAGCGTGCGGTTCAGAGCATCTATGGCTTCGACTGGCAGGGCGACAACGTCCTGCTCGCAAGGGAAAATGTCCTGTTTACGGTCGTTGAAAGCTTCAACGCGGATTTCTTC